>DRSQ01000148.1 GCA_011372505.1 Chlorobaculum parvum | reverse complement strand
GATATACAGTGTGACGAAAATTGTGACGATAATAAAGAGTATTTCAGCGCGAGAAGTGTTTCGACGTTGTCCGCAGGTGAAAAAACAACTTTGGGGTGGTGAACTGTGGACGGATGGCTATTATGCAAGCACGGTGAGCAAACATGGTAATGAGGAAGTAATAAGCAAATATGTGAAAGAGCAGGGGAGTGAATATCAGAAAATATACAGTAATTATCAATTATCTCTGTTCTGACATGGAGAGATCTTCAATACCCCGCTGCTTGCGGCGGGGTTCTTTATTAATAAACCTGAAGGTGTGCAATGCGCGCTTTCCGCTATCTGATCGATGTTACCTATGGCTGAAGTAAAAATCGGAAATCGCATGGTCGGCGACGGCCATCCGGTCTATGTGATCGCGGAGATCGGGATCAACCATAACGGCTCGCTCGAAGTGGCCAAAAAGCTGATCGAGGGCGCGACACAGGCTGGTTGCGACGCGGTGAAGTTCCAGAAACGGACGCCGGAACTGTGCGTTCCGATGGATCAGCGCCTTATCGAACGCGATACTCCCTGGGGTCGCATGACTTACATGGATTATCGTTACAAGGTCGAGTTTGGCTTCGACGAGTACTCGGAAATCGACGCCTACTGTCGCGAGAAGGGGATCGCGTGGTTCGCTTCGTGCTGGGACGAGGAGGCAGTCGATTTCATGGAGCAGTTCAATCCTCCCTGCTACAAAGCGGCGTCGGCTTCGCTGACCGATCTTGCGTTGCTGAAAAAGACGAAGGCGACAGGGCGTCCACTGATGATTTCAACCGGCATGTCAACCATGGAGGAGGTCGAAGCGGCTGTCTCGGCGCTAGGCCAGGACAAGCTTCTGATCGCCCACTCCAATTCGACCTACCCATGCCCGGTCGATGAGCTGAACCTGCGGATGATCCACACGCTTCAGCAGCGCTATCCCGACAATCCCATCGGCTACTCGGGCCACGAGGTCGGACTGGCAACGACCTGGGCTGCCGTGGCGCTCGGTGCCACTTTTATCGAACGGCATGTAACCCTCGACCGCGCCATGTGGGGCTCCGATCAGGCCGCGTCTGTGGAGATTTCCGGTATGTCGCGCCTGGTTTCCAATATTCGTGACATCGAAAAATCGCTTGGCGATGGCATCAAGCGGGTGTACGAGGGCGAGGTTAAGGCACGCAAAAAGCTGCGTCGGGTGTGAGCGCTTGCGTTATTTGGTTCTCACCGTTAAATTTACCCCGAAAATTTTTCCGTTCGCCTTCGGCCCCCTGTTCTGAAGGCGGATTCCTGAACCAATCAAACGATGACTGAAATGAGTGAACAGAATTCCTCGGCAAAGCAATTTGAATACAAGGCGGAAATGAAACAGCTTCTGGACCTGATCGTCCATTCGCTGTACACCCATCCCGAAATCTTTCTGCGCGAGCTGATCTCCAACGCTTCCGATGCGCTTGGCAAGGCGCGCTTCAAAATGCTCACCTCCGACGAGAGCATTGACAAGTCGGGCGAGTTGAAGATCGACATCACGGTCGATAAGGAGTCGGGCAACTTCGTGATCGAGGACAGCGGTATCGGCATGAGCGAGGAGGAGCTGATCTCGAACCTCGGCACGGTGGCCAAGTCCGGCACGCTCGGTTTCATGGAGGCGCTCAAGGAGCAGCAGAAGGAGGGACAGCCGCTCGACGCCAACCTGATCGGTCAGTTTGGCGTCGGTTTCTACTCGGTCTTCATGGTGACCGATGAGGTGACCGTCGAGACCAAAAGCGCCGAGAGCGGTTCGCAGGCGTGGCGCTGGGTTTCATCCGGCCAGGGCACCTACACCATCGAGCCGATCGAGCGCGAGGTGCGAGGAACGAAGATTTCGTTTACCCTCAAGGAGGAGTTCAAGGAGTTCGCCGAGGAGTATCGTATCGAGCAGATCATCAAGAAATACTCCAACTTCGTGGAGTATCCGATCAACCTCGGCACTCGCCAGATCAACAGCATGACCGCCCTCTGGCAGCGTCCGAAGAGCGAGCTGAAGACCGAAGAGGTCAACGAGTTCTACAAGTTTATTTCTAACGATTTCAAGGAGCCGCTCGACTATCTGCACGTGTCGGTCGAGGGCGTCGTGAGCTTCAAAGCTCTGCTCTTCATCCCCTCTGAAGCCCCGATGGAGCTGCTCTACCAGCAGGGGGCGCTTGAAAAACGCGGTCCGCAGCTCTACATCAAAAAGGTGCTGATTCAGCATGAGTGTCGCGACCTGCTGCCGGAGTATCTGCGCTTTGTGAGCGGCGTGGTCGATACTGAAGATCTGTCGCTGAACGTTTCGCGTGAGCTGGTGCAGTCCAGCCCGGTGATGGCCAAGATTCGCCAGATTCTCACCAGCAAGTTGCTTGGCTGGTTCGACACGCTCGCCAAGGAGCAGCCTGAGAAGTTCCGCATCTTCTACAAGGCGTTCGGCACGATCCTGAAAATTGGTCTCAACACCGACTTTACGAACCGCGACAAGCTCATCGAGCTGCTGCGCTTCGAGACCACCAAAACCGGCGAGGGTGAATACGTCACGCTCAAGGAGTATGTCGAGCGCATGGCCGAGGGGCAGGAGGAGATTTACTACCACGCGGGCAACGACCGCGCCCAGATGCTGGCTCACCCGAACCTCGAATACTTCCGCAAGAAGGATATCGAGGTGCTGTTGCTCTCCGATCCGGTCGATGTGTTCGTGATCCCCTCCCTTTTCGAGTACGACAAGAAGCCGCTCAAGTCCATAGAAAAGGCGGAGGTCGACGCGAGCAGCCTCGAACCCGAGGCAGAGAAACTCGGGGCGGAGGGCACGGTTGGCGTGATTTCGCTCTTCAAGGAGGTGCTCGGCGAGCGCGTGGCCGACGTGATCGAGTCCAAGCGCCTGGTCAGCTCGCCCGTGACGCTGGTGAGTGCCAAGGATGCGATGGACAGCCAGATGGCGAAGGTCATGAAGATGATGCAGCAGGAGGGGGCAGACATGCCGGGCGCGAAGAAGGTGCTCGAAGTCAACACCTCGCACCCGATCATCCGCAACCTCGCCGGCAAGCGGGCGGTTGGCATGTCAACCGACCCAATCGTGCGGGCCGCGGTGATGCAGCTTTTCGACAGCGCCATGCTGCTGGAGGGCGATCTGGAGTCGGTGACCGACTACGTTTCGCGCATGAACGAGCTTGTCGAGGCAGCGACGAAAGCTTGATGGTATTGTTATTGATCTGTTGCGCAGCCCGCTCACGACGATCAATAACAATGCCAAAACCGTTTTTCTTATTTCAGGTTTGTCAGCCTGCCGTCATTCGTGCGGCGGGCTGATTTGTAATTCTAATTCCAGTTCCAGATCATTGATGTATCAATAAAATGTCATTTCTTCGTCATTCCCGCTTTCGCGGGAATGACAGATTGAAATATTATCAGCCCGATGATGATGCATATTTGTTTTAAAAATGGAATAACCCTAACTCTATTCATATTCTGTGACTACACTTAGCGAACAGGAGGTTCGGCTGATTACAGGCTTTCAGAGAAACGAGATCACCGAGCACTTCATTTACAAGAATCTCGCTGCGCGCATCGATGGCGTGAAGAATCAGAGGATTTTTGCCCAGATTGCCGATGATGAGCTTCGCCATTATCATATCTGGAAAAAGTTTTCCGGGCAGGATGTCGAACCGAACAAGCTCAAGATCTGGTTTTATTCGGTCATCAGCCTGCTGCTTGGGTTCACTTTTGCGGTGAAGCTGATGGAGGGCGGTGAGCAGGAGGCGCAGATTGCGTACGAAAAAGTATCGGCGCTTGGCGATGAGGTCACGGCTGTGGTCAACGACGAGGAGGAGCACGAACAGGCGCTACTTACGCTGCTTGACGAAGAGCGGCTTCAGTACACCGGTTCGATCGTGCTCGGCTTGAACGACGCGCTCGTGGAGCTGACTGGAGCGCTGGCCGGTTTGACCTTTGCGTTGCAGGATACGAGTCTGGTGGCCTTGACGGCCCTGATTACCGGTTTTGCAGCTGCGCTTTCGATGGCTTCGTCCGAGTATCTTTCCACCAAAGCCGAGCCGGGTGCGAAAAATCCGGTCAAGGCCTCGATCTACACCGGCGTGGCCTACATCCTGGCCGTAGCTGTGCTGATTGTGCCCTACTTCGTGTTGTCGAATATCTACCTGAGTCTTGCGTGCGCGTTTGCTGGAGCGCTGCTCGTTGTGGCGTTGTTCAACTTCTATGTTTCAGTTGCCAAGGGTGTTCCGTTCAGGAGCCGTTTTCTTGAAATGGCCGGGTTGATTGTCGTGGTTTCAGGCATCAGCTTCCTGGCCGGTCTTGCCATTCGCCTCTTTTTCGAAATCGAGGTGTAGCAGGAATCTCTTCTCGTTGCCCGCTATTGCCTGACTTCCTGAAGGATGGTTTCAACGGAAATGTTGCCCTCTGTGTCGATGTCGATGCAGAGGGCTTTTTCGTTATCTTCGAACGGTTCGATTTTCTGCATCTGGGCTTCGAGTACTGAGAGATCGGCTTCGGATGGATCGCCGCCTGAAGCGTTGCGCTCCCGTACTCGCCGACGCAGCTCATCCGGTGAGGCGTGGAAGTGAAGGATGCGGCATTGGCCGCCCATTGATTTGGCAAGTTCGATGAAGGGTTTTCGGAAATCTCTGGTGGGGAAGGTTGCGTCCGCGATGACCGGATACCCTCCCGCCAGTGCTGCTTTCGCTGCTTCGAGCATTGCCGAGTAGGTTTCCTCTGTGGCTTCGGGCGTGTAGATGTTGAGCCCCTGTTCGGTGCTTTTTTCGAGGCTGCCGATGCCGAACAGGCGCTTGCGTTCGACGTCAGAGCGGATGTGGATGAAGCCTCCCGCTTCGGCGAGCTTTGCTGAAATCGTTGATTTGCCGCTGCCGGATACGCCATGTGTGAGCACGAGTAGCGGTTTGGGGCGCTCGGTGTAGCCGAGGGCGAGGTGCAGGTACGATTGGTGCTCGTTGAGTGTCGCGGCGATCTCCGCCTTGTCGCTCTCCTGCGCGAGGCGGATCGAGGTGACCTTGGCCCGCACCATCGCGCGGTAGGCGCAATAGAAGTTGAGCACTCGCAGGCCGTCGTAGTCGCCGGTTTTCGAGAGCCAGCCGTTCAGCAGCCGCCACGCCAGCTCCGCATGTCCGGCGTGCTGCAAATCCATGAAGAGAAACGCCAGGTCGTTGATGATGTCGATCTTGCTGAGCCGCGGGCTGAACTCGATGCAGTCGAAAATCATCACCTTCCCGTTGCGGATCAGCATGTTGCCCGTGTGCATGTCGCCGTGGCACTCCCGAATCATCCCGTCAGCTTTCCGTTCTCTCAGCAGCTCCGTGAGCCGCCGATGCTCGCCGAGCGTCCAGTGGCGCAGCCGCTCGATGTCGCGGCGTTCATTCTCCGAGGGGGCCACCTTTTCGGTGAGATCGAAGTTGGCGATCATCGGCTTGATCGCCTCTTCGGGCTTGCCGAACGGCGATGCTGGATCGGCTTGTGGGATCGATGTGTGGAATGCGGCGATCACCTCCGCCGCATTGTCGATCTGCTGCCCTGTCAGCTCGCCCCGCCGGAGCAGCCGGTCAAGCTCCAGGCTTCGGTTGAATTGCACCATACGGACGACGTAATCGAGCGCTTCACCGTTGCCGCCGATGCGAATCCGGCCACTCTCTTCGGTCACAGGAAGCACGTCGAGGTAGAGGTCCGGGCAGAGCCGACGGTTCAGGCGCAGCTCTTCGTAGCAGAAATGCTTGCGGCGTTCGAGAGTCGAGAAGTCGAGGAAGCCGAGGTTAACCGGCTTTTTGAGCTTGTAGGCGTAGTCACCGGTCAGGAAAACCCATGAAATATGGGTTTCCACCAGCTCGATCTCGGAGACGGTTGGGTGAGAATAGGCTTGTGAATTCAGCAATGCCTGGGCTACCTTGTTCATGCGTTCAGGTTGGTTTCTGCAATGCATTTCGGGCCGAAGATTTTGCTTTCTCAAAGCTAAGTCAAAAAATTCGGGATTGCCATACTGCCTTTTGCAGGCATATGCCTGTATGCGCATTTGATCATGAAGGTTAGTTCGGTGTTTCTCAAAAAAAATGTAAATTCAAGGCTTTATTGCCAGCCGTCATTGATCGCCCAACTATAAGTAGACTAAAGCGTAATTAATGATACAGCTTTCCAGAATTCTGTGCCCAACCGATTACTCCGACGCCTCCGACAAAGCTTTGCGTTATGCCGTGGAGCTGGCTAGACGCGTCGATGCTCATGTCAGGTTTCTGCATATCCGAGAAAAGGATGGCTATGCGCCAAGTGCTTCTGATGATGAAGCATCAATGCCCGAAAGCTTTTCGCAGATGCTCATGTCAGAAATCAAAAACGGCTTGCAGGCTGATGTGAAGGATACTGGTGGTGAACCGAAAGAGGTGATCATCAGTCAGGCAGAGCAGTGGGGTGCCGATCTGATCGTTATGGGTTCACATGGACGGAGTGGCCTGATGCGCCTGATGATGGGGAGTGTGGCCGAGGCGGTGTACCGTTCAGCGTCGATTCCGGTTCTGCTCATCAAGCAGGATGCGATAGACAAAACCGCTATTGAATAAGCGATTTGCCAGCGGAGCCTCTCCGGACACGATCCGGGCGGCTTCAAATACTATTGTTCACTTTCAAGCTTCCCGATTATGAAACAGTTCAGGGATTCAATGATAGCCTTGATTACGGAGACCTCCGCAAACCTGCCGAGCGACGTGCGCAAGGCGATTGCCGATGCGGTCGGTCAGGAGGCCGCCGATTCGAGGGCGAGTCTGGCCATGTCGGCCATCACGCTCAATATCGACATGGCGGTCGATAACGTCGGTCCGGTCTGCCAGGATACCGGCATGCCCACCTTTTTCGTGCACACGCCGAAGGGGGTTGATCAGCTCGCCATGAAGCGTGACATCGAAGAGGCGATTGTCGAGGCGACCCGTACCGGCAAGCTTCGTCCCAACGCGGTCGATTCGATGAGCGGCAAGAACTCCGGCAACAACCTCGGCGCGCATGTGCCGGTGATTCACTTCGAGCCTTGGGATCGTGACGAGATCGAGGTGAAGCTTATTCTCAAAGGTGGTGGTTGCGAGAACAAGAACATCCAGTACTCGCTTCCGGCTGAAATTCCGGGACAGGGCCGCGCAGCCCGCGACATCGACGGCGTGCGCAAGTGCATCGCCCACGCGGTGTACCAGGCGCAGGGCCAAGGGTGTAGCCCCGGTTTCATCGGCGTCGGCGTCGGCGGCGATCGCACCAGTGGCTTCGAGCTTGCCAAGAAGCAGCTTCTCCGTTACGTCGATGACGTCAATCCCGATCCGGAGCTGGCCAGCCTCGAACAGGAGATGCTCGAAAAGGCTAACACGCTGAACATCGGTCCGATGGGCTTTTCCGGCAAAAGCACCCTGCTTGGTTGCAAGATCGGCAAGTCGCACCGCGTACCGGCGAGCTTTTTCGTCTCGGTGGCCTACAACTGCTGGGCCTATCGTCGCCTCGGTGTTATCATCGACCCGAAAGAAGGGACGATCACCGAGTGGCAGTATCGCTTTGACGACGAGATCAAGCGCATGGCTCAGGGCGAGGGCATTCCGCTCACGGGACGCGAGGTGGTGCTCAAAGCTCCGGTCAGCGAGGAGACGATCCGCTCGCTCAAGGTGGGCGACATCGTTATCGTCGAGGGCGAGATGCACACCGGTCGCGACGCCTTCCACCACTACGTGATGCACCACGACCTGCCGGAAGAGCTCGACATCAGCGGTGGCATTATCTACCACTGTGGTCCGGTGATGCTCAAGAACGACGATGGCGAATACCAGGTCGTCGCTGCCGGACCAACTACTTCGATTCGCGAGGAGCCTTATCAGGCGGATGTCATCGAGAAGCTCGGTCTTCGTGCCGTCATCGGCAAGGGGGGCATGGGGCCGAAGACGCTGGCCGGCCTGCAGAAGCATGGTGCGGTCTATCTCAACGCCATCGGCGGCGCGGCACAGTACTACGCCCGCTCGGTCGAAAAGGTGACCGGCGTCGATTTCCTCGAAGAGATGGGCGTGCCGGAAGCGATGTGGCACTTTCAGGTCAAGGCCTTTCCGGCAATCGTCACGATGGACGCCAACGGCAACAGCCTGCACAAGCAGGTCGATGAGGAGTCGTTCGCAGTGCTTGAAAGCATCGGCAAAGAGTAACCCGGCACGACTGGATCAATCAGTTTTTTTGAGGCTGTTTGCCTGCCAGGCGGGAGGCGGCCCTAACGGATCAAGATAAAACCAACGAGAGCGTTATATGAAAAAAATACGGTTCATGGATGTCTCCTTCCGCGACGGGTTCCAGTCCTGTTACGGAGCAAGGGTCAAAACCGAGGATTTCCTTCCGGTGCTTCAGGCCGCAGTCGATGCAGGTACCGATAACTTCGAGGTCGGTGGCGGCGCACGCTTCCAGAGCCTTTACTTCTACTGCCAGGAGGACGCCTTTGAGATGATGGACGCCTGCCGCCGCGTGGTGGGGCCGGACATCAATCTCCAGACTTTGTCGCGAGGCGCCAACGTGGTCGGCCTCGTGTCGCAGTCGCGCGATATCATCGACCTGCACGCCAGACTCTTCAAGAAGCACGGCATCAGCACCATCCGCAACTTCGACGCCCTCATGGACGTGCGCAACCTCGCATGGTCGGGCCAGTGCATCGTCAACGCCGGGCTGAAGCACCAAGTGGTGATTGCCCTGATGGGGCTGCCTCCGGGACTGAAAGAGTCCTACTGCCACACGCCGCAGTTCTACCTCGACAAGCTCAAGGATATTCTCGACGCGGGTATTCCGTTCGATAGCGTCGCTTTCAAGGATGCCTCTGGCACCACCACTCCCGCCGTCGTCTATGAAACGGTCAAGGTCGCGCGCAAGATGCTGCCCGAGGGCACCACGCTTGAGTTCCACACGCACGACACCGCCGGCATGGGCGTGGCCTGTAACTACGCGGCCATCGAGGCGGGCATCGACATCATCGATCTCGCGATGGCCCCGGTCAGCGGCGGCACCGCCGAGGTTGACATTCTCACCATGTGGCACCGCCTGCGCGGCACCGACTACACGCTCGACATCGATCAGGAGAAGTACCTCGAAGTGGAGTCGATGTTCATTGAGCACATGGATAAATATTACATGCCGCCGGAAGCCAAAGAGGTCAATCCGGTTATTCCGTTCTCACCCATGCCCGGCGGCGCGCTGACGGCAAACACCCAGATGATGCGTGACCACGACACGTTGCACTTCTTCCCCGAGGTGATTCGCAACATGCGCGAGGTCGTCGCCAAGGGTGGCTTTGGCTCGTCGGTGACGCCGGTCTCGCAGTTTTACTTCCAGCAAGCCTTCGCCAACACCGTGCAGGGGCCTTGGAAAAAGATCGTTGACGGCTACGGCAAGATGGTGCTCGGCTACTTCGGCAAAACGCCCGCCGCGCCCGATCCGGAGGTGGTAGCGCTTGCTGCCGAACAACTTGGCCTCGAACCGACCGTTCAGGATGTGCATGACATCAACGACCGCAACCCGGAGCTCGGCGTCGAGCACAACACCAAGCTGCTTGAAGAGGCGGGGCTCGAAGTGACCGAGGAGAACATCTTCATCGCGGCCACCTGTGGCGACAAGGGCATCGGATTCCTCAAGGGTGACAAGCCGATGGGCATCCGCTACAAGGCGGACATTGAGGCCGAAGAGGAGGCTAAGCACGATGAGGAAGAGCTGAAAGTTACCTCGCATGGCAACTCGTTGCAGGATCGTCTTTCCGACCTCATCAAGCCAGCCGGACGTAGCAACCTGTCGGGCAACTACATGGTGATGGTGGACGGCAAATCGTTCAACGTCGTGATCGCCGATGGCATGGTGATGGCCCAGTCCACCGCCCCCGGAGCGCAGCCGATGGCGATGCCGCAAATGGCTGCTCCTGCGGCCCAGCAGCATCAGGGCACGCCCGTGATGCCGTCAATGCCGGGCAACGTCTTCAAGATGGAGGTCGAAGTTGGCCAGAAGGTTGAGGAAGGCCAGGAGGTCGCCGTCATGGAGGCTATGAAGATGGAGTCGCCGGTCAAAGCTCCCAAGTCGGGTACGGTGACAGTCATTCTCGCCAAACCGGGCGATGCAGTTTCCGCAGATCAGGCACTGATGTATATCGACTGATTGGGCGGGTAAATCGTCACAGTACTTTTCAAAAGGGCAGACTCAAAAGGTCTGCCTTTTTTTGTTTGCTGATTTAGTGCTAAGTTTGATGTAACGGTCTCCTGTTCCCATCCCGGATAAAAAGCTTGTTTTTGTAATGTGCTTAAATACATAGTGTTATCAATTTTTTTGCAGGCTGATCGTAGGCGTGCTATGAGGGCAGAAATCAAGAACCAGTTCTCTTATACACGAACCATAGAATAAACATTAGATATTGTTGGAAGTTAATTTGGAATATTAGTTAAAAGAATGCAGACAGAACGGTTCAATAGCGTCCGTAAGAAAGCACTAGATGCTGTCTTTGAAAAAAGAAATATTATTAATATCTGGCGAAAGGTTGTGAAGAAGCAGCTACGCGATCTTGATCTTCTTGATCTCTTCGATCATTTTGACTTCAACTACAATATCGAGGATCGGGCACAAAGCATACGTACGGAAGTGCTCAACGGGACATACAAAGCCTCACAGCCTCTGATTTACAGAATCGAAAAGAAACTGGGAGTTTGTCGGCATCTTGTAGTCCCTCAACCCGTTGATGCACTTATCTTGCAGGTGCTTGTGGAATCCATTGGTGACAATGTTCTAAAAAAGCAGCCTTCTGGAAAAGCTTTTTTTTCTAGGGATCGTCACAGCGTAAAGAAACCGCATGAGTTCTCTTCTACAGATTATTCTTGGAAAGGTCAGTGGAAAGAACTACAAAAGCAGATATATAAATTTAATGAATCTTTTGAGCTAATTGTTGTTACAGACCTATCAAATTATTACGATAGTATCGATATTAGAGAGCTGAAAAAAGTATTTACTTCTTATTCGCAAGTTGATGAGGTGATTATTGATCTTTTGTTTCGGACTATTGAAGAAATTAGTTGGAAGCCAGACTATATGCCTTATTCAAAAAGAGGATTGCCAACTACAAATGTTGAAGCTATTCGCCTCTTAGCGCACTGTTTTCTTTTTGAGATTGATGAGGTTCTTAAACAACGTACCAATGATAACTTTACCCGATGGATGGACGATATAGTTATTGGCGTTGAAAGCAGAAAGAAGGCTGTTGATATTCTAAGCTCGGTCTCTGATATGCTTAAGTCTCGCGGTTTGGCACTAACCCTTGCAAAGACAAATGTTTATTCTGACAAGATGGGGTACGTTCACTTTCAGATAGAAGAAAATCGAATGCTTGATGATCTATCAAAGAGGTATGCAAAAGTTTCGCCACCCAAAACAGAATTAACTTCGCTTATAAAAATCTTTAAAAAGCACTTACAGGACTCAAGTCCAAAGTACTGGGATAAGGTTTCAAAACGGTATATAAGCTTCTTCGGACGGCATGGTTCTAATGAGCTTTTGCCGTTAGTCAAAAAAATCTATATCGAGCATCCGGTTCTCCGCGATAACTTGATTGTTTACCTTACAAGTGTCGGATTCACCACAAAAACAGCGGCTATTGTTCTTGATATTATTAAAAATCTTGATCTTTTTGATGACATCTCTTTATTTCAATTATCAAACTTGGTTACCCTATGGCAAGTGCCTACCGATACTGAATCAAAAAAATTCCTATTGGCCTTTGAGAATGAAGTTGTTGAAATTTCAAAACGTCGCCGATTGCCCAGTGACTTCTATAGCCTTCTTTGGTTTAAAACGAAGTATGCACACCCAGACGAACTATTAAAATTTATCGTTCAGTTCCAAAATTTATGGCAAAGCGATTCTTTTTTGAGAAGACAGGTTACAGCTGCTCTTGCTAGGTTGTTATACCTTCAAAATTCTCGGGTTCAGGAAATATTAGGTATACAGTTTTCTTCAGGAAATTTAAGTACCATTACACTTGCAAACCAACTTAGGTCAGCAATGTTTGAGAAAGAATTAAATCCCAAGATAAGCTTGTATTTGTTTAACCCAAATTTTAAGAAACCATTTTCTGTGCAAAGATTTTTGGTTCTTTGTTCATTTTTAAATTCAGATGATTTTAGGAGTCGTCCCTATGTGAAAGAAAAGGTGTTAAGTACTATAAAAGATCCCTATTACCTAAAATGGCTGGAATTGCAGTACAATATAGTTGTGGTATAGTGTTTTGGGTTATAAATTAAGTTTGTTGCGAGCAAGAATAGACTTTTAGTACATAATTTGGCCAAACTATAAAGCCGTGCAGAGCAGTTTAATCGGGCGTTAGCATAACGGTTTATTTATCACAATCCCTTCCATTTCGGTAAGACCTAAATCGATCAACCAACAAAAAAAGGGGAAGAGGCTCCATTCAGGAAACTCTTCCCCTTTCTCAAATCATACCAACTTTATCCCTTCAATCCATCATCCCCTTGGCTTGATAATCACGTCGCAGGCAGGGTGGGTGAACATGAAGCGTTCGATTTCGGATTGCGGTATCCGTCCTGCCGATAGTTCCAGCTTTTCCAGATTGGGTAGCTCGATCAGTGGGGCAATCGACTCAACCTCGGTGCCGATGATGTTC
>DRSQ01000147.1 GCA_011372505.1 Chlorobaculum parvum | reverse complement strand
TCGAGCTGCTGGTGTGGACGCAGACGCGCATTCAGGCCCCCCGGTTCCTGCGCAGTGAGCTGAACTACCGGATTTTCGATGCGTTTCGTAAAAACGGTATCGAGATTCCCTTTCCTCAGAGAGATCTGCATGTCAGGAGTAGCGACATCCCGCTCTGGGAGCCTCGTGCCTCAGAGGCCAGGGAGAGCTGATGAGCTTTGCCCGATTTGGTTTTGTCCGAATGTATTGTTAAATAACGTTACAAGACTATTTATCCACGAGCGGGCAACACAGACGGGCATCTCTCATTCTCTGTGGCACGCTTCGGGGGCCGCTCTCCGATGCGCCCGATCTCGTTTGGTTCGCACATGCCTTGCGAACAACAACCTATCCCACCAGGACTCAGCGTTTCTGGATTTACCGCCATACTCAGAGGTGCCCGCCTCTCGCGCCGGTATGCGTTGCATTCGGCCCGATTTCCGCTCCAAAGGAACAGGAGTACGCCATGTTAACCTTTCAATCGTATACGGCGGAAAATATTCAGCAGTTACCGCAATTCGACAGCATCCCTCCCGAGCAGCTTCATGCTATCAAGGTTGTTGCCGAGGTTTATCCATTCAGAGTGAACAGCCATGTGGCTAAAAATCTGATCGACTGGTCGAATATTCCCGATGATCCCATGTTTCGGCTCAGCTTTCCCCAGGCGGGAATGCTTTCCGGCGAGGACTTCCGTACCATTTCAGATCTCGTGCTTGCAAAAGCCGATCCGCAGCTTATCAGGGAGGAGGCCCGGAAGATTCAGCTCCGGCAGAATCCGAATCCGGCTGGCCAGATGGAGCTGAATACGCCCCGTCTCGACGGTGAGCCGCTGCACGGAATGCAGCACAAATATCGCGAGAGCCTACTGTTCTTCCCGCTCGAAGCGCAGGTGTGCCATGCCTACTGCACCTACTGCTTCCGCTGGCCGCAGTTCTCCGGCCTGGAGAATCTCAAGTTCGCCAACGCCAGCAATGAAAGGCTGCTCGAATACCTCCAGCGTCACCCCGAGGTGAAGGATGTGATCTTCACCGGTGGCGATCCGATGGTGATGAGCACCGAGCTGATCGAGAAGTACATGCGCCCGCTGCTCGATGTTCCGACCCTGCGAACCATCCGCATCGGCACCAAGTCGCTGAGCTGGTGGCCGACACGGTTCACGACCGATCAGGATGCCGACCAGTTGATCGGCTTTTTCGAGGAGGTAGTCAAGGCGGGCAAGCAGCTGGCCATCATGGCCCACATGAGCCACACACGCGAAATTGATAATCCCGACGCGGTCGAGGCGATCCGGCGTATCCGTTCCACCGGGGCAGTGATCCGCAGCCAGTCGCCGCTGGCGCGTCACGTCAACGACGACTCTGCCGTCTGGGAGGAGATGTGGCAGAAGCAGTTGCAGCTCGGCGTTATTCCCTACTACATGTTTCTCGAACGCGACACCGGCCCGAAGCACTATTTCGAGGTGCCGCTCTTCGAGGCGCTCGATATTTTCAACAGTGCGTACCGGAAGATGTCCGGACTTGGCAGAACTGTCCGCGGGCCGTCAATGTCCTGCTCGCCGGGCAAGGTGATTGTGGAGGACGTGACCGAAATCAACGGTGAGAAGCTCTTCGTGCTGAAGTTCACGCAGGGGCGCAATCCCGAGTGGACCAATAAAATCTTCTTCGCCCGTTACGATGAGTCGGCCTCGTGGCTCGACGATCTCAGCCCCGCGTTTGGCGACGAGACCTTTTTTTTCGAGCCGGAGCTTCAGCAGATGTACGGTAGCTGAGAGGCTCGGGCTTCAGAGATATTGAGACGGTGAACCGGTCGGAGGCGCTTCCTCCGTCCGGTTTTGTTTTTGGGGGGATCAGATGTTGCAGCGGTAGTTGCAGGCGATGGCGTTGCCCTCTTTGCGGATGTCGGCCTGGATCGTGGTTTTCGGGTTGACCAGCTCCCGGAGCAGGGCGGTGAAGGTGCCGAGGTAGAAGTTGCCCACCACCGGATGCGAGGGGAAGGTGACCTTCACCATGACGTTTGGCGAGGGCTTCGAGCCGTAGCTGAATTCGCCGCTTCCGGCGAAGGTCCAGGCGTTTTTGCTGATGGCGAACAGGAACACCTTGAAGGCCAGCCCTGCCGGGAGCAGCTTTACGATGGTCTGGAACGGGTCGGGGATGCGCACCTTGAGCAGGTACTTTGCCGTGCGTTCACCCGACTCTTTGAGGATGCTTGCCGTGGACTTTTCGCCGATCTCTTTTTCCAGCGCTTTGACCAGCGAATGGAATTTCGACTCCTCCACCATCTCCGACGGGAGGTTGCCGATCAGGTAGCCCTGCCCCATTTTCTTCAGCAGCTTCTCGGTTTCGTTTTTTCCGTAAGCGGTTTCAAGCGCACCGACGGTCTGTATGATGGAGTTTGGGCCTATTCTGGATGGAGTACTCATTGAGGGTGACTCTTTATGCGTTAGTTGTTTTCTGTTTTGCTTGTCTGGACGGAGAGGCCCGTGTCGGATAACGGGAGGTCGAGCCTGACATCGTCAGTGCTCCAGCCAGCCCTGACCTCGACGGTCTCGGCGATGAAGGCATCGGCAGGCGCGAACGGCTCGACCGATCCTGCATTCCAGCTGCCTGAGACGTCAGAAGGTTTGAAGGCGCTCAAGACGTAGCGGCCGGGGGGCAGGCCGTTGAAGCCGAATCTGAACTCGCCGGTTGTTGCCGAGGGCTTGACTTCAAGGTGCTTCACGAACGCCAAGTTCTGTATTTGCGCCTCGATAACGAGCCGTGGCACCATTGCTTTGCCCGTGCCATTGATCTCACCGTACAACTCTTCTCCGGCGATGTCGAAGTTGGATGTCGCCACTTTTGTGCCGATCGCTGAACCGCTACTAATTACGCCTTCAACTTTGCTCATGTCGACCCGTAGTGTATAGCTCCGTCCGCGCAGGAAACCGCCGGATGGCCGGACGGCATACGTGCGGCTGTCGATTCGTGTGATGGTGCAGGGGAAGGAGCGAGTCCCGGTCGGTTCGACCAGCCCGAGATTGACCGAGCCGGATGTCAGTGAGGATTCGACAACCGGCAGGTTGAAGCGCAGTTCTGCTGCTGGAGCCGATCCGGGGCGGATGGTTTCTGCAATGACGCTCTCCGCTCCGTCAGTCGGGATGATGGCAATCGACAGGGCTGGGTAGCGCTCCTGCTGGTCATTGCCGTAAAAGGTTAGCGTTGATGGCGCTTGCCCATCTGAAAAGCGCAGGCGGTACCAGCTCTCTTTGTCCATCTTGCCGGTCAGCAACCGCCAGCTTGAGGTATCACTGCTTCTCGATAACGAGAAGTAGCCGAGGATGGGGAGCGGTTTGCCGCTGGTGGCGTTTTCAATGCTGAACCATGACAAATCAATGCTTTCCGACGGCACCGGCCGACTGAAGGTGACTTCGATTTCCCGATTGTTGATGGTTTGACATGACCGCAGTTTCGGGCCAGCCTGACTGCCGTCGGAAAGGCGAAGGTTGACAGGCCGGAGGGTTGCTGGCGCATCCGGCATAACAGCCTTGGCTGCGGCAACCGCGAAGGATTCGCTTTCCGGATCGTAGCGCAGATTGCCGTTGCTATCGGTGATGGCGAGAATGCGGTAGTTGCCGGGCGCGAGATGCTCGAAGCGGAATGCTCCTGACGGACCGGTCTGGGTGAGATATTCCGGCGATTGTTTACCGGTCGCAGGCGAAAAGGCCATGACCGTCACATCGGCAGCCGGCGACATGCGTGGCGTCCACACCTGCCCCTCAATCGAGCCGTTGTCGATAACCGGGCCGGTTGAAAAAGAGAGCGCCCAGCTCTTGTCGAGCCGATGATTGCCGTAGAGGCTTTTCAGGTCGTTGCGCAGGGTGAGCGTGTAGGTGCGGTTCTGCTTGAGCTGACTGTAAATCCGGACGCACGCCTCGCGGCCGTGCACGCTGACCTCAAAATCGTCAACTGACGGAGAAAAGTAGATCGATTTGGCCAATGCTTCCCGACTTACGTAATGGCTGAAATCGAGTCGGATTGTTTGTGGCGACGTATTGACCGTACCGGTCTCGGGGATCGATGCGGTGACGCTGAGCGAGGTGTTGTCCGGTGGGCCTCCTGTCGGGGGTCTGTCAACGGCGCAGGCGCCGAAGAGCAGAGGGAACAAAAGGACAAAGAGGACTTTCAGGCCGGGAAATTCTTTCACGGAGGCTCCCTTCAGAGTTGAAAGCTGCTAAATTGTTTCTCAGCATGAAAATTCTTAAATTAAAAACTGAAGATATTCTATGAAAGCGTTTAGGAAAATTTTTTAGATAGAGTTTGAGATAGATGCCCAGACGAAATTACAAGGTTCTTTATGTCTCTGGCGAAGTCTCTCCTTTTGTAAGAGTCAGCTCACTGGCTGATTTTATGGCTTCATTTCCACAGGCTCTCGAAGAGGAGGGGTTTGAGGCTCGAATCATGATGCCGAAGTACGGCATTATCAACGACAGGAAATTTCGCCTGCATGATGTGCTTAGGCTGTCTGATATCGAGGTGGCGCTCAAGGAGAAGACCGAGATGCTCCATGTGAAGGTTACCGCCCTTCCGTCGAGCAAGATACAGACCTACTTTCTTTATAACGAGAAGCATTTCAAGCGGAGCGGGCTTTTTTCCGATCTCCAGCTTGGCGGTGACCACAAAGGCAGTGCCGAGAAGCTGATCTTTTTCAGCGTCGGTGTGATGGAGACGCTCGTTCGCCTCGGCTGGCAGCCGGACATCATCCACTGTAACGACTGGCATGCGGGCCTTGTGCCGCTGCTTGCGCGCACCCGCTATGCGAAGCACGACTTCTTCAAAAAAGTGAAGATCGTTCAGTCCGTGTACAACGTCTATCGGCGGGGTGTTTTCCAGCCGAAGATGTTCCAGAAGCATCTCGACCCCGAGGTGTTCGACGGGCTTGAAAGAGAGGGCGACGACATCAATCTGCTTGCTACAGGTATCAAGTACGCTGATCTGGTCACCACTACATCACCTTCCTACGCCAAGCAGATTGCCGGTGATCCGGAGAGCTCTTTCGGCATGGACAAGGCATTGAGTGCCTGCAAAGATCGTTTCTACGGCATTCTCAACGGTATGGATACCCGCCAGTGGAACCCCTCCAGCGACAAGCTCATCAAAAAGCGTTACAGCGCCGCGCAGCCGGAGCTGAAGCTCGAAGACAAGAAGGTGCTGCTCGAAGAGGCCGGTCTGCCGTTTTCCGAAGAAACACCCGTTGTCGGAGTGATTACCAACTTCGATGATGTTCAGGGCATGGAACTTCTGAAAGAGAGCCTGCCGAAGCTGCTGGAACTTGATTTTCAGCTGATCGTTTTCGGTTCGGGCAACAAGGATTTCGAGCAGCAGTTGCGCGATCTTGTCGAAGAGTATCCGGAGAAGCTGGCCGTGAATACGGACTTTACTGATGCGTTCTACCATCAGATGATTGCCGGTCTCGATATGCTGATTATGCCGTCGCGCATTGAGTCGTGCGGCATGAAGCAGATGTTCGCGATGAATTACGGGACTGTGCCGGTTGCCTATGCGGGCGGCGGCATCGTGGAAACTATCGAAGAGGTCTCCGGCGACAAGGGTACTGGTTTCGTGTTCACCGATTACACGGCAGGGGCCTTGACAGCAAAGCTCGGTGAGGCGCTGTCGATGTTTGCCGACAAGGAGCGCTGGGCGGAGCTGATGCGCGAAGGCATGGAGCGCGACTTCTCCTGGAGCGCTTCAGCGGAGCAGTACGCCGAGCTCTACCGCGAAATTCTCGGTTGAGGAGCGGGCGATGCAGTCGGTTAAAGTGCTTTTTCTTGACAGGGACGGAACCATCAACCGCGACATCGGCAGCTACGTTTCCAACCGCGAGGAGTTCGTACTGATCGACCGTGCCGACGAGGCGATTGCCCTTGCGCGGCAGGCCGGGTTCCGGATTGTGATCGTCACCAATCAGGCAGGTATCGCTCGCGGCATCGTTACCCCCGAGGATGTTGAAGATGTTCACGACTACCTCAGCGAGTTGCTGGCGGAACGTGAAACCTCCTACGACCGCTGCTACTACTGCCCGGCCCATCCGAACCACCCCCACCCCGAGTATGACCGTTTCGCCGACTTCCGCAAACCCTCGCCCCGTATGGTCGAGCAGGCCGTTGCCGATTTCCGGGAGGAGGGGTTCGAGGTTGATCGGGACTCTTCTTTTTTCATCGGCGACAAGCTGATCGATGTGGAGTGCGGCCAGCGCGCAGGCCTGAAAACCATCCTGCTCAGAACCGGTCACAACGAAGAGCGCCTTTGCGAAGAGCGGCAGGTTTTTCCCGACCATGTTGCCGATGACCTCTACCAGGCCGTAACCGGCTACATTCTTGCTTAGCCCTCCTGATTTTTCATTGTAGTTGGTGTCTCCGGTGACCCTGAGAGAATCTCTATGTATTGTCGTGAGAAGGTCGAGAACAAGGCTGCTGGAACGCAGAACCCGGAGCGTACTTGCAGTACGTGAGGATTTCGAGCTCCACCCAACGCAGTAATCGGACTTCGCTAACAAATACATAGAGATTTTTCCATGTTTTCCCTCTACGTTCACATCCCCTTCTGCCGTGAGCGCTGCCCTTATTGCGATTTTTTTCTGATTACACGCCCAGGTTTCGTCGAACGCTTTTTCGAATCACTTGCAATCGAGACCGCCTCGAAGGCTTCGTTGCTTGCCGGTCGCACAATCGATGCCATCCACTTCGGTGGCGGCACTCCGTCGCTGGTGCCGGTGTCGTTCATCGCAGGTTGGCTGGAGCAAGTTGCTAGGTTTGCCGGGCCGTCCACCGAGACGGAGATCACGCTTGAAGCCAATCCCGAAGACCTCGATGTGGCGACGCTCGATCAGCTTCAGGAGGCGGGGGTGAACCGGTTGAGCATCGGCGTGCAGTCGTTTACAGATTGCAAGCTTCGGGCGCTTGGTCGGGCGCACACTGCGGCGGATGCCGAGCGCACGGTGTTCGGGGCGCTGGAGCGCTTTCCGTCGGTGAGTATCGATTTGATCTGTGGGGCTGAAGGCGAAAGCGCAGGGGAGTGGGAGGGCGATATTCAGTCGTCACTTCGACTGCATCCGCAGCACGTTTCGGTTTACATGCTAACGCTTGAAGAGAAAACCCGGCTCTGGCGCGATGTTGGCAAGGGACTCCGGGAGCTGCCCGGCGAGGGGCAACAGGCTTCGATGTACCGCCAGGCGATGACGATGCTTCGCGGCGCGGGGTATCGCCACTACGAAGTCTCGAACTACGCGCTCAAAGGGCACCATTCGCGCTACAACCTGTCGAGCTGGAGGCGTGAGCCGTACCTCGGTTTTGGGCCTTCGGCGCACAGCTTTCTCCAAACGGCGGAGGGTGAGGTGCGCTTTTCCAACGCATCGAATCTGCATCGCTATCTCGCCGACCCAGCCAACGCTATCGACTTCAGGGAGATTCTGACCGATGCGCAGCGGTTTGACGAGGAGGTGTTTCTCTCACTGAGAATCCGCAAGGGGCTGGCCGTGGAGTTTTTGCGAAAAGGTCATACATTAGGGCTTCAACGTCTGGATGACCGCCTTGCCCTGTTGCAGGCCGAAGGGTGGATCGCGGTCGAAGGTGGGCAGGTCACCCTGACTGACGAGGGATTCCTGTTTGCCGATCTCGTGGCCGGTGAGCTGCTGTCGGAGTGATGGCGTCATCCGGCATCCGAAGCCGAAGCAAAGCGTTTTCAAGTACCAACCATGTCTCATAACAAGCTGAACAGGCTCATTGCCGCCCTCATCTTTATCGTTGCCGAAGCGGTCTATCTCGCGACGATGGCGCCGACCCTGTCCTTCTGGGACTGCGGCGAGGTGATTGCGACCTCGCGTACGCTCGGCGTTCCGCACCCGCCCGGTGCGCCGCTCTATCTCTTGTTCGGTCACCTCTTTTCATTGTTGCCGACGTTCGGCGATATCGGGGCGCGCATCAACTTTTTCAGCACGTTGCTCAGCTCGGGCACCATCATGCTCACCTATCTGATCATTGTCCGGCTTATCACGATCGCCCGGAACTCTAAGCCAGGCGAGTGGGATCTGCCGGACAAGATCGCGGCATATGGCAGTGCGGCAGTCGGTGCGCTGACGCTGGCTTTTTCGGACAGCTTCTGGTTCAACGCGGTCGAAACGAGTCTGTGGGCCGCGTCGTCATTCCTGACGGCGACCATTTTCTGGATGATGCTTTGCTGGTACGACGAAGATCCCTCGCCCGGCAGCGAGCGGTGGCTGGTGGCCGTGATGTACATGATTGGCCTCTCCATCGGTGTGCACCTGCTCTGCCTCTTGGCGCTCTTCTCGCTGGTGCTGATTTACTATTTCAAAAAGTACCCGGTCACGCTGAAGTCGTTAAGCCTTATGTCGCTCTTCAGCCTTGCCCTCTTTTTCCTCATTTACCGTGGGATCATCAAGGAGCTGCCGGTGCTGCTGGTGCACACCTCGTGGTGGGGCTTGGGGTTGCTGATCGCGTTGCTGGTGTACGGGGTCTGGTTCACTCACCAGAAGCGGCTGGTGCTGCCAAACCTTGTGCTGATGTCAGTTTTGCTCCTTATTCTTGGCTACACCTCGTATCTGCTGATCTTCGTGCGCGCGCATGCCGGGCCTCCGATCAATGAGAACGATCCATCGACGCTTCAAGCTTTTTTCTCTTACGTCAACCGTGAACAGTACGGAAGCTGGCCCCTGTGGCCGAGGCGCTGGTCACCCGAGCCGGTGCATCAGTATTTTTACCGCTTCTACTCGGGCGACTGGGACTATTTTTTCCGCTACCAGCTCGACCGCATGTACCTGCGCTACTTCGGCTGGCAGTTCATCGGGCGCTCGGCTCCCATCGAGGGGGCTGTGATCGACTGGGGTCAGTTGTGGGGCGTGCCGTTGCTGGCCGGTCTGTACGGTGCGGTCTCGCATTTCAGGCGGAACTGGAAGATGGCGCTTGTCGTCGGCGTGCTGTTTGCCATGACCGGCCTCACCCTCGTGGTCTATCTCAACCAGCCGGAGCCGCAGCCACGAGAGCGTGACTACAGTTACGTCGGCAGTTTTTTCGCCTTTGCGCTCTGGATCGGCATCGGCATCGAAAGTCTCTGGGCGTCCGTTTCAAAAGCGCTGAAGAGCGCAGAGGTGCGCAATCGGACGTTGAGTGCTGCCCTGCTGGTGTTCGCCGCGCTGTATCTGATCGATGGCCGGATGGTGATGGCCAACTACCGCACGCACGACCGTTCGGGCAATTACGTCGCCTGGGACTGGGCCTGGAACATTCTCCAGAGCTGCGAGAAGGATGCGATTCTCTTCACCAATGGCGACAACGACACCTTCCCGCTCTGGTACATGCAGGAGGTCGAGGGCATCAGAACCGATGTGCGCGTGGTAAACCTCAGTCTGGCCAACACCGGCTGGTACCTGTTGCAGCTCAAGCACGACAGCCCGAGAGGTGCCAAGCTGGTGGAGCTGAAGATTAGTGACACCGATCTGAAAGCGATTACCTACGTACCGGTCGATTCGGTCGATGTGGCCGTTCCCGCCGGTTCCGAACAGCGCAAGCTGTTCAGTGATGCCCGCCGCTCCGGAGTGAGCCTGCCCGCAACGCCCTCCGATTCGCTTCGCTGGAGAATCAGGCCGGGGCTCAGCTATCAGGGCACAACCTATCTGCGCCCGCAGGACATCGCTGTCTATATGATCGTAAGCGACAATTACGGAAAACGACCGATCTATTTTGCTCTGACGGTTGCTCCGACCGAGATGATCGGTCTGGAGCGGAACCTTCGTCTCGACGGCTTGGTTTACCGGGTTGTGCCGCTTAAGAGCGGATCGTCGCAAAAATTTTCCGATCCGGGCACGCTGTATGGCAATCTTTTCAATACCTACCGGTACCGCAACATCGGGAATCTTTCTGTGAACATCGACGAAACGTCGCGGAACCTCTTGGGCAAATACCCGCCGCTGTTCGGCCGGCTTGCCCTCGACCTGAGCACTGCGCCTGGCGATTCGGTGCGTGTGCCTGACAAATCTGGTGTCCTGCAAACCCGGCAGCGCAGGGCGCTCGCGTACGAGGTGCTCGACCGGTACGAGAAGCTGTTCCCGCTGGAGCGTTATCCGGTTTCGCCGGGCCTTGCCGCCTCTGTCGCCTCGCTTCGCATTTCCGAAGGTGCAAAGCCGAAAGCATATCCGTATATTAACTATCTTGAACTTCTGGCCTCCCGCAGCGATGTTCGGCAGGAACCGGAGCTGTACCTTCTGCTCTCACAGGTGTATCGGGCGGCGGGGCAGCCCGGCAAGGCTGATGCCGTCCTGAACCATCTGAAGCAGTCCCTTCCCGAGCTACGGGAGCGGCTGGATTCCCTAAAGCAATAGCTGGACTTTTTTCATGAGCAGTATTCACCCGACAGCGGTCATCGGTTCCGGAGCCTCGATTGGCGAGGATGTACAGATCGGCCCCTACACCGTCATTGAAGACGATGTGGTGATCGGCGACCGCACGATCATCGCTCCTCACGTCTATATCGCCGATGGCGCCCGGATCGGCAGCGAGTGTCGTATCCACTCCGGAGCGGTGCTCTCCACCGCGCCGCAGGATCTGAAATATGCAGGCGAGAAAACAGAGCTGTACATCGGCGACCGCACGGTCATCCGCGAGTGCGTCACCCTGAACCGCGGCACCAAGGCCAGCGGCAAGACCGTGGTGGGCTCGGACAACCTGCTCATGGCCTACGTTCATGCAGGCCACGACTGCGTGATCGGCAACCATGTGGTGATTGCCAACTCGGTGCAGTTTGGTGGGCACTGCGAGGTGGGCGATTACGTGGTGGTCGGAGGTCTGGCTGGCATCCACCAGTTCGTTAGAATCGGCCGGTACGCGATGGTTGGTGGTATCTCCCGTGGCGCGCTCGATGTGCCGCCATTCGTCATGGCGGGCGGGCACAGCTCGTTCCGGTACGAAGGGCTCAACGTGATCGGCCTGAAACGGCGCGGTTTCAATTCGGAGCAGCTTGGTACCATCCGCGACGTCTATCGGGTGATTTTCCAGTCCGGACTTTTACTTTCCAATGCACTCGAAACTGTGCGTCGCGAGTTCCCACAGACGCCGGAGGTTCAGGAAATTCTCGACTTCTTCACCTCGGGCAGCCACAATCGGAAGTTCATCAAACAGTTCAACTCATAACCGTTTACGAGTATGCCTTCATGGGCTATCGGCATCGATCTTGGAGGCACGAACCTCAAAACGGCGATTATCGACGAGGCCGGGGGCATACTGTTCGAGGACGCCCAGCCGACCGATAGCGCCGCGGGTCCCGATGGCGTGATCCGTCAGCTGGCGCTTCTTGCCAGCGATCTCTACCAGCAGGCTGCCGAATCGCTCGACACCGGCGACTTCGCAGGTTTTGGCGTTGGAGCGCCGGGCGCGGTCGATGCCGTGAAGGGTACGCTCTCCTACCCGCCCAACCTGCCCGGCTGGGGACGTTATCCACTCAGAGATCAGCTTCAGCAGCGCCTCGAACAGGCGCATGGTATCAGCGCTTCCGTTCTCGTGGAAAACGATGCCAATGTGGCTGCGTATGGCGAGGCGGTTTACGGCGGCGGCAGCGCGTTTCGCGATTTCATGCTGGTGACGCTTGGAACCGGCGTGGGGGGCGGCATCATTCTCGACCGGAAGCTCTATCGCGGCCCGAGTGGTACGGCAGGTGAGATCGGATTCATGACGATCGATTTCGAAGGCTCGAGCGTCCATGCAGGCGTGCGGGGCACGATCGAAAGCCTGATTGGCAAGGAGCGAATCGTCGAGCTGGCCTGCCGTGAAGGTGGGGCGTCCGGCCTTTCGCCGCGTTTGCTGGAGCTGTGTGATCGCGATGTCGCTGGTCTCTCGCCGCGTCATCTCGAAGAGGCCGCCCGCGAGGGTGACCAGTTCGCGCTGCGTGTCTGGCAGCGGATCGGTACTATTCTCGGCGTCGGTCTGGCCAATGTCACGGCGCTGATGGACATCCGGAAGTTCGTGATCGGTGGCGGCATTTCAGCGGCGGGAGAGCTGATTTTCGAGCCTGCCGTGATGCAGTTGCACCGCTCGACCCTGCCCTCGATGCACGATGGTCTGGAGATCGTTCCGGCCAAGCTTGGCAACAAAGCCGGAATGTACGGCGCGGCGGCGCTCTGTTTCGGTTCCGACCAGTTGCTCTGGAGCGATGATTGAGAAGCTCGCGCATCCGCTAGGTGCTCTCTCGCGTCCGCTTGGTTCACTCGCGCAATCGGTTAGAACACTTGCGCGTCCGCTTGAGGGACTCACGGATATGCTCTTTCCGCAGGTCTGCGTGGTGTGTCGCAAAACGCTCGACGCGCTAGAGCAGCAGCTTTGTTCAGCATGCCTCACTGATTTCGCCCCTTTTCCCAATCCTCTCGCCGGCGGGCAGGCCGTGATCCGGAGCGTCAATTTCCATTTTGGTCTCGGCGCCATTCCGTCTGCCGCCTGGAGCCTTTATCCCTACCAAAGCAACGGCGCGTTGCACGATGCGCTGCACGCTATGAAATACCAAGGGCTGTTTCCGCTCGGGTGTCTGTTCGGTAGGCGTCTCGGCGAGCTTGTCCAGTCCGCTGGAGGGCCGGGCGAGTTGGCGGCGATTGTGCCGGTGCCGCTGCATCCGCTCAAGCGGATCGAACGAAGCTATAACCAGTCCGAGGCGATTGCCTCCGGCATGGCCGAGGTGCTCGATCTGCCGGTCGTGGAAGATGCTATCGAGCGGAGCGCTTACACCGGATCGCAGACCGGCCTGGGCATTACCGAACGCAGAAAAAATATGGCAGGGGGTTTCCGTCCGGCAGCTCGCAACTCCCGCCAGATCAGCGGCCGAGTGCTGCTGGTCGACGATGTTTTGACGACCGGAGCCACGATGGTGGCCGCAGCTTCGGCACTCAGGGAAGCTGGTGCGGATGAGGTGGCGTTTGCGGTCGTGGCCGTTACTGAAGAAAAAGTGTAGCGCTTCATGGATCTGTTTTATGTCCTTCCACATCAGCTCGATCTCGGCCACGGACGCGCCTCGATCGATGGTGAAGAGTTTCACCACCTCGCGCGTGTGCTGCGTTGTCGCGAAGGCGACACGGTGCCCGTGACCGACGGCTCGGGGTTTTCGGCAGAGCTGGTGGTCGAGTCGATCGGCAAGCGCGAACTGCAAGGCTCGATTTGCAACCAGCGGCGCGTGCCGCCGCCGGAGACGCGTGTGTCGGTGGCCATGTCGCTTTTGAAGGCGCCCCAACGCTTCGATTTCTTTCTTGAAAAAGCGACCGAGCTGGGCATCGACCGCATCATTCCCATTATCACCCAGCGCACCGTTTCAACCCCCGATCTCAAAAAAATCGACCGTAAAGCTGAGCGGTGGCGCAACATCGTGCATTCGGCCGCCCGTCAGAGTCGCCGGTATTACCTGCCCGAGCTGAGCACGCCGTGCTCGTTTCAGGAGGCGCTTCAGCTTGAAGGCTACGACCTCCAGCTGATCGCCCACGAGTCGGAAGAGGCGTTCGGGCCGTTCGAGCCGGCAGGGCAGCGCGTGCTGTTTTTCATCGGCCCGGAAGGGGGCTTTACCGAATCCGAAATATCCACTGCCGCGCAATCCGGCGTCAGGCCAGTCTCCTTCGGCGCCTCGGTGCTCAGGGCTGAAACGGCTGGAGTGTTTGCAGTCGCGCTGGTGCGTTCCGCACTTCTTGGCTTGTCCGCATCCATGCAGCTCTGAGTGGGTCACTCTTTTTGCACAATGGCACTTGCTGCTTACATTGAAGACGATTCCAGATGACCAGAGATGACTTCTGAACCAGCTCCAACGCTATGTCACGGGTGAATACACCGCAATTCAACAAAATCGTCGTCCTTGTGGCGGCATTGTTGATTTCTGCGCTTTTTCTTGCCATGATCCGTCACTTTCTGGTGACCATTCTGCTGGCTGGTATTTTCGCCGGCTTGGCTTATCCGCTCTTCAGCCGCTTCCTTTCGGTGTCAGGTGAACGCCGAAGCCTAAGCGCCATCCTGACGCTCACCATCTTTTTCCTGATCGTTTTTATGCCTCTGGTTGGTGTTTTTTCTATTGTGATCGGGCAGGCGATCTCACTGAGCAAGACGGTCATACCGCTGGTGCGCGATCAGATCCGTGATCCGCAAGCTCTGCCAAGTCTTATTTCGGGACTGCCTTTTTACAAAGACATTGAAAAATACAGTGACCTGATTCTCGGGCGAATTGCCGAAGTGCTTGGTAATCTCGGTACGACGGTTATCAGCAGCTTTTCAGCGTTTACCTGGTCGGCACTTTATGATATAGCGCTCTTCATCATCTTCTGGTACACCATGTTCTTTCTGCTCAGAGACGGTCATGTGCTCATGGAGCGCATCCAGTACTATCTTCCTTTGGCCGAGAACGATCAGAAGCGTCTGTTCGACCGTTTCCTGTCTGTCACCAGAGCCTCGCTGAAAGGTTCGCTCATCATCGCCGTGACGCAGGGCACGCTTGCGGGCGTGGCGTTCCGTGTGGCCGGTATCGAAAATGCGGTGTTCTGGGGGGCGATCATGGCGCTGCTTTCGCTCCTGCCGCTCATCGGTTCGCCGCTGATCTGGGTGCCTGCGGTGATCATCCAGGCGTTTTCGGGCAACTACGTGGAGGCGATCGGCTTGCTCCTGTTCTGCAGCATTGTGGTCGGGCAGATCGACAATGTGATGCGTCCGATTCTGGTTGGCCGCGATACCAGCATGCACGAGCTGTTCATCTTTTTCGGCACGCTCGGCGGTATCGGCATGTTCGGCCTGCCCGGCTTCATCATCGGGCCGGTCGTGGCGGCCCTCTTCGTGACGGTGTGGGATATTTACGGAGAGACCTTCAGCGAGCCGCTTGTGGAAGGGCATTCAGCCGGTCAGGCGGCTGGAAGTGATGGTTCGACGCCGTAAGATCGATGAGAGGGGAGCCGAAGAAAACAAAAAAGCCGACCCGGTTCTGTCTTGGTCGGCTTTTTTATGAAGGTTCAGTAAGGTTCAGTTGCTGCCAGATCTCAATCAGTCAACTCTCACGACCTCTTCGGCGGCGAAGAAGAACGCGCTTTCGATGGCGGCGTTTTCAGCCGAATCGGAGCCGTGGACGATGTTTTCGCCCTTGCTGTCGGCGTAGAGCTTGCGGACGGTGCCCTCTGCGGCTTCAGCCGGATCGGTCGCGCCGATCAGCGTGCGGAAGTCTGCGACGGCGTTCTCTTTTTCGAGAATCATCGGCACGCACGGGCCGGAGGACATGAACTCGACCAGCTCGCCGTAGAACGGGCGCTCTTTGTGCACGGCATAAAATGCGCCGGCAGTCTCTTTGGTGAGGCGGGTTTTCTTCATGGCCACGATGCGGAAACCGGCGCGTTCGATCTTGTCGGTCACGGCGCCGATGAGCTGTTTGCGTACGCAGTCGGGCTTGAGGATGGTAAGGGTACGTTCCATTGTGGAGGTCTGTATTTTTTATTGCTGAAAGGCGTTTGAAAAACCTGTCGCCCCGCAACAGCGGGAGCATGGCACGTTGAAAGTGCTCTGAAAAGAGCTGCCCGCGAAGATACAAAAAAGATTCGGATTCAGGCAACGCGCGTTCTGCCTCCCCGCGCCTCAGGACTCGTCGATGCGGGCGAGCAGATCTTTCATGGGCTGGTAGGTGATCGGCAGAAAGTCGCTGTAGGCCAGCAGTACCGTGCCCTGTTCGTCGATCAGCACATAGGCTCGTTGCGACATGCCGAGGAACCCGAGCGCGTCGTAGGCCTTGGCAGCCGAATGGGCCTCGTCGCTCAGCAGCAGGAACGGAAGCTCGTGCTTTTCGGCGAACTGCCTGTGCGATTCCGGGCTGTCGCCGCTGATGCCGATGACCTCGATGCCCCGCTTGGTGAACTCCGTCACATTGTTGCGGTAGTCGCACAGCTGAGCGGTGCAGACCGGGGTGTCATCCCCCGGATAGAAAATCAGCAGTACCTTTTTGCCCTTGAATTCCGACAGGGAAACCATCTTCCCTTGAGCGTCCGGCAGCGAAAACTCCGGAGCCTGCTTGCCTTTTTCGATCATAATGTTCTCTCTTTTTCCGTTATGTTTGCGGCGTTTTTCTCATTCATTTTTACAAGAATGCGCCCCACGCGCTTTCCGTTCATTTTGATGACCCTGAACGTGATGCCTTTCCATTCGATTGTGTCGGAAACCGATGGCACCTCCCCGAGACGGGTCATCATGAAGCCGCTCATGGTGTCGTAATTCGGCTCGTTCTGGTCGAAAAAATTGTCGGCATCGAGCCTGAACGCTGAAATGAACTCATCGACCGGCAACATGCCGTCAACGATCCAGGTGCGCTGGCTTCTCTGCACGATCCGCCGGTCGATGATGGCTGGGTCGTCTGCCGGAACGTCGCCGACGATGCTTTCCAGCACGTCGGTCAGCGTGATCGCTCCCTGCACCGAACCGTGTTCGTCGATGATGATCGCCATGTGCGCGCGGTTCTTTTTGAAGATTTCAAGCACCTGGAAAGCCGGTACCGATTCGGGTACGAAAAGCGGCACCTTCATCGAGTTGCGGATTGCGGTTTTGATGCTGCCGTTTCCGGAGAGGCGGAAGTTGACCAGATCGAGCGAGCGAACCACGCCCAGCAGCTCGTCAAGGCTGCCTTCGGCGACCGGAAAGCGCGAGCGCCCGCTGGCCTTGATGCGGTTGATCAGCTCGGCTTCGGGCAGCTCCAGATCGAGCCATTCGATTTCGGTGCGGGGCGTCATGATGGCGCTGGCCCGCTTGTCACTCATCCGGAAAATGCGCGCTATCATGTCGTACTCCACCGATTCAAATACCCCTTTTTTGGTGCCTTTGCGGATCATCAGCATCACGTCCTCATCGCTGACCGTCGGCGTTTCAGCCGTGTCGATGCCGAGCGTTCTGAGCAGCAGCCGCGTCGAAGCTCTGGCCAGAAAAACCGCCGGTGCGCTGATGGTTAAGAGCAGGTCTATCATCCCGGCACTTTTGAGGGCGATGGTTTCAGGATGGCGAAGGGCGATCTTTTTTGGAAGCAGCGAGCCGAATACCAGGCTCAGGTAGCTCAGCGACATGATCAGCACGACCAGCGCAATCGGCAGGTGGTATGGCGTGGGCAGGGATGTTTGCTTCAAGAGCGCGGCGAAGGCTTCGGAAAAGAACAAGCCCCCAAGCACGCCCGTCGTGATGCTGACCAGGGTGATGGTGACTTTCATGGAGGAGAGCAGCTCGCTGGTGTTGTCGAGCAGCCGGAGCACGCGCTGTGCCGATGAGTAGCTGGCCTCACGAAGCTCGCGAAGTCGCGCCGGGCTGGATGAGATGATGGCAAACTCAGCCAACGAAAGGGTTCCGTTGAAAAGAATCAGAAACAGGATGACAATCGCTTCTATGCTGTAGGCATTCATTGGTTAACGGTGAAATGATTCTTCCAGTCAATGCCGAGCAGCATTGTTTGTCTGGGGTTTTTCTTGTCGTAAGAGAAGAACATTTAACACTATAACCGGCCTGTAGGTTTGAACGTTCAACTCTCTTTCTTCAGAACTCCGTTCATAGCTCTCAACCTGTTGGCCTTGCCCGGCAGTAGCCGGTTTTTAGCTCGATAATCAAGTCTCGTGACCTTTATGAGTCCTCGCTTGACCGGTGGGTATATTATGTGTAACATCACCATGACAACGAGTGTTTTTCTACGTTTTCTGCTTCTACAACTTTTCTTGCCTTTGCGTAGCAATCGAGACGCGCAGAGGGAGGTAGCCCAAACCATTATCCTGGCAGGCCCAGCCATGAAACAGCGTCACTTCTCTTTTCGTCTTGCCTTTCTGCTTGCGCTCTTCACTTTTTCTCTCGCTGCCTGTGATCAACAGGAGCCTGAACCCAAACCTTCAGAGCTGTACGAGGAGGCCCGCCGTCTTGAGGGGCGGAAACGCTACTCAGAGGCGCTTGATCTTTACAATTGTGGGGTGGCTGCTGATACGCTGAACGGCTTCAGTGCCGAGGCGCTCGAAGCGTTGTGCCGGAAAGGGCGGGTCGAGTACCTGACCGGATGCTACGACGAGGCGTTTCGCACCTGGAAGAGTATCGAGACCCATGCCGAAAAGGGCAAGCCCGGCGACTCGCTGCGCGTGGCCGCCGGTCTGGACACGGCTCAGATGTATGCCGAGCTTGGCAGATACGATAAGGCGGCATTGATCACTGCCTCTATCGGTAGTGCCGACGCATGGCAGCGTTATCAGACTGCGTTGTATCACTTCAAGTCTGGCAAGATCGATGAGGCATCGCAATTGTATCAAAAATTGTCGGCGTCCAGCGATCCTGCTGTCAGAATGGTGGCGCTCTCCGGATTGCTCGATTGTTCGCTTGCCGCACCGGCCACTGCGCCCGACACTCCGAAGCATTATGCGGCCAAAATCGCTGCCGTTTCGGCGAAGGTGATGAGAATGAACGCCTCCTCCATTGTCAAAATCCGCACGTTGCGCATTGCCGCCAAGAGCCTTCTGCAGCTTGAATCGCAGCAGCGTAATGCCAGCTATCTGCTATTCCGTGCACTGGCGATCGCCCAGGAGAAAGGCTTGTCGAGGCTTGTGCCGATTTTGCAATATGAAGCCAATGCGGTCATCGTGCGCAAGCCCGACACCTACCGCAACGTCATCGCGTATTTCGGATCGAAAAACATGCAGTATGCCAAAGCTGCAGCCCTCTGCAAGCTTGGAGCCTGCAAAGAACTGACCCCGGCCGAACGCATCACGGCGCTGCATAGCGCGCTGACCACCTGCCAGTACTACGGTATTCCTGCAACAGCAACCGGCTATCTGAAGATGGTCAGAGATGCTGCGCGCCAGCTCGATGATCTTCTGATTGCCAGCGGCCGCTTTGTCGAACTGTTCGATGTCAGCGGTCAGGAAGATGCGCTTGAAATCCGCTCCCGCATGCAGGCTGCGATTTCCGAATTCCGCCTGCCAGCTGGGCATGAGGCTTTGCAGAACGAAATTATCAGCGTAACGACTGATATTTCCGGGTTGCTCCAACGCAAGATCGATATGAACGAGCAGGGGGAAGGCTTCCGGTATGCTGCTCTTATTGACAAGTCGATCACCGAAAAGCAGGGGCGGCTGATCGGGTTCATTGCTGAAACTTCGAAGATTGACAGGCAGGTAGCATCGAATCTGCAGCCAGAGCCGCTCACGCTGAATACCCTTCGCAACAGCCTCCAGCCTGACGAAGCGCTGGTCAGGTTTTTTACCGGGGATTCGGGCTTGACGGTGATCATGGTCAGCAACCGGGAGATGCAGATCGAGACTTCGCCGGTAACGGCTGATGAGCTGCGTAGCCTCTTTCAGGCGTTGCTGCGACGTACTCGATCCATCGAGACTGGAAATGACTCCAGGCTGTTGTCCGATCAGGGGCGCATCTGGTTGACCGATTCGCTGTTGAAAACCATGAGCGTGAAGCTTGCGTCTTACCGCCATCTGATCTTTGTCAGCGACCAGCCGCAGCCGTTTCACCTGCTTGGCCGTGGTGAGTTGCTCGGTCGTGGCCGAGGCGTCACCTATCTGATTTCACCGAACGAAGCAGCTATTTCCAAGCCCTTTTCTGGCGGGCAGGATGAGGTGGCGGGAATCGAGTTTTTCAATGCAAATAGGGAAGGCGACGCCCAGATTTATAAGTTTTTTCATCCGACCGATCGTGTGATTCTTTCCTGGAAACCACTTTCAGATCGTGAGATCAGGTGGCTGAAAACTGCTTTTGAAAAAGCGCCAGCAGCCAATCGATCTGCTGCTGGTTTTTTGAAGCTATTTGGTGGTAGTGAGGATACAGAGAAGGGGCTGGCATGGTTCTGGCTCGGCGCGTATGGTCTCGATTAAGTTTGACCGAGGGGCCAAGGGAGCGTTGATTGTTCTCCCGCTTTTTGACGGCTGACTTTCAAAATGCGTTGTGCCATCAGCAGCTGACGCGTTGATAACGCTTTTGTAATATATGCCTGCCATCAGCAAATAAATGGTTTTACGGCGCAAAATGCTGGCGGTAACAGTCGGGTTTTTTGCCCTTTCGTTGCTGTAATCGGCTGGTTTTTTTGAGGTGTTCCGATTTCTATCCTTGTGCCAAAGCATTGTTTTTTTTTAAATTAAAAGATTAACTGCTGAAGTTTTCATCATTATTATCCCCTCCTCCGCCAATGCCGGACGAGAATCCGACTCAAAGTGCGCTGGAACAGCTTGCCAAGTCACTCCGACATGCTCGACTTCAGAGGGAGCTGTCGGTCGATGAAATCGGGCGGTTGGTCAACGTTCGCAGTGCCTATATCGAAAAGCTCGAAGCAGCGGATTTTTCGTTTCTTCCGCCGCTCTATGCGTACTCCCACCTCCGGAAATATGCCGGAGAGCTTGGCGTCGGCAGCAAGGAGCAACTGGAGGCGTGCCGAGAGGAGCTTGGCATTCCGGACACCCGGTTTTCCACCAAACCCGCTCCCGCCGATGAGCCCGCTGGTTCCGGCTCGAAACGCACTATCGTGCTGATCGTTGCCGTGGTGTCGCTGGTTCTGGCGCTGCTGGCGCTTGCCGTGCTGCTTTTGCGCTGACCGGTTCGCCAGCGTTCGCTCTCCTCGCCTGTGGCTCGCGCTCTTGCCATCCCGCCGCGCGGGAAACGTTAAAATCCGGTTTTTGCTGCACGCATTTGTGTATCAGTCAAAACAAGATTACTTTAGTCCATTATTTTTTGAAACGGGGAACCATACGTGTTTAACTGGTTGTTCAATGAATGCAGCCGCTTGTCACTACGGCTGCTGACGTGACATTAATTTTTTACAGGTGCTTGTAATAACCTTATATTTGTCCTCTCGATTACAAGTTTCACCGAAATTCAGAAAGCCATGAAGCCATCCAGACAGATATATTTTGATCATAACGCCACCACGCCGCTCCATCCCGAAGTGAAAAAGGAGATGGTGGCTGCGATGGAGATGTTCGGCAACCCTTCGAGTATGCACGCTTTCGGGCGTGAGGCGCGGGCCAACGTCGAGGATGCGCGTCAGCGCGTGGCGGCATTCATGGGGGCCGAGGCCGAGGAGATTGTCTTTACCGGCAGCGGTTCAGAGGGCAACAACACCGTGCTTTCGCTGTTCGCGTGTGGCACGAGCCAGTGTTTTCCCGGCATGAAGCCGAAGATTGTGACCACGCGAATCGAGCACCCCTGCGTGCTGGAGACTTCGCAGTGCCTGGTGCATCGCGGCGTCGATGTGAGTTACCTCGACGTGGATGAGTATGGCAAGATCGATCTCGGCCAGCTCGAAAAGTTTCTCAAAGAGGGAGGCGTCGGCTTGGTTTCGGTGATGATGGCCAATAACGAGATCGGCACGATCCAGGACATCGCGGCAGTCGCGAAACTTGCGCACGAGTACAAGGCGCTTGTGCATACCGATGCGGTGCAGGCGTTCGGCAAGATTCCGGTGGATGTGAACGAGCTTGGCGTCGATTTCCTGACCATCTCAGCGCACAAGATTTACGGTCCGAAAGGGATCGGCGCGCTCTACGTGCGCAAGAAAACTCCCTACTGTCCCTTCATTCGGGGTGGCCATCAGGAGAAGGGTCGCCGCGCTGGTACCGAAAATACACTTGGCATCATGGGGCTGGCGATGGCGGTCGATATGCGCAAGGCCGAGATGGAGGCCGAAGCCGAACGCCTGCTCGGCTTCCGCGAGATGCTGCGCGAGGGCATTGCGGCGCGGATCGACGATGCACAGTTCAACGGCCATCCGACCGACTCGATGCCGAACACGCTCAACGTGTCGTTCCCCGGCGCGGAGGGTGAATCCATATTACTGTACCTCGACCTGGCCGGAATCGCGGTCTCGACCGGCTCGGCCTGCGCGTCGGGTTCGCTCGATCCGTCGCACGTACTACTGGCTACGGGTGTCGATGCAGAGCGCGCGCACGGCTCCATCCGCATCAGCATGGGGCGCTCGACGACCCAGCAGGAGGTTGAATACTTGCTTGATGTCCTGCCGGGCATCATTGAACGAATCAGAAACATGTCAACAGCTTATATAAAAGGAGGCGCTCATGCTGCAATCGGGTGAATGGGCATATACGGAAAAACTCAAAGAGCATTTCGAAAGTCCGAAGAATATTCTTCAGGGTAACGACACCAGCGAATTCGACGGTGTCGGCATGGAGGGCAATCTCCAGTGTGGCGACCAGATGATGGTGGTCATCAAGGTGGACAAGGAGTCGGAAAAGATCACCGACTGCCAGTGGAAAACCTACGGGTGCGCCAGTGCTATCGCCAGCACCTCGGTGCTGTCCGAAATGGTCAAGGGCATGACGCTTGAAGAGGCGTTCGCTGTGTCGCCGAAGGATGTGACCAAAGAGCTTGGTGGCTTGCCGGAGAACAAGATCCACTGCTCGGTGCTGGGCGACAAGGCGCTTCGCGCGGCGATCAACGACTACTACACGCGCAACGGTATGGAGGATCGCGTCAAGAAGGAGCAGGCCAAGACCATCTGCCAGTGCATGAGCATCACCGATCACGACATCGAAGAGGCGGTGCTCGAAGGCGCTCGTAGCTACTACGAGCTTCAGGAGCACACCAAGCTCGGCACCGTGTGCGGCCAGTGCAAGGATGAGGCTGAAGCTGAAATGCAGAAGTTCATCCACCTGCACTTCGGTGCCTGATCTCAGAAGGCCTCAGCTTTTCGGGAGGGATGGACGCAAGGCGCGCTACGTGATGAACCTGGTTCACCGTAGCGCGCCTGTTTCCGTTTTTATGGGCGGGGGTTGCAATCCCGTCCGAAGTCGGTATCTTTGTCGGTTCCGATTCCGATCTATAAGTTCATGAACAGCGTGTCACCAACCTTTTTCATCCACACGTTCGGTTGCCAGATGAACATGGCCGACTCGGAGATCGTGACGGCGATTCTCGTCGAGGGCGGGTTTGTGCAGGCTGAGGATGAAGGGGCGGCGGATGTTGTGCTGCTGAACACCTGCGCCGTTCGGGCCAATGCTGTGGATCGGGCGGGCAATGTGCTCAGCCATCTCAAGGGGAGGAAGCGGCGGCGAAAAGGTCTTGTCGTCGGGCTGCTTGGCTGCGTGCCGCAGTACGAGCGCGAGCAGCTTTTTGGCGACTTTCCGTTCGTGGATTTCATCGTCGGCCCCGATAACTACCGCGACCTGTGCGGCATCGTTCAAAAGGTGCGCGAGGGGGAGCGCCAGCAGTCGCTGATCAAGTACGATCAGCGCGAGACCTACGCGGGCATCGAGCCGGTTCGTGCCAATCGCATCAGCACTTTTCTGCCGGTAATGCGCGGCTGCAACAACCACTGCGCCTTCTGCGTGGTGCCGGTGACGCGGGGACGCGAGCGCAGCGTAGCGTTCGGGCGGGTGGTCGCCGAGGTGTCCACTCTGCAAGCGGCGGGCTATCGCGAGGTGACGCTGCTCGGCCAGAACGTCAACTCGTGGCGCGATACCGACAGGTCGCTCGACTTCGCCGGGCTGCTCGAAGGGGTCAGCCATGCCGCACCCGAGATGCGCATCCGCTTTACCACCTCGCATCCCAAGGACATCTCCGAATCGCTCGTGCGGGTGATCGGCGAGCGTCCGAACCTCTGCAACCACATCCACCTGCCCGTACAGTCGGGATCGTCGCGGATGCTCGACCTGATGAAGCGCGGCCACACCCGCGAGGAGTACCTCGACAAGATCGCCATGATCCGCAAGCTCGTGCCGGGCGTGGCGATCACCACCGACCTGATCGCCGGCTTCTGCACCGAGACCGACGAGGAGCACCGCGAGACGCTCTCGCTGATGGAGGCGGTCGGCTACGATACGGCGTTCATGTTTTACTACTCGGTGCGGCCCGGCACGTGGGCGTCGCGGAACCTGCCGGACGACGTGCCCGAGCCGGTCAAGAAGGCGCGGCTTCAGGAGATTATCGATTTGCAGACCGCCATGTCGCGCGAACTTTACCAGCGCCAGATCGGCACAACAGTTGAGGTGCTCGCCGAAGCCGAAAGCAAGCGCTCACCCTCGAAGCTCATGGGGCGCACCGCCACGAACCGGGCCGTGGTGTTCGACCGGGGCAACTTCATGCCGGGCGAACTGGTGCAGGTCAGAATCACCGGAGCCACGTCGGCGACTCTTAAGGGCGTTGTGTAATGTCCTGCATGAGGCTTTTTTATGTTAGGGGTGATTTGTAAATTCCTTCTTTCAAAAAAGAATCTTTTTTACCTAATAACGCTTGCTCCACATAGCGTGCCTCGAATGTACAATGTCTGTTACCACAAATCGCAGCCTCGGTTTTACCGATAAAGTAAGAGCCCACCTCGAAATTCTCGATCCCGTCACCTGGATCAGCGTGTTTCCCTGTCTTGCCGGCGGTGTCATGGCTTCGGGTTCGATGCAGCCGACGCTTCACGATTATCTGCTCCTGTTTTTGATATTTCTGATGTTCGGTCCACTGGGAACCGGTTTCAGTCAGTCCATCAACGATTTATTCGACCTCGACCTCGACAGGATCAACGAGCCGACCAGACCTATTCCGTCGGGACGGCTGACAAAGAAAGAGGCGTTATGGAACAGCGTGGTTGTTTGCCTGATGGCCTTGGCGATAGGCGTTTTTCTCTGGCTCTATATCGGTGGCATTCGGGGTCTGATCATTCTTGTTTCGATAGCCTCTGGCCTGTTTGTAGCTTATATCTATTCAGCGCCCCCATTGAAGCTCAAGAAGAATATCATCACCTCGGCACCAGCTGTCGGTTTTTCCTACAGCTTCATTACCTGGTTTTCCGCAAATGCGCTGTTCAGCGATATCCGGCCCGAAGTGTACTGGCTTTCCGTACTGAACTTCTTCATGGCGGTAGCGCTCATCATTCTCAATGACTTCAAGTCTGCGGAAGGCGACAAGGAGGGAGGGCTGAAATCACTGACGGTGATGATCGGCGCGAAAAACACTTTTCTCGTCTCCTTTGTTATCATCGATCTTGTCTTTATTTGTTTCGCGACACTCGAGTTTATCTGGGGTTTCTATCACCTGGTATTCCTTATGCTCGGCGGGCTGGTGCTCAATATCGTGTTGCAGATCAAGCTTTACAAGGATCCGAAAAGCGGCGTATCGTTCATGCACAATGCAGTGAGTGACGGCTTCGGCAACGCCATTGGTCAGAGCGATGTCGCCGAGCATAACGCCTATCTCAGATTTCAGATCGCCAACAATATTCTGTTTCTTTCTAACAATCTGTTTGCTGCCGGAGCTATTGGAATGAAGTATATGCATGGTTAGGTGTTTTTGTGTAACGCAGGAAAATCTGTTTTGTTGCATTTGTGTGACGCGAGGGCAGGACTCATGCCATGTTTTCCGTTGATGGCATGGCGCTCTTTTTGTTCAACAACCTAAACCCGATCGCCATGGCAACGATTGCAAACACCTTTTTCGACCTGCCTGTGGTCTGGCACAACGTTCTGGTTATGCTGCTCACGTTCGTTTACGTCTTCAGCGTGCCGCCGCTGATGGACTGGCTCGTGACCAACCACGGCCTCTCACGCGACATCAGCCGCAAGATCACCCACATCTGCGCCGGTTCGGTGATAGTGTTTCTGCCGCTGTTTCAGGATGGCGGCTGGTCACAGTATCTGAACATTTCCGTCTTTGCCATCTGGACGGTGCTGCTGGTGCAGAAGGGGCTGTTCGCCGCCGAAGATGACCAGGCGGTCAAGACCATGACTCGTACTGGCGACAAGCGCGAGCTGCTCAGGGGCACCCTCTACTTCGTGGTAGTGGCGATGATCTGTGGCACGGTGTTCTACAAGCAGAGCGCCGGTGTGCTCGCGATGGCGATGCTCGGGTGGGGCGACGGACTCGCGCCGATCGTGGGCACGAAGCTCGGTAAGATGCAGTACCGGATTTTAAGCAACAAGACTGTCGAGGGAAGCGTCGCGTTCTTCGCCGGGGCGTTTCTTGCCGGTCTGTTCTTCGTCCAGCTCATCGTGCCGGAGGCCTACAATCCCGGCAAGATCGCCATTATCGCGCTTGCCGCCGCGGCAGTCGAGGGGGCCAGCCCGAAAGAGGTGGACAACATCCTCATTCCCGTAACGGTGATCGCGCTCTCGCTGGCGCTTTTGTCCTGAACCGCCTTTTCGATCCATGTCCGCACTCTACTTCGTTAGCGATCTTCATCTCGGCCTGCAGGAACCGCAGGCCGAAGACGAGAAGCTTGAACAACTCGAAACGCTTTTCTCCGTCATCGCTGACAACGGTGGCTCGCTTTTCCTGCTCGGTGACATTCTCGACTACTGGATGGAGTATCGCCACGTCATTCCCAAAGGTTTTACCCGCTTTTTCTGTATGCTTTCGGGGCTGGTGCGCAGTGGCGTTTCGGTGACCTGGCTCGCCGGAAACCACGACTTTTACCTCGGAGGTTATTTCGACGACGAGCTGGGCGTGCGTACGCTGTACGGCATGCATGAGGAGCGCTTCGATGGGCGCACCTTTCTGATGGCGCATGGCGACGGACTGGGCGAGGGCGACCTCGGTTACAGGCTTTTCGCCCGCTTCGTCCGGAATCGCTTCAACCTCGGGCTGCTGACCGCGTTCCACTCCGACCTTTCGACCGCCCTGATGAGCTGGTTTTCACGCCTCAGCCGCAAGCACAAGAAGAGCGACATGCGCGTCGAATCGACGCGGCTGATCGATTTTGCAACCTCGTTGGCTCAAGAGCGCGATTTTGATTACTTTGTGTGCGGCCATAACCATGCGGAGCGCATCCAGGCCGTCCACGAGTCGGGCAGCACCTATGTCAATCTCGGCTCCTGGATCGAGGGACGCTATCAGTACGGCGTTTATGAGCAGGGGAAGTTCCAGCTCGTCAAGCTCTAAGTCAACAACTATCTTTCACGCATCATGAGCAATAGCAACAATGTTCTCAAGCTTGGACTGCCAAAGGGCAGCCTTCAGGACTCCACTCTCGAACTTTTCGCCAACGCCGGTTTTCATTTTTCCGTCCAGAGCCGTTCGTATTTTCCGTCCATCGACGACAATGAGCTGGAAGCGATTCTGATCCGCGCTCAGGAGATGGCCCGCTACGTGTCGCTCGGCGCGTTCGATGCAGGGCTGACCGGCAAGGACTGGATTATCGAGACCGACGCCGACGTGGTGGAGGTGGCCGATCTGGTCTATTCCAAAGCCTCGATGCGTCCGGTGCGCTGGGTGCTGGCCGTGCCGGAAAGCTCGCCGATCCAGTCGGTCAAAGACCTCGAAGGCAAGCACATCGCCACCGAGGTGACCAATATCACCAAAAAATATCTGGCCAAAAACGGCGTGAACGCATCGGTCGAGTTCAGCTGGGGCGCGACCGAAGTCAAGCCGCCAGAGCTGGCCGACGCCATCGTCGAGGTGACCGAAACCGGCTCCTCGCTGCGCGCCAACAAGCTTCGCATCGTCGAGACGATTCTCGAATCCAATACCAAGCTCATCGCAAACAAAGCTTCGTGGGAAGACCCTTGGAAGCGCGAGAAGATCGAAAATATGGCGATGCTGCTTCAGGGCGCCATCAACGCCCAGGGCAAGGTCGGTCTCAAGATGAACGCTCCGAAGGCTGGTCTCGATAAGCTTATCGAGAGCATTCCCGCCCTTCGCCAGCCGACCGTTTCCGATCTGGCTGATAAGAATTGGGTTGCGCTCGAAGTGATCGTTGCCGAGAAGGTTGTCCGCCACCTTATCCCCGATCTGAAGCGCGCAGGCGCGGAGGGGATTTTCGAGTATGACATCAACAAGCTGATCGACTGAGGACAGCAGGGACAAAAATGAGACAGAACGTTTAAGCTGTTGCTTGCCGTTGACTTATCTGACAATTTGTGAAACTGTAAAAGGCTGCCGTGGGTGGCCTTTTTTTTGCCATGCTGTTCTATCAACTCTTCATTTTGGGGTCGTTGCTGGTTTTTCTCGGCATTGTGCTGAAGAACCTTGTCGATCTGCGTCCATTGCCATCCGCCACGGGGGATGAGGCGTATCGTCCGAAGGTTTCGCTGCTGGTGCCTGCGCGCAACGAGGAGCTGAACATCGAGGCGTGCGTTTCGTCGCTGCTCGCGCAGCGCTATCCCGATTTCGAGGTGATTGTGCTCGACGACCACTCCACCGACGGCACGTTGCCGGCGTTGCGCGAGCTGGCCGCCGGGCCGGGCGGCTTGTGCCTGCGCATCGTCGAGGGGACACCGCTGCCCGCCGGGTGGCACGGCAAGGCGTGGGCTTGCCAGCAGCTTGGCGAAGAGGCGTCGGGCGAGTTGCTGCTCTTCACCGACGCCGACACGCGCCACCAGCCTGACGCGCTCGCTCGCGCGGTTGAGGCGATGCACAAGAGGGGCGCTGGGATGCTCTCGCTCACGCCCGCGCAGGAGCTTCGCAGCTTCTGGGAGAAGCTCATCGTGCCGCTGGTCTATCACATCCTCTTCAGCTACCTGCCGATCGCGATGGTCAGCCGCAGCGCTTCACCTGCGTTCTGCTATGCCATTGGCCAGTTCATCCTCTTCCGCCGCGAGGTTTATGGGCGGATCGGCGGGCATCGCGCGGTCTGCGGTAACATCGTCGAGGACATCGGCCTCTGCAAAGCGGTCAAGAGCGCCGGGGGCAAGGTTGCCGCTTTCGACGGCACCGATGCGGTCTGGTGCCGGATGTATCGCGGGTTCGGCGAGGTGTGGAGCGGATTCTCCAAAAATCTCTTTGCCGGGCTGAGCAACAACAGCGCCGGACTGTTTGCCCTGCTGGTGCTGGTCACGCTGCTTTACCTGGCTCCGTATGGTTTCGTGATCTCGTCGCTGCTGGATGGCAACCGCTCCCTGAGCCTCTTCTGGCTACCGTTGGCGCAGATTGCTATCGCGCTGCTGGTGCGCATTCTGATCGTCGTCAGATTCCGCCAGCCGCTGTGGGCGGCCTTACTGCACGCTCTCTCGCAGGTGATGCTGATGCTGATCGCACTCAACTCGTTCCGTCTGACCGTGTTCGGTTCGGGGCCGCAGTGGAAGGGTCGCAGTTACTCCTCTTCAGGTTTACAGGGGGAGTCGTGAACAGTGGATTAACCGGATAAATTTTTCTTATATTATCAAACAAATTTTTCCGCGTTCCAGTACCAGATGCG
>DRSQ01000146.1 GCA_011372505.1 Chlorobaculum parvum | reverse complement strand
TGAGTTCGGATGACACGAGGTCAAAATAGCTGGCGACGTACCGTTTGGGAATCACCAGAAGGTGTCCAGGCGTGACCGGATAGCGGTCGTTGATGGCGACAGCAAGTGAGTTTTCAAGCAAGATACCATTCGGCGGAAGCGCACAGAACAGGCAGGCGGAGTCGGAATCGTCGCAGTCAGGATTCATGGCATCTTCATTTAAATGCGCTCTCGAATCGCAGCTAAAGTCTTGATCGGAGAGGGCGACCCCGCAAATCGAAATCGCCCCTTACAAGCACAAAAATATTCTATCATTCTATCGCGAACTCACAACCTTGTGCCGATGCTGAGCAGGTCGGCGATGTTGGCTTTGGGGTCGATGACCGGGCGGATGGCGGGAGTGGCGCAGGTCATGATAGTGGTAACGCCGGGACCGTGGCCCGCTTCGCGGCAGTCGCTGTGCACCACGACACCAATGGTAACCGCGCCCTTGCGGTAGGCTCGCCCGAAGCGGTTGTCCTGATCGAGCAACGCCACGAAGTCGCCGAAACGGATGCGGTCGATGCCAAACTCTTTAACCGTATCGGCATCGCTGGTCACGATGTCGTAGTCGCCCTTCGCGACGTGCGCCGAGCCGACACCCGAGCCCATGCAATAGGCCGGCACCAGCGTCGTCACCGGCACTTCGAGCACACCGTCATCGGCGACGGTGATCTTCATCTTCGCCAGCAGCGACGGATCGAGATTAAAGAGCGAAACATCCGGGAAGTCAGTTAGCTTTAACCCCTGACCACACGACCTGACCATAATGGTGTCGCCGTACTGCATCTTCTCCTTGGCTTCGCGCGAAAAATCGACGATGATGTGCTCCGAGCCGCCATGATGGCCCAACACGGTGCCCGACTCGCCTTTGGCTTCGCCGGAGACGATCGTGGCTGTGTTGCCCACGCAACTCAGCATCTGCACGGTAACATTGGGGTGCTCGAACGGCTTGTGAGTATCGGCGGTGCAGCTCACGCCCGGCTCGATGTGATCGCCCTCCCAGCCAAACGCCGGATCGCCGACCTGAAGATTGAGCGTGATGCCGCCAATCGACGGCAGAATAAAGGGCGTGCCCTGGTGATCGACCTCCCAGGTGCCACGCGTGCGGGGCTGGCCGGGCTGGCACTGAAGCAGAATTTCGACAAGCCGACTTTCGTTGGTTGCAAGCATAAAAATCATGCCATGAAAAAGGTTAAAAAATGCGCCGGAAAAGCTCCGGCAATTCCGGGCAAAGACAAAAGAAATTTAACTCAAGGCAGATAAGGCTGGCAAGAAAACCCGCAAAAATTGAAACTTTTTGTCCAAACACCCACAATAACGACGTATCTGTTTAATATCAGGCATCCCTTTACGATTTTTTTTAAATTAAATGTTTATACTTTTATTCCGAAGTTTCCCCTGTTTATCCATTACCAAATCGCGCCGATTCTATGCCAGATACCAACCCTCACGATTCATTCAAGAAATTCAAGAGTCCTGCACAGCGAAATCGTCGCCGCATGTTCGCCGTAACCGCTGCAGCACTGTCCACCATTATCTTCTCTGCCGGTTATTTTCTCTCGACTTCAGCATCAAACCAGCCCCAACCGAAAGCAAACCCGCTGGTCTCTTCGGTGCATACACTCTATCAATCCATGGGCCTGGTCAGCGATGACGAACTTGGCCTGAACAATGAATCGGATCAGGTCATCATCGACGAGGGCGAAAACGGCCCCTCCGGAACAATCGAAAAGAAAACCGTCCAGCGCGGCGACTCCGTTTACAGCATCCTCAATACCGCCGGACTCACGCCAGCCGAAATTCACGAATTGACCTCGCAGCTCAAGGGTGACAAAGCGATCCGGGGCTTCAGAGCCGGAAAAAGTTATGGGCTTGAAACTGACAAGGACGGCAAATTCACCCGCTTCACCTGGCAGGAGAACCCGACTACGATCCTTCACCTCACCAAAAACGAACAGACCGGAAAGCTGAACGTTAACCGGGAAACGATCGAGATCGAAACCCGCATCGCAACCCTCGAAGGCACCCTGCACACCTCGCTTGCAAAGGAGTTGAGCAGCAAAAAACGCTCTACCCTCACCGCTCAACTCAACCATATTCTTTCGTCAAGAATCAATTTCAAAAGGGATATTCACGACGGCGCAACCTACAAAATTCTTTACCAGGAGCAGTGGCTCGACGGTAAATTCGCGAGAACCGGCGATATTCTGGCTGTTGAAATCAATGCAAATGGCCGTAACGTCAATGCTTACCGGTTCTTGAGCGCTAACGGCAACAGTGCCTATTACGATGAGAGTGGCCACGCGCTCTCGCAATCACGAGGCCTGTACATCAAGCCCTGCCACTACAGCCGCATCTCCAGCCCCTTCGGCTATCGGATCCACCCCATCACCCACCGCCGCCAGTTTCATGGTGGCGTCGATCTGGCCGCGCCAACCGGCACGCCGGTCAGGGCCGTGGCTAACGGCAAAATCATTTACCGCGGGCGCAAAGGGCTCGCGGGAAACCTGGTCGCCATCTCGCATGGCCACGGCGTGCGCACCATGTACATGCACCTGAGCCGCTTCGCCCGCTCCTGCCGTTACGGAACAAGAGTCAAGCAGGGCGACATCATCGGCTACGTTGGCGCAACCGGCAGGGCCACCGGACCGCATCTGGATTTCCGTATTATCAAGAACGGTCATCTGCAAAATCCGATGGTCGCGCTCAGGCAGAAAGCTCCGACCCGCTCGCTCTCAAAAAAAGAACTTAGTGGATTTATGGCCAAGGTACAGATGTACCAGGAACAACTTGCCCATACGCCAGTCATGATAGCTGATGCCTCCAAACAGGGAGAAAACAAGAATCTCTGACGGCGGACACGGCGCGAACGAACAACAGAAAACCCCGACATTCCTGCAAGGTTGTCGGGGTTTTTTGATTTCTACCTAGTGTAAGCGGTTGCGAACCGTCATTCGTCGCGCACCGGCCTTCTTGCTGCCTTGATTTCGCTTTTTCGTGACTTGTTACGGAGTCGCTTCTCAGTTGAGCTTCGAGTAGGTCTGGTCGCCTTGCGTGGCTTCTGCTCGGCCAGTGCCTTCCGCAACAACGCCTGAAAACGCTCAAGCGCATCCTGCCGGTTTTTCTCCTGCGAACGAAACCGCTGCGCCCTCATAACGATTATACCCTCTTTGGAAATTCGTCGATCCCGAAGCTGCATGAGCCGCTCTTTGATGTGGTCGGGAAGCGAGGAAGCCCCGATATCGAACCGGAGATGAACGGCGGTTTCAACCTTGTTGACGTTCTGACCGCCAGCCCCCTGCGATCGCATGGTTCTGATTTCGATCTCCCGTTCCTCAACGGTGATTGCCCGGGCGATGCTGAGCGTCATGACCGGTTCCTGTTTGACGATGTTTCGAGGGCGGCAAGCGGCGGCGAAGCAAGAGTTTCACGCCAGCTCCGGAACAGAATGGAGTCAATGCCAGCCGCGCGGCACGAGTCGATGTTGACCTGCCGGTCATCGATCAGCAGCAATCCGGAAGCGTCGCGCCCGGCCAGCTCCAGCGCGTACCGGAACGCCTCGGGCGAGCGCTTGAGCCAGCCGTGCTCGTAAGAAAGGAGGTGGCGATCCATGGTGCGAAGGAAGGGAAAGCGGTCGAGCAGAAAGGTGAAATGGAGCGGATCGGTGTCGCTCATAATCCAGAGTTCGTGACGCTGGCGGAGTTGCCCAACCGCCGCCTCGCTGCCGGGAAGCGGAGTGAAAATATCCTGCCACGCAAGCCGGAGCTGGCGCAGCGGCAGGTCGAGCGTCAGCGGATCGGCGGCGATCATGTCAAGATAGTCAAACGAAGCGAGACGCCCGGTGTCGTGTCGATCCTTGAACTCGCCCTGGCAGTAGCGATCCATGAGCCGCTCCGCGCCAGACTCCGAGTCGCGGCACACGGCACGGCAGAACGGCATGAAATCGACGTTGACCAGCACATTGCCGATATCGAGAAGAATGATGCCCATACTTGTACGTCTTTCAGTTCAGCGTCTTTCAGTTCAGCAAGAAAATCGCGCAGAAAAAACGATCCAACTCCTCCGCCAAGACTCTCGCCCTGAAACAGTTCTGCCGGGCTGGAACCCGGCAGAAACAAAAGCCTATGCGAAACTGGCAGATTTTTTTACCTGATGCCCCAGAGCTTGATCTTACGGTCGTCGCTGCCGCTGGCGATCATGCGACCGTCGGGAGAAATGTCCACCGACTGCACTTCGAGCGTGTGACCGCGGTAGCAGTGCAGCTCCTTGCCCGCCTTGACATCCCAGAGCCGAACCGATTCATCGTTGGCCGCGCTAACCACTTCGGTGCCGTCGGGATTGAAGCAGACGCTGCGCACGCCATCTTCATGACCTTCGAGCGTGTGGATGACCTTGCCGCTGGCGGCATCGAGAATCTTGACCTTGGCGTCACGGCCGCAGAAAGCGATCAGACTGTCATCAGGGCTGAAGCAAACCGAGTGGGAAAGAGTATCCTGGGTCTGGAAGCTGGCGACATTTTTGCCGTTCTCGACGTCCCAGATGCGTACCACCGGCTCCTCGCCGCAGGAGACCAGCTTCTTGCCGTCGTGGCTCCAGGCGACGCACTCGATGTACGATTTGTGGCCAAGCAGCTTTGCCTTCTCCTTGCCGCTCTCGACATCCCAGAGGCGGATAGTGGTATCGCGCGAGCAGGTGGCGAGGGTCGTGCTGTCGGGGCTGAAGGCGACCATGCGCACGGCCGTGTCGTGGCCTTTGCAAACATGCTTGCACGCGCCGGTCGAGGCATCCCAGATGCGGGCGGTGCTGTCGGTGCTGCCGCTGGCCAGCATCTTGCCGTCGCGGCTGTAATCGATGCACTCCACCCAGGTTTCGTGCCCCTTCATCGTGCGGATCGACGTGCCGGAAGCAACATCCCAGAGCATCACCAGCTCATCGAATCCACCGCTCACCAACTGCTTGCCATCAGGACTGAACTTGACGCCGAGTACCCGGTCAAGATGCCCCTCCATGGTCTTGATAAGATTGACATCCTCGCGAACCGTCGGACGTTTGAGCTCTTCTTCCTTTTTGCCGAAAATTTTTGACAAGAACCCCATGAGCATATGATCGTTTTTGAGATTACCGCGGACCGCATCTGGTACTGGAACGCGGAAAAATTTGTTTGATAATATAAGAAAAATTTATCCGGTTAATCCACTGTTCACGACTCCCCCTGTAAACCTGAAGAGGAGTAACTGCGACCCTTCCACTGCGGCCCCGAACCGAACACGGTCAGACGGAACGAGTTGAGTGCGATCAGCATCAGCATCACCTGCGAGAGAGCGTGCAGTAAGGCCGCCCACAGCGGCTGGCGGAATCTGACGACGATCAGAATGCGCACCAGCAGCGCGATAGCAATCTGCGCCAACGGTAGCCAGA
>DRSQ01000145.1 GCA_011372505.1 Chlorobaculum parvum | reverse complement strand
GCCCATCCCGAGTGCCGCGACGAGGTGCTTCGTCATGCATCGTTCGTCGGCTCGACGGCCGCGCTGCTCGACTACACTGTCAAGAGCCCGTCGCAGAGCTTCATCGTGGCCACCGAACCGGGCATCCTCTACGAAATGGAGAAGCGCTCTCCCGGCAAGACCTTCATTCCGGCGCCAAAAGATCCGGCCAACCCGCGCAGCGTCTGCACGCAGATGAAGCAGAACACGCTTGAAAAGCTCTATCTCTGCATGGTCAACCGCTCTCCCGCAATCACGGTCGACGAGAACCTCCGCGAAGCCGCGCTCAAGCCGATCAAGAAGATGCTCGAAATGTCCGCCTGACCTTCTGCCGGGCTGCAAACCGATCCCTCCCATGTTTTGCGGCCCGGCAATATTTCTGCGAATACGACCTCCATCGTTACGGAGTCCACGTTTCTCTGCGCACCTTCTTTCATTGCCATTGCACAACACTTCAGAAGGAGTCATCATGCGTTCGCTCGCCATTCGCATCGTTGCCGTCACGGTATTGCTTTGTTGCCAGCTCTTCCATTCCGAAGCTCTGGCCTGGCACGACAAAACCCACCTGACCATAGCCGAAGCCGCTGGGCTTGATATCTGGTACAATGCCGTTGCGGCTGACGTGGCCAAATCGAAAGAGCCGTTCCGGGCGATTGAGGTTGCGAACCACTACTTCAGCAACAAGGCCGACAAAAAGGTTACGGCGCAGATGGTCATGGCGCAGGCCGCTCGTTACAACCAGCCCGACGACAAAGAGGGGCATCTCTATGGTGCAATTATCGGTTCGGTCAGGGAGTACTTCGCGCTGGCCCAAACCGGCAAATACGCCCGCTATCCGCTGGCCTACTGTGCTCACTACATCGCCGACCTCTCCATGCTGCTGCACAACGTTCCCTACGACGCGTTCAACAAAGCGCGTCACACCATCAACGACGGCATCATCGAACGCAGCGTGCGCAATAACATCGGTTACATCCAGCGCATGATGAAGCCGCCGGTCATCAACAGTGAAGAGTATCTGGCGCGGGAAATCGCTGTTGTTGCCGAATCTGCCCGGAAACTTGGCAACAGGATGAGACGGCAGAAACGGGATATGACCGAAGAGGAGGCTTACGGTCAGGTGATCAAAAGTGCTGCGTTGCTGCACGCCGTGCTCGCATGGACCGAACGGGTCGAGGCGGAGCAGGAGAGTGAGCGTTGAGTTTTAGCGGAAATGCATCAAGCAAGATCATAGCTTCATGAGCAAAAAAGTGTTGGTCACAGGCGCTTCCGGATTTATCGGTTCGCATCTGGTAAAGCGCTGCCTGAAAGACGGGTATCGCGTCAAGGCGCTGGTGCGGAAAGGGAACGCCTGCATCGAGCCATTGCGTGCTTCCGGTGTGGAGGTGGTGACGGGCGATGTGCGGGATGCCGGTGCGGTCGATTTGGCTGTGAGCGGGTGCGATCTCGTACTGCACGCCGCCGCGCCGACCTCCGACTGGGGGCCGTTGCAGGATTTTATCGACATCAACATCATCGGCACCCGTAAGGTGTGCGAGTCGTCGCTGAAGCACGGTGTCAAGCGGCTGGTGCATGTCAGTTCGTTCGAGTGTTTCGACCACTATCTGCTGGGCCGTATCGATGAGCAAACGCCCTACAAAACGCGGCAGCAATCCTATCCCGACACCAAAATCGGAAGCAGCAATGAGGTATGGGCGGCCATGAAGCGAGGGCTTTCGGCGAGCATTCTTTACCCGGTCTGGGTCTATGGTCCCGGCGACCGGACGCTCTTTCCGATTCTGGCCGACGCCATCCTGAAGCGGCAGATGTTCTACTGGTCGCGCAACGCGCCGATGAGCATGGTCTATATCGACAACCTCGTCGATCTGGCGATGCTGGCTGCCACACGCCCGGAAGCTGAAGGCGAGGCGTTTATGGCCTGCGACGGTGAAGCGATCACCTTCGAGGAGGTGTGCCAGCGCATTGCGGTCGCTATCGGTTCGTCCGCGCCGTTGCTCCGTCTGCCGTTCGGCCTGGTTCGGGCCGTTGCCGGAGTGATGGAGACGCTCTGGCGTCTTGCCGGAAGCGAGAAGCGACCGCTCCTGACCCGCCAGGCGGTCGATGTACTCGCCTCGCGCGCGCAGGCCGATGTATCGAAAGCCCGCAACGTCCTCGGCTGGCGGAGCACGGTGCCGCAGGACGACGGCATCCGGCGCACGCTTGACTGGCTGGTGACGGTCGATCCGTCGCAGTGGAAGGTGAAATAGGTTGAGCGATTTCCCTCGAAAAAAAATCAACCTCGCGCTGTGCCCGCAAAGTGTTTTTCCGTCTGCTTCAGGCGGGTTTACCCCCGTTAACCTGTTCGTCCGGAAGCCGGAAAATCGTGTTCAGGCGTTGCCAGCATTCCAAAAAATCGTTACAATTGAGGAGTTCTTTTGACGTTCCGGTGCCGGATGTTTTTCATCCGGTTAAAAGGGAAGTGCGTGAGAATCGCACACTGTACCCGCAACTGTAAGATGGTATGCCGTAAGACGATATGGGCGCTCTTCCCAGTCGACTCTTGCGGTTTGTGCCTGTCCACTGCGCCGACCTCTGATTGCCACGGGGAGAGCATGGGAAGGATGATGCACTGAAAAGCGTTGTGCGAGCGACGCGGCTGTCGGAGTCAGGAAACCTGCCGGGATGAAAGGCGCCGAGCGGCTTCGGGAAGAGAGCCTGGCGAACCTGTCAATGATCATGTCCTTTTTGTTCCGTGATCTTTTTGCACTCGATTGCCCGGTCTGTTTCCTCTGTTCGGCAAGGTGATTATATTGCAAAATATCTTCTTGTTGTCAGGCACTTCTATGCCCCGCGCTTGTGTCGGATAAAGGTAAGTCACGGTATTTGAGGGATTTACCTAACATCAACCTATTATCGATTCTGGAGACCCCACATGAAAATCGCCCGCCTGTTCACCTCCCCAGGTGAAAATGTCTATGATCGTTTCGACTACACCCTGAGAACTTCGGTGCTTCGTAACCCGGACGGCTCGAAGGTCTTCGAGATGAACGATGTCGAAGTGCCGGTTTCGTGGTCGCAGGTTGCTGCCGACATTCTCGCTCAGAAGTATTTCCGAAAAACCGGTGTGCCGCAGCGCGATGCCGAGGGCAATCTCATGATCGGCAAGGATGGTCTGCCGGTGACTGGCAGCGAGAACTCCATCAAGCAGGTGGCGCATCGTCTGGTCGGCTGCTGGCAGGACTGGGGCAAGAAGCACAATTATTTCGACACCGATGAGGACGCTCAGGTGTTCTACGACGAAGTGGTGTACATGCTGCTCGCGCAGATGGCCGCACCGAACTCGCCGCAGTGGTTCAATACCGGCCTCCAGTTTGCCTACGGCATCGACGGCCCGGCGCAGGGGCACTTCTATGTCGATCCGGCAACTGGCGAAACTCGTGAGTCGGAAGATGCCTATACCCGCCCGCAGGCGCATGCCTGCTTCATCCAGTCGGTCAAGGACGATCTGGTCAACGAGGGCGGCATTTTCGATCTGGCTGTTCGTGAGGCTCGTGTCTTCAAATTCGGCAGCGGCTCGGGTACCAACTACTCCAACCTGCGCGGCTCGGGCGAAAAGCTTAGCGGCGGCGGCAGTTCGTCAGGTCTGATGAGTTTCCTGAAAATCTTCGACTCGGCGGCAGGCGCTATCAAATCGGGCGGCACCACGCGCCGTGCGGCGAAAATGGTCATCATCGACATCGACCATCCGGACATCGAAAAGTTCATCGAATGGAAGGCCAAGGAGGAGGACAAGGTGGCCGCGATGGTTGCTGGTTCCAAAATTTGCTCGCGCTTCCTGAAAGCGATTGTGGACGAAGCGCTTCAGGGCGGCACCGACCGACAGGAGAACGAAAAGCTCAACACCCTTATCCAGAACGCGCTGCATCGCGGTGTACCGATGAGCTATATTCTCCGCGTGCTGGCGCTGGTCGAGCAGGGCTACACGACCCTCGACTTCGAAGAGTATGACACGCACTACGAGTCCGAGGCGTACCAGACGGTCGGCGGTCAGAACTCCAACAACAGTGTCCGCGTGACCAACGAGTTCATGAAGGCCGTGCAGAACGACGAGATATGGGTGCTCCGCGAGCGCACCACCGGCCAGGATGCCCGCGCCGTGCGTGCCAAGGACCTCTGGGAGAAGATCGTGATGAGTGCCTGGAAGTGCGCCGATCCCGGTCTCCAGTTCGACTCGACCATCAACGAGTGGCACACCTGTCCGACGAGTGGCCGCATCAATGCCAGCAATCCGTGCGTCACCGCCGACACGCTGGTGGCGACCGACCGTGGCCTCGAACGCATCGGCGCGCTGGTTGGCCAGTCGCGCGGCATCAAGAGCATCGACGGCAAGATGCACTGGGTCGAAAAGATTTTCCCGACTGGCACCAAACCGGTTTACGAGTTGAAAACAAAGAGCGGCTACTCGCTGAAACTCACCGGCGACCATCCGGTCTTCACCGAAAATCGCGGTGACGTTCGGGCTTGCGAACTCTGCAAGGACGACGTGGTTCGGTTCGTCGGCGCTGGCTTCGGCAAGGAGACGACCGGCTCCGCCGAGACCGCGCAGCTCGTCGGCCTGCTGGCCGGGGATGGTTGCATCACCACCACCTCCGGCACCACCGCCGCCGGAGAGCCGCGCCGCGTGGCGTTCCTGACGGTTGACAAGGCCGAAGGCGAAATCGCCGACTGGACCAACTCGCACATCAACGACATGCGCCCCGACCTTGGCGAGCACAACAAGCCGGGCACGGTGACCGAAACCGCCACCACGGCCCGTGTCGCCGTCGGCAGCCCGCGCATCCTCGAGCAGCTCGAAGCGTTCGCCGTGCTCGACGCGGGCAGCGAGAACAAGCTTTTCACCGATGTGGTGTTCCGCCTTGCCCGCGCCGAACAGGCGGCGCTCTTGCGCGGCCTCTTCACGGCGGATGGCACCGTGGCGAACTACGGCGACAAGTCGCAGTACGTCGTGCTCGACTCCACCTCGCTCGAACTGATCCGTCAGGTGCAGTTGCTCCTGCTCAACTTCGGCATCAAGGCGAAGATTTACGAGAACCGCCGTGCCGGTGAGCTCGTTGCGCTGTTGCCCGACGGTAACGGTGGAGCAAAGGAGTATCCTGTCCAGCAAATGCACAGCCTGCGCATCAGCCGCAGCTCGCGCCTGCTTTTCGAGGAGCATATCGGCTTCATGCCGGAGAGCCGGAAATCGGACGAACTTCGCCGCCTGAACGAGTCGGTCAGCGCGTATAACGATTCGCTCACCGACGCCGTGGCGTCACTCGCCCGCCTCGGCGAGGAGCCGGTGTTCGACCTCACCGAGCCGGAGACGAGCCACTTCATCGCCAACGGCATCGGCATCCACAATTGCAGCGAGTACATGTTCCTCGACGACACCGCCTGCAACCTGGCCAGCCTCAATCTTGCCCACTTCCTCGACGAGGAGAGCGGCAAGATCAAGATCACCGAAATCCAGCACGCCTCGGCGCTCTGGACGGTGGTGCTCGAAATCTCGGTGCTGATGGCGCACTTCCCCTCCGAAGAGATCGCCCGCCTGAGCTACGAGTTCCGCACGCTTGGCCTCGGCTTCGCCAACCTCGGGCGCGTGCTGATGGTGCTCGGCATTCCGTACGATTCTCCGCGCGCGCTGGCCATCGCTGGCGGCATCGCAGCGCTGATGACTGGTCAGGCCTACGTTACCTCCGCTGACTTGGCGAAGGATCACGGCGCGTTTGCCCGCTATCGCGAGAACAGTGACGACATGCTCCGCGTCATCCGCAACCACCGCCGCGCGGCGCACAACAGCGCCGAAGAGGAGTACGAAGGCTTGTCGGTCAAGCCGCGTGGTATTGACTCGGAATATTGTCCGAAAGAGCTGTTCGAGGTCGCCGGAAAGGTTTGGGATGAAGCGCTCAAGCGTGGCAAGAAGTACGGCTTCCGCAACGCGCAGGTGAGCGTCATCGCTCCGACCGGCACCATCGGCCTCGTCATGGATTGCGATACCACGGGCATCGAGCCGGAGTTCGCCATCGTCAAGTTCAAAAAGCTTGCTGGCGGCGGCTACTTTAAGATCGTCAACCAGTCGGTGCACAAGGCGCTTGCCCGCCTCGGCTACTCGGATACGCAGATCGAGGAGATCGAGAAGTACTGCAAAGGTCACGGCACCCTGCGCGGATGCCCCGGCATCAACCAGCAGTGGCTGAAGAGCCGCGGCTTTACCGACGAAAAGATTGAAGCGGTCGAAAAGCAGCTCGAAAGCGTCTTCGACATCCGCTTCGCTTTCAACAAATGGATTATCGGCGACGAGTTCTGCCACTCCCTCGGCTTCACCGAAGAGCAGCTCAACGACGCCGGTTTCGACATGCTCAGCGAGCTCGGTGCGAGCGATGAGGACATCGAGGCGGCTAACGATTACGTCTGCGGCACCATGATGATCGAGGGCGCGCCGCACCTCAAGGCGGAGCACCTGCCGGTCTTCGACTGTGCCAGCACCTGCGGACGCAAGGGCGAGCGCTACATCAACCACATGGCGCACGTGCATATGATGAGTGCCGTGCAGCCCTTCATCTCCGGCGCGATCTCCAAGACGGTCAACATGCCCGCCAGCGCTACCACCGCCGAAATCGGTGACGTTTATGAGGCTGCGTGGCAGTCGATGGTCAAGGCGATCACGATCTATCGCGATGGCTCCAAGCTCTCGCAGCCGCTCAACATCTCCAGCAGCTCTGACCTTGACGAGGTCATCATGCTCGGCACTGAGGAGGATCTGGACGAAACCAAAGGCCCGAAGGAGGTGCAGGAGCGCATCGTCGAGCGGGTCTATCATCGCTCCGAGCGCCGGATGCTGCCGAAGCGCCGCAAGGGGTACATCCGCGAGGCGTACGTCGGCGGCCACAAGGTGTTCCTCCGAACCGGCGAGTACGAAGACGGCTCGCTCGGCGAGGTGTTCATCGACATGTACAAGGAGGGCGCGTCGTTCAAGGGCTTGCTCAACTGCTTCGCCGTGCTCGCCTCCAAGGCGCTCCAGTACGGAATGCCGCTCGAAGAGCTGGTGGACAGCTTCACCTTCACCCGCTTCGAGCCTGCGGGCGCGGTGCAGGGCCACAACGCCATCAAGAACTCGACCTCGATTCTCGACTACGTTTTTCGCTCCATCGGCTACGACTACCTCGGCCGCAAGGATTTCGTGCACGTTAAAGCGGTTGATGAGGTGCCGGAGGTGACGACCCACGGCAACGGTAATGGGAACGGCAAGGCGCACAAAGCCAAAGCCTCGGAGCCGGAACTTGCCGTCCAGACCACCAAGGCTCACGCAGACGACAACAGCGTTTTGAGAAGCCAGGCCGCCCAGGCCAAAGTGCAAGGCTACACCGGCGAGCAGTGCGAAAACTGCGGATCGGTGAGAGTGAAGCAGAACGGCACATGCAAGGTGTGCGAGGACTGCGGGATGACGACCGGTTGTTCGTGAGATGAAAAAATGACTCTGAAAGAGCCGGGTGCCAGCCCGGCGCTTTTTTGGGGTATTTATAGTTTCAATTTCGAGCCAATGACTCAAAGTGGATATTTTGATCTACGGATTAGCGACCCTGAAGTCTCATTAGAACTGTAATGTTACAGTACTATTATATGGTAACCTAAATTGAGCGATTCGTAATGAATCACCGTTGTTTTGAGTCTTGCAGACAGGAGCTGCTACTGATGAGCGCTTTTCTCCCATCGATCTTTTGTTCTACTCCCGACGTAACAGACAGTTCTACTCTTTAAAGCGGATTTTCAAGCTTTTTCCCCAGATCATTCCGGTTGTATCCACTGCCAAGGCGCACTGCTCCCATGGTTTTTGAGAGCTTTCAGGATTCTCTGACTCTCGTTAACAGAGTTGCGGCAGGCCGGTCAGGCATTTCTCGTACAATCGATCGAATCG
>DRSQ01000144.1 GCA_011372505.1 Chlorobaculum parvum | reverse complement strand
GCATCCGCTTTGCGGCCTCCTCCTGATACAACCCCTCCACATCGGCCAGCCGGATCGCCTCGAACTCGTCGAAGGTCATCTCCAGCGGCTCCGCATCGGAGTGCTCAGCAGCAAACGGCCCGAACGCCCGGTGCTCCGGATCCTCGGTGATAGCTCTGCATTTCATCGGTCTGGGCATAACGATCTTTTTAAATTATTAGCATATGCCAATAACATACGATAAAAAAAGCGGGATGTCAAGCGCATCCCGCTGAAAATAGAAAATGAGACTGGTGGGACATTTGGGAGAACGAACGTTCACCCCTTAAACCTCACTCCTTTAAAAGCGCTTCTGATAAATGTGGCAATAGGGCTGGTGCCCCGTCTTTTCATAGTAGTCTTGATGGTTCAGCTCCGCGGGCCAGAATTCACCGGCTTTTTCGACCGTGGTCACCACGTCGTAGCCACGGCTTTTGAGCTGCTCGATCAGCTTTTCGGCGATCTTTTTCTGCTCCTCATCCTGATAAAAGACAGCCGAACGGTACTGCGTACCGATGTCAGGTCCCTGACGGTTGACCTGCGTCGGATCGTGAATCTCGAAGAAGAGCTTGGCCAGCGTTTTGTAGCTCACAACTGACGGATCGAACTCCACCTCGATCGACTCGGCGTGGCCCGTGCGTCCACTGCACACCGCTTCGTAGGTGGGATGATCGGTGCGTCCGCCGCTGTAGCCGACCGTGGTCGAAATCACGCCCGGTGTTTTCTTGAAATGGTACTCGACGCCCCAGAAGCACCCGCCGGCAAAGAGTGCCGTCTCTGTGGTTGCCGCAGGCTTGTCGGCGGGATCGAACGACAGGGAGATCGAGTTGACGCAGTAGCGGGCGTTTTTCGACGTAAAGCCTTCATTGAAAAAGACATGGCCCAAGTGACCTCCGCAATTGGCGCAGAGAATCTCGGTTCTGCGGCCATCGCGGTCGGTCTCCTGCCGAACCGCGCCCGGAATGGCATCATCGAAGCTCGGCCAGCCGGTTCCCGAATCGAATTTGGCATCTGAACGGAACAAATCTGCCCCGCACTGGAGGCATTGATAGACCCCTTTTTCCTTGTTCAGATAATATTTGCCGCTGAAGGGCGGCTCGGTTCCTTTATCGATGATAACCCGTTTTTCCTCGGGGGTGAGGTCGTTGTATTGCATTGATGCCTCCTTGTGCGTGTTCACTGCCGTGCTGTGCAAAGCGCGGCTCTCGGGGGAGTTCCCGCAAGCTGCCAGCAGCACGGTCAGAAGTATGAAAAAAATTCTGTTCACGATTTGTATTCTCCTTGCAGACGGACAGGCCGTCACGAGTTTGTTCTTTAAACCGCCGCCGCAGGCAGAATGTTTCCGATGTGCGAACGCTCAGGCTTGCAACACGCGTTGTACGAGTAACAATCATTTAAAGGTGCGAACGATGGAAAAGCGACCCAACCAGCTCATCAACGAAAAAAGCCCCTACCTTCTTCAGCACGCATGGAACCCGGTTGACTGGCATCCGTGGGGCGAGAAGGCGTTCACAAAAGCGCGGCAGGAGGAGCTGCCGATCTTTCTTTCGTCTGGCTACTCGACCTGCCACTGGTGCCACGTGATGGAGCGCGAGTCGTTCGAGGACGCTGACATCGCGGCATTCCTCAACAGCCACTTCGTGCCGGTGAAGCTCGACCGGGAAGAGCATCCCGATATCGACCGTTTTTACATGCTTTTCGTGCAGGCGACCACCGGTAACGGCGGCTGGCCGATGTCGGTCTGGATGACACCGGATCGCAAACCCTTTTTCGGAGGCAGCTACTTTCCGCCCGCTGAGCGTTGGAGGATGCCGTCGTTCCGCTCGGTGCTCGAAACCCTGGCGCGAATGTGGGAGCACGAGCGCCCCAAGCTGCTCGCCTCGGCGGGTTCGATCATGGATCAGCTTTTCGATATCGCCAAACCCCGATCGGGAGCGGACGAGGTTGACGACGCTTATGCCGTACGCTGCTTCGAGGTGCTGGCGCAACGCTTCGACGCTGAGTGGGGCGGTTTCGGCAATGCCCCGAAGTTCCCGCAACCATCGATTCTCAGCTTCCTTTTCAGCCACGCCGCACGCACCGGCAACCCGGAGGCGACTGACATGGCACTTGCGACACTCCGGAAGATGGCCTTCGGAGGTATCCACGACCATCTCGGCATTGTGGGGCATGGGGGCGGCGGGTTCGCCCGCTACTCCACCGACCGTTTCTGGCACGTACCCCACTTCGAGAAGATGCTTTACGGCAACGCGCAGCTCGCCATTTCGTACCTCGAAGCGTACCAGCTGACCGGCGAGGCGCTCTTCGCCGACACCGCCCGCGACATCTTCAGCTACGTGCTGTGCGACATGGCCGCGCCCGAAAGCGGCTTCTGGTCAGCCGAAGACGCCGACAGCCTTGATCCGGAAGGCAGCGGAGAAAAGCGTGAGGGCGCCTTCTACCTGTGGACGGCAGAAGAAATCACCGATCTGCTCGACCCGGACGAAGCCGCGTTCTTCATGGAGGCATTCGGGATCAGACCGGAAGGCAACGCTCCGGTCGATCCGCACGGAGAATTCATCGGAAGGAATATCCTCATGCGCACCGCTTCAGACGAAGAGTTGGCAAAGCGTTTCGACCTTTCGACGGATGAAGTAACTCGACGGTTGGAAGAGGCGCGCGCGAAGCTGTTTGAATCGAGGCTGAAACGCCCAAGACCGAGCCTCGACGATAAAATTCTCGTCGCATGGAACGGTATGATGATCTCCGCGCTGGCCAAAGGCGCGCTGGTGTTGCGGGATAAAGCTCTCCTCGAAGCAGCCGAACGTGTTGCGCACTTCATTCTCGGCACGCTCTACGATTCGGCGACCGGCAAGCTGCTCCGACGCTACCGCGACGGCGAAGCGGCCATCGACGGCAAGGCAAGCGACTACGCCTGCATGATTCAGGCGGTAATTGACCTCTACCAGGCATCGCTCGACCCCGAATATCTCTCCACGGCTATCGCACTGGCCGAAGCGCAGATCGAACGCTTTTTCGACCAGAAGCAGGGCGTTTTTTACAGCACCGCGTTCGACGACGAGAGCGCGCCTCTGCGCATGATTGAAGACAACGACACCGCCGAGCCTTCGCCCAACTCGGTGAGCGCCTTCAACTATCTCCGGCTCGCCGCCATGACCGGGCGCGACGAGCTGCGCGAGATTGCTCTGCGCACCATCAACTTTTTCAGCAGCACGCTCGACGCCAACCCCGTCGCCCTGCCGCTGATGCTTGCGGCCAGAGCGATGGCCGACACCGCACCGGCACAGCTCATCGTTTCCGGCAAGCGCAGCGGTCCTGCGATACAGAGACTCGTCGAAGCGGCCAGCCGCCACTACCAACCGGAATTGACGATTCTTCATGCCAATGAGAATGTGGAGTGGCTGCCCTCCGAGGCTGTCGCTATCGCAAGAGATCACCACGGTCAGCCTGCCGCCAGACTTTGCGCGAAGGGGCAGTGCTACCCGGCGGTCATTGAGCCTGAAGAACTCGATACGCTGCTGAGAAGTCTCGGATAAAGAAAAAAGCCTCTCCCTAGTTCGGTTTTGGGAGGGGCTTAAAGGTAAGAGTAATACCTCGCAGAAAGCTGCAAAGGTATCAAATAAACCGGTGATCACATGAAGGGCGAATCCTCCTCCTTCGGTTCTTGCGATTGATTGAGGCCACCGGCAAGCATTTCGCCGACCTTCTTCGCGGCCGTTCCGGCAGCAAAGAGGCCTGCACCCACAACGGCCAGCCCCACAAGACCCGGTAAAATCGGCAAACCAGCAGGAGACAACAACGCGCCGACTCCGGCGACACCGGCCGCGGTCGTCAGCACACTCCCTTTAATAGGCTCTTGTTCCATAAGTCAATTGGTTAGGTTAAATCAGATCAAAACATTTATTCCGTCTGGCCAAACAGCAGCCCCAAATCGAGCGATGAAAAAAGCATAAGCGAACACCACGAAAAAATCTTACAACCTTTTGCAAAAATCGCCACTAAACCCTACATTACTCCTCAATTTTTGAGGACAATTAGCTCAGTTGGTTAGAGCGTTCGCTTCACACGCGAGAGGTCGTAGGTTCGAATCCTACATTGTCCACCACTTCCCAACACACTTCAGTCTCGTCGGCTACGTTACGCTGTCAAATTCCCGACGTTTTTTCCTTTCCGAGGTTTCTGCAATATAACGAAAAAGCGTTCTGCTCAACGTCAGGCAATTGCAAACCATTGACCAGCGATGACCGATCAGCAAACGATGCGTTTCGCCCAAATCTGGCTAATCAACCGCTCTGATATTATTTCTCGAAAATCCAGTAAATCTTTTTCTCCCCCATCTTCTCGTACTCAACAGGACTCAAGGAAAAACGCGACTCAGCCCTCAAGCCGCCATTGATGATCGCATACATGTCGGCAAGAACGCTTCTTGAACGAGCGAAATAACAGTGACCGAAAGGCGCCGTATCAATATTGGTAACATCGACGGTATCGATGCCCGGCATAACCACCGGCTCGCCGTCAACACCACCGAGCCGTACATAGCCATTGAGCTTTTTGGAAGCATTCAGCGCCTTGTCTTTTTTTCGGGCAACATAGATCGTCACTAGCGTATTGTCATCGGCCAGCAATGGCGCCATGTCGCGACAAAAAACTTCGGAATCAACGTCGGGGGCCGCAAAAATCATTACCCGGATTTTTTCGGCAATTTCTGGCCTCTCCTTTTTCAGCTCAAGCAAAGAAGTCAGCAGTTCGCGATTGCCCATGCTGTGTGCCAGCAAGCAGAGACGCTTGTGGCCCGCCCAGCTGACAAGCTCTTTAAGAAATGCTTTCAGATGAACCCTTGACCAGTCGGTATTGTTCTGATCCCGCACGTAGCCCAGCAACTTGCCCGCTGACGGCCAGCTGAAAAGCACGGCATCGCCTCTGAAATCAAGATCGCTCACCACCTGGGCCAATGTCAGCGCTGCTTTGTCGAAGGTGGTATTGTATCCGTGCACGTACAACAGAATATCTCTGCGCTCTCCATCCTCCACTCCTCTGAACAGCTGCTCGAAAAACTCCTCCTGCGTCAGATGCCTGGGCGATCCCGGCAGCATGACAAAATCATGCCGCTTGCCATCAACGAGGGTTTCGTCCTCCATGGAGCCGATGGCATGATCGGGAAGACGCTCGATCTGCAACAAACCGTAACGCAGAGTGTCGCGTTCATTACCGTAAAGCGGGGGATGTTCCGCGTCACCAACAAAATTGCGATCGGTTGCATAAAACACATCGATCGTTGTCCCGCGTACATTGCTCTCGACAATGACGCTCGATGAACAACCGGAAAGCACTGACGATGCCAAGAAGAGCATCAAAACAGCAATCCATGCAGCAGACAACCGGTACCGAGTCAATCCGCAACCGGAAAAACAACCGTTATGAGGAGAACAAAGAGAGGGCATATCCGTGAAGTCATTGTTTGAGGGTGCAGCTCGAACACCGCCTGAACAACCGTACGGAAAAGCACAAAAAGAGGAAAAAAACTGAACGTTACACAGCCCTGCCGCATGGAATCCGGTTGCGGAAAGCAGGTAATCTTTCAACCAAAAAAGCGCTGGCGATCAGTCTAGAATAGGTCGCATAATCAGCAAACAGCGATTCACTCCTGATCGTCGCCCTGCGACTCGGCTTGCTGGATACTCTCACGGCGCAGCGTATCTCCGGCGCCTTTGACGTCATTGATAACCCCATTGACCACATGAAGTGTGGCGGTTCCGACAAGCAGCCCGGCAAGGCCGTGCGCCACGATCGGCATACCGATTGGCGAGAACACAAATGCCGCACCAACGGCACTGGCAGTTTCTTTCAACATGTCCGTTCAGTTAAGTTTCGTTGATCTGAATATTATATGCATGTTTTCGCGTAAGTAAGATATTACACAAAAAACAGCAACGAATGCAACTTCTGAACAGTTACTTTTGCTCAACACGGGTTTTCAACGCCCGATTCATCGCCGTGTAGCCTTGACGGAACAGACCGGAGAGGACTACAAAAAAGGGTGTGGAGAGCAATCCCTCAAAGGTTTCGTAATGCACGAATCGTGTGCTGCTGCCGGAGTCGAGCGGATGCAGCTCGAACCAGTGATGCCCGATGAACAGCCCGGCTAGGAAAACCGCGCGCCAACCAAGAATTTCGTTTTGACGGAATCGATCGAGCTGGGCCTTGAACCGGATCGGCGGCAGCCAAGCAAACCTGATGGTAATGAGAAGGGTGAGGTCCGGCCCTCCCTGTCCGTCAACGCTCCGGATGCATGGATTCCACTCACTGTAACGATCGAACCCAGTCAGCACCGCCCATACCTGCTCTGGCGGCGCATCCACGATGACCTCTGTCCTGATGTTCTTCATCGCTGACCGAGCACTTGTTCCTCCTCCTGCCAGCCGCCTCCCACGGCGCAGTACAGATCGGCGATAGCAGCCCGATAGCTTCGCTGGACATCGGCCAGTTCAAGCTCCGACTGGAGCAGCGAGCTTTCGGCAGTGATCACTTCGAGGTAAGTCGCCATGCCGCTGTTGAAGAGCAAGCGGGAATTGCTGGCGGCCTTGCGCAGCGCGGCCACACGGGCTTCGGCGATGTTCTCCTGCTCACCGGTTTTATCCACCTGTTCAAGCGCGTTGGAGACCTCCCCTACAGCCACAAACAGCGTTTTACGGAACGTCAGCTCAGCCTGGTAGCGCTTGATCTTCGACTGTTCGTACTGCGCCTTGAGTTGTCCGTGGCGAAACACAGGCTGCGTAAGGCCGCCCAGAAGCGACTCGAAGAGCGAACCGGGCATCGAGAACCACTTGCTCGACTCGATGGCGTTCAGCCCGCCCTCCGCCGTGACCGTCAGCGAAGGGTACATCATCGCCTTATTCACTCCGGTCATGGCGTGCGCCTCCATCAGCGAGGCTTCGGCGGCGCGCACATCAGGACGATTCCGCAGCAGCGCCAGCGGCACGCCAGCGCCGAGCGAATCGGGCAGCACGACTGCCTTTGCGCCATTGCCTCGTTTGATGGGCGTGCCGGGCATCCTCCCGGCCAGAATCGACAGCGCATTCTCCTGCGCGGTGCGTGACGCTTCGAGCTTCGGCAGCGCGAGTTTAGCCGTCAGCAGCTGCGCCTCCTGCTGATCGACGGCAAGGCTGGTGACGTTGCCCGCATCGTACTGCAGGCGCATCATGGCCAGCGTGGTATCGGCAAGCGCAATATTGCGACGAGCGATGTCGATCTGCTCGTCAAGCATGGTGAGGTTCCAGTACCCCTGAGCGACCGATGAAACAAGCGAGGTGCGCACAGCTCTTGCCGCGTCGGTGCTCCTAAGATACTCGGCGAGGGCAGCCTTTTTCGAGTTCCGCAACTTCGCCCAGATGTCTGCCTCCCACGACACGGTCAGCGCTGCTGTGTAGCTTCGGCTCGTACGCTCCTGCCCTTTCGAGGCGGCATAGCTGTTGCGCGAATTTTTTGAATAGCTGTACGTAGCGCCCAGATCAGCCTCGGGCAAGAACCAGAGCTTTGCCACATCGAGCGACTTGCGTGCGTAGTCGATATTCTTCATCGCGATGCGCAGATCGTGGTTGTTCTTGACCGCGCTGTCGATCAGTTCGAGCAGCGCCGGATCGGCGAAGAATTCACGGTATGGCACCCTGGCCAGCTCCTTGCCAGGATTTTTCTGTCCGGGATAGGTCTCGGGAAGCGCCACATCGGGACGCCGGTACTCCTTGATCGGGCTACAGGCTGAGAGGCCAAATCCGGCAAAGGAGATCAATAACAACAGCGGCAGCGCGCGTTTGATAACTTGATTGTACTGGTTCTTCATTCGTGCGCCTCCTCGTTTTTCAGATGCTCGGCAAGCAGGTCACCCGCCTCGACAATCGGAGCTGCCGGGCCGGTGAAGCGCTCCTGCAAGCCCTGGAACGCCACAAAGAGCACCGGCACCACGAGAATGCCGAGCACCATGCCGATGAACATGCCGCCGATAGCCGACGCACCGATCGAGTGGTTGCCCAGCGCCGCCGGGCCGGTCACGAAAAGCAGAGGCAAAAGACCGGCGACAAAAGCCAGCGAGGTCATCAGAATCGGGCGAAGCCTTGCCCTGGCTCCCGCCATCGCCGCATCAACCAGCGGCATACCGGCCAAACGCCGCTGCAGGGCGAACTCCACAATCAGAATCGCGTTCTTGGCCAAGAGACCGATGAGCATGATAATAGCCACCTGCACGTAAATGTTGTTCTCGATCCCCGCCAGCTTGATGCCGATAAACACGCCAAGCAGACCGGTCGGAATGGAGAACATCACGGCAAGCGGCAAAAGATAGCTTTCGTACAAGGCCGAGAGCAGAAAATAGACGAACACAACCGAGAGCAGGAAGATGAAAAACAATCCGCCCGACGACTCGATCTCCTCGCGGCTCTGCCCTTTCCAGTCGTAGGTAAAGCCGGTCGGAAGATTGGTGCGCGAAACCTCCTCGACCGCATGAATCGCCTGACCCGTGCTGTAACCCGGCGCGACCGTGGCGTTGATTGAAATCGCGTTGAACAGGTTGAAGTGATCGACCGCATCCGGCCCATAGACCCGTTTCAAGGTGATGATGGAGGTGACCGGAACCATTTCGCCACTGGCGTTTTTGACGAAAATGCCGTTGAGCGAATCGGGCGTCCGGCGATCTTTGGTTTCCGCCTGCATCACGACGCGGAAATACTTGCCGAAGCGATTGAAATCGGAGGCCTGCATACTGCCGTAATAGGCCTGGAGCACGGTCATCAGGTCACGAACGCTCACGCCAAGTTCTGCGGCGCGGGCGTTGTTCACCTCCAGCTCGTACTGCGGATAGTTGGTATTGAAGGTGGTGAACGCCACGGCAATTTCAGGGCGCTTCATCAACGCGCCGATGAAACCCTGCGCCACCCCTTCAAACTTGTGCAGATCACCGCCGCTGCGGTCCTGGAGCACCATTTCAAGGCCGCTCACCGTACCGAATCCGGGCACGGTCGGCATGGAGAGGGCGAAGAAACGCGCCTCCTTGATCGGCGCAAGCTTCTGGTTGACCTGCCCGAGAATCGCCTTGATGTCTCGAACCTTACCGCGCTCTTTCAGATCATGAAGCTGAATAAACATGAGACCCGCCGAAGGTGAGGAGCTACGGGTAAGGATGTTGATGCCGGTCACCGAAATCACCTTCTTGATGGCCGGAATCGTGCGCAGAACCTTGTCTGCGCGATCCATCACCTCCTGCGTGCGGGCCATCGAAGCGCCGGGTGGCGTGGAGACAGAGACGATGACGAAGCCGTTATCCTCATCCGGAATGAAGCCCGTCGGCGTGGTTTTGAACATCCAGATCGCCACGGCCGTCACCACGGCAAGCGTGCCGAAAGCCACAACTCTGTGACGCATGAAGTAGTCAAGAATCGATCCGTAGCGCTGGCGAACGGCGTCAAAACCGGCATTGAAACCCTTGACGAAGCGTCCGGCGAAACCACCAAAGCGCGTGTGCTTCTCCTTGGCATGCTCGTGCAGATCGGTCAAAAAGATCGCACAGAGCGCCGGGCTGAGAGTCAGCGCGTTGACCGCCGAGATGAGAATCGCGATGGCAAGCGTGAAGGCGAACTGGCGATAGAACACTCCGGTCGAACCTTCGAGGAATCCTACCGGCAGAAACACCGAGGCCATGACAAGCGTGATGGTCACGATCGCCGTGGTGATTTCGCGCATCGCCGAGACCGTGGCGATTTTGGCCGGATAGTGCTTCTCCTCGATCTTGGCATGCACCGCCTCGACCACCACGATGGCGTCGTCGACCACGATGCCAATGGCCAGCACCAAGCCGAAAAGCGTCAGCACGTTGATCGAAAAACCAAACAGATTCATGAAAAAGAAGGTGCCGATGATCGCTACAGGCACGGCGATGGCGGGAATCAAGGTCGAGCGGAAATCCTGCAAGAAAAGGAACACCACGAGGAAGACCAGCAGGAACGCCTCGATGAGCGTGTGCTGCACCTGCTCGATCGACTCATCGACGACTTTCTTGGAGCTGAACGGAATAGCATACTCGATGCCCGTCGGAAAGCTTCGCGACGCCTTTTCAAGCGCCTCGAGAAGCTGGGTCTCGACCTCGTTGGCATTGGAGCCGGGAACCTGATAAACCGCCATGACCGCGCTCGGCTGGCCGTTGGCCTTGGCGTTGACCGTGTAGCTGTACGCGGCGAACTCGACGCGCGCGATGTCCTTCAGCCGCAAGAGCGAGCCGTCGAGGTTGGCACGGATGACGATGTTCTCATACTCCTCCGGGAGCTCGAATTTGCCGCGATACTTCATTACATACTGCATCGGCGCGTCGCTCATCTGGCCGAATTCACCCGGCGCAACTTCGAGGTTCTGGCTCTGGATCGCCGCTGAAACCTCCTGAGGCGACAGGCCGTATGCGGCCATCTGCGCCGGACGCAGCCAGACGCGCATCGCGTAATCCATCTGGCCGTACACCGCCACCTGACCGACACCCGGCACGCGGGCCAGAGCATCGACGATGTTGATCTTGGCATAGTTCTGCAGGAAAGTCGCATCGAACGCCTTGACGCTGCTCGACAGATTGATGAGCATGATCTGGCTGTTCTGCCGCTTGATGGTCGAAACGCCGATCTGGTTGACCTCGGACGGAAGCCTGCTCGTAACCTGCGCCACGCGGTTCTGCACGTTCACCGCCGCCTGGTCGGGGTCGGTGCCCTGCTTGAAGAAAACGTTGATGGAAAGTGACCCGTCGTTCGAGGAAGTCGAGGTCATGTAGGTCATGTTCTCGACGCCGTTGATCGCCTCTTCGAGCGGCGGAGCCACCGTGCGCCCCACGGTTTCGGCGTTCGCGCCGGGATAGCTCGTCGTCACCGAAACGCTCGGCGGAGCAATGTCGGGAAAGCGCGTGATCGAAAGCTGGCTCATGCTGACCAGGCCGAGAATCACGAGAATGACCGAAATGACAGTCGCCAGTACAGGGCGGGAGATGAAGCGTTCAAACATAAGCCCTGCGGATTAATGACCGTTTTGATTTGATGGAGCCGGTGCCATAGCGCCCGCCGAATCCCCGGACAGCGGCTTGATGACCATGCCATCCTGCAAACGGTCGATACCGGCCGTAACAATCGTGTCGCCCGGCTTGATGCCGTCACTGACGATGTAGTTCTGGCCGCTCGCACCCTCGACGGTAATAACCTTTTTAATCACCTTGTTGCCCTCGCTCAGAACGCAGACCATCACTTTGTTCTGAAGCTCAACCGTGGCCGCCTGTGGCACGAGCATCACGTTGTGATAGCCGGCCATGAGGCTCACTGTCCCGGAGTTGCCGCTGCGCAGCAGCCCCTCCCTGTTCGGGAACGACACCCGAAGACCGATCGAGCCAGTCGAGGAATCGAACCCGCCGCTGATCGATTCGAGCTTGCCCTCGTGCTGATAGACCGTACCATCCGATAGGGTCAGCCTGACCGGAGGCACGGCATTGATTTTCTCCTGAAGCGTCGCACCGGCGTAGCGTTGTTTGAAATCTGCAAATGCAGATTCGCTCATGCTGAAGACCGCGTACATACGGTTCACGTCCGAGAGCATGGTCAAGGCCTGCGTCTGGTTTTTGGTCACAAGATTGCCCTGACGGAACGGAATCCGCCCGACGTAACCGGCCACCGGAGCCTTGATCTCGGTATAACCGAGATTGATCGCCGCGGTCTTGGCCGTCGCCGCCGCCTGATCGGCTTGCGCTTTTGCAGCCTGGAACTGCGCCCTGGCCGTTGTAAGCTGCACCGGCGAAACCACTTTGTTCTCCACCAGCGAAATCAGTTTGTCGACATTGACCTTCGCCACCCGCGCCTGCGCCTCTGCAGCATATTGCGCAGCCAGCGCCGTCTTGTACTGCTCACGATAGACCGCGTCGTCGATTTTGAACAGCGCCTGTCCCTTTTTAACCAGCTCACCCTCTCTGACCAGAATCGCCTGAAGCGTTCCATCCACCTGCGGCCGGATCTCCGCATCAGCCAAACCTTCCAGCCGGACGGAATAGGTGCTCGCAACCGACGCTGACGAGGGCTCGACCTTCATCACCGGTAGCTCCGGCATCATCTGCTGCGGCTTCTCCTGCTTGCTGCCGCATCCTGAAAGAAAAAGCGATGAGACAAGCAATCCAGCGGAAGCGAGCCTGAAAAAATGGGATCTGAATGTGGGAATCGTGCTCATGGTCAGGGCGAGACAAAAATGACAGATAAACGCAAATGTTGGGATGTAAAGAAAGCAAAATACAAAACCCGGATTAACAATAGTGAAGACACAACAGCGAAAAAGATGTTACAGTCTATTGTCATGAAAACCGTAAAATCACCGAAAAGGCCGAAGCCTACCAATAAAACCCAGGCATTACCAAACTCAGCCTGAAAATTTTTGGATAAACCAGGCTCATGGATTCGCTGTGTGACGTCAGTTATCCACGATTCCTGCGTTCAAAATCAAGCAACCACCGCTTCAGTTCCACGCCATTTGAATAGCCACCGATACGCCCATCCGCGCTAATCACCCGATGGCACGGAACGATAATCGGCAGCGGATTCCGCCCGCACGCCGAACCAACTGCGCGAGCCGCACCAGACGAACCGATCTCTGCGGCCAGCTTGCCATACGAAACTGTCTGCCCGAAAGGAATGGCAAGCATCGCCTCCCGCACCCACCGGTCGAAATCGGTTCGAGCGTCAGCCAATGGCAATAAAAACTCCCGAAGCCGCCCGGCAAACCACGCATCGAGCTGCCCGAAAGCCTCATCGATCAGCGGCGATGATGGAGCGCTGACAGCCGTTGACGGCTCCAGGTGCATGAATAATAGATCAGTAACCCGTCCACCGTGCGCCCTGATTCCGATCAGACCCAAAGGCGTAAATCGACAGGAAAACGAGCTGTAATTTGTTAGTATGGACTCTTGCTGCATTTGTTGTGTCCGTTAATTGGCGTTGCATAAATTCTTTTCATCTTCATCCTTCCCCCTCAAAGCATCAGCATCCCGCCCGAGACCGGGATGTAGCAGCCGGTCACAAAACGGCTGTGATCTGAAGCAACCGCAAGTACCGCTCCGGCAACATCTTCCGGCTGTGCAACTCGCTTGAGCGGGGTCATGTCGGCCATCATCGCTTTCTGCTCATCGGGCATCCAGGCTGTGGCGTCAGTGAGCGTGAGGCCAGGAGCGACCACATTCACGCGGATGCCAAAGGGGGCGATCTCCTGAGCAAGCGAACGCACGAAGGCGTCGAGGCCAGATTTGGCCGTGCTGTGGGCGATAAATCCCGGCGATGAGTGGCGCGACAGAGTGCTTGAAATGGCGATGATATTGCCCGATTTTCGCTCGATCATGCCCGGCAATACGGCCTGACAGCAGAAAAAGATCGACCTCAACTCACCGGTAAGTTTCGCCTCAAATTCATCCCAGATAAATTCCGTGAAAGGTTTGACCGGGAAACCGATCGAGGCGTTGCCGACCAGCAGATCAACCGGCCCGAGGTGTTGCTCCACCTCCGCAACCATCGCCTGCACCTGCGCCTCATCGCGCACATCCGCGCGAATACCCAGCGCCTTGCCTCCGGCTTGCGTGATTTCTTCGACGACAGCGTGCGCCGCGCTTTCGCTCTGGAAATAATTAACCGCAACAGCCGCCCCCTCGGCGGCAAGAAGCTTCGCTGTAGCCCGCCCAATGCCACGGCTCGCACCCGTAACCAATGCAACCTTGTCTTTTATATCCATGAATTTTGAGATTGTTTAAGGATTCTACTGCCTTTTTCACTTTACACTCACACAACCGTCAAGAACCGACAGAATCGCCTCAACATCATCCATCGAAACTTCGGAAAACCATATTTTCTGCGGATAAATCATCACATTGGGCCCCGTGAACACAACCCCTGGCAGCCTGATGTGGAAACCCTCACCCTTCCCTTCCACCCCCTCTCTTCAACAACTGCCTTCAAGGTATCTTTAAGAGGCTGACTGTTGTTGTCCGCGCACGATTTCCACTCTCCCTTGCGATCGTTGGTACAAACAAAAACATGGGCGACGTACGGTGATTCGTTTTGAACTGCCATGATAGAATACCTCCGGAATGTCTCGGCCGCCCCGGAAATCATGCAGCGAGCCACATAAACAGCTCATCAATCGATGAAAAAATTCGGCGGGCATGAGTTAAGTAAGTGATGGTATATTGGTGAACTGCTTTGATCGAGTGAACATCTCAACCCCACGGCTCGGCGAAGAGTTTCAGGAACCGACAACCCTCACAAACCAGGTGATAACCTCAACAGGAACAGATGAACAGAAAAGCAACAGAGCCCGTCTGCGACAAGGTATTCGAGAAACAGGCACTCAGCGATCTTGAAAAGCAGGGCAAGGTCTTCGAGGGGTGCCGATTCGTGCAGTGCAACCTGGCACAAGCTGATCTTTCTGGCCTGATGTTCAGGGAATGCTCGTTTGAGCAGTGCGACATAAGCCTTGTAAAGCTTGCTGATACCGGGCTTCAGGAGGTGAAATTCATCGACTGCAAGCTGCTCGGCGTGCAGTTCAGCGACTGCCGGAAGCTGTTGCTTGAAATAAGCTTCGAGCGCTGCATGATGAAGCTGTCGGTCTTTCTAAAGCTCGATTTGAAAAACACCAGATTTACCGACTGCAACCTGCACGAAGCCGATTTCACCGAAGCAAACCTGACGGCCTCTCACTTCGAGAACTGCGACCTGATGCAAGCGCTTTTCTTCCACACCAATCTCGAAAAAGCTGATTTCCGCACGGCCTTCAACTTC
>DRSQ01000143.1 GCA_011372505.1 Chlorobaculum parvum | reverse complement strand
CGTTTTTCTTCCTCCGTCAGGGAGTTGTAGCCCCTGCTCGAAATTTTATCGAGAATCCTGTCGATTTCGGCATCGGAAGCCTCATCGTCTGGGCTGCCCGATTTCCAGAGCGTTGGCCCTTTCGGTTTTTTCGGGAAAGAAATTTTATTCGTCAATCGCTTGATCGTCCACTCGTTGCGACGGATCATGATGTAGATGAAGCCGACGAGCATACCGCCGAGGTGCGCGAAATGGGCGATGTTGCTGCCGCTGCCCATGGCTCGGTTGCCGAAGCCCGACATGAACTCGATGAAAGCGTATCCCGCTACGAAGTACTTGGTCTTGATCGGTAGCAGGAAGTAGAGAAAGATGTAGCGGTCGGGGAACATCATGGCGAACGCGAGCAGCACGCCGAAGATCGCGCCCGATGCGCCGATGGTGGGATAGGGCGAGTCTATCGTGGCCAGAAGATTGACGAGTGCCGCGCCGATGCCGCAGATGAAGTAATAGGTGACGAAGGTCTTCGTGCCCCAGTAGTTCTCGATTTCGACGCCGAACATCCAGAGGGCGAACATGTTGAAGAAGATATGTGCGAAGCCGCCGTGCAGGAACAGGTAGGTCACCGGCTGCCAGATGTGGAACGAGTAGCCCTGAAGATTGTGCGAGCCGATCGGCCAGAGCGCGCCGAGGTTGGTGAGCAGCGGGCCGATTTGGGATTGCTGGAACAGGAATACCGCCACATTGGCGATGATAAGTGTCTTGATGGCCGGCGGCATTACCTGAAAGCCGCCGGGCGCGTATGGCTGGTCGTATCGGGTCATTCAGCAGAGTTTGCAATGAGGGCGCTTCTGAAAACCTGTGACTTGTGATCAAGCCGTTTTTCAGAAGCGCCCATGATTGTTCATATGGTTCGGAAGTCGCTTCCGTCACCAACAATGCGCGTCAGGGGTTAATCGTTCAGCGCAGCGATGCCCGGCAGCTCCTTGCCTTCGAGGAATTCGAGGCTGGCTCCACCACCGGTCGAGACGTGCGTCACCTTGTCCGACAGGCCCGCTTTGGCAATGGCTGCCGCCGAGTCTCCGCCACCGATGATGGTGGTTGCGCCGGACGCAGTTGCATCGGCGAGCGCCTGCGCGACCGAGAAGGTGCCTTTGGCGAACTGGTCGATTTCAAACACACCCATCGGGCCGTTCCAGAGTACGGTTTTCGCGCCGGTGATCTCTTTGGCGTAGGTCTCGATAGTTGCGGGGCCGATGTCGAGGCCGATCATGCCGTCCGAAATCGCCGTGACCGGCTCCACGCGGGCGGCGGCGTCGGCTGACAATTCGGCGGCGACAACCACATCTTCGGGAAGGAGCAGGCGCACGCCCTTCTCTTTTGCTTTTTCAAGCAGCGAGACGGCAAGTTCGAGCTTGTTGTCTTCGACCAGCGAGTTGCCAATGCTGAGGCCCTGCGCCTTGAAGAAGGTAAAGACCATCGCGCCGCCAACCAGCACCGTATCGACCTTGTCGAACAGGTGCTCGAGCACGTCAATTTTGCCGGAAATTTTTGCGCCGCCAAGAATGGCTACGAACGGGCGCTGAGCGTCGCTGAGTGCCGTGCCGAGATAGCGCAGCTCCTTTTCGATGAGGTAGCCAGCTACGGCAGTTTGCACGTAGTGGGTAATGCCCTCGGTCGAGGCGTGGGCGCGGTGAGCCGTGCCGAACGCATCGTTTACGTAGATTTCGCCCATCGAAGCCAGCTCTTTGGCGAAGTCGGGGTCGTTCGACTCCTCCTCGGAGTGGAAGCGGAGGTTTTCAAGCATCATCACTTCCCCGTCCTGCAGGGCAAGCACCTCCTGCATTACTTCGGTGCCGATGCAGTCATTTGCCATCGTCACGGGCATTCCGAGCAGCTCCGAAAGGCGCTTTGCAGCCGGGGCCAGGGAAAATTCGGGATTGACTTTGCCTTTGGGTCTGCCGAGATGGGACATCAGGATCAGTCGTCCCCCCTCTTCGATAACCTTGCGTATCGAGGGCAGCGCTCCGACAATTCTTTTGTCATCGGTGATGTTCCTGTCCTGGTCGAGCGGAACGTTAAAATCGACACGCATCAAGACACGTTTTCCCTGTAACGATATGTCAGACAACGTCTTTTTCTGCATTTCCCTGTGATGTTGGTTGGTGGATTTGTGGGCCTGAATGTTTTTGTAAACGTGAATATACATTAGGACACCACTAAAAACCTATTACACGCTCCGATTGCCGCGTTGGGTGGCGTTCAAAATCCTCTCGTACTATCAGTATGCTCCGGTTTTTACGCTTCAGTTGCCTTGCTACTCGGAGCGCTCATGACGCTTTTTAATGGCATCCAAATCTCTGCGTTCTGCGGCATACCGACATTTGTTCAGCGCTGTTCGGCTTCCTCAGCCTGTCCCTTGATGAGTTTTGCGCGAACGCGGCGGTAGTGCTGGACGTTTCGGGCGTGCCCGGCCAGCGTGGATGAAAAGGCGTGGCCTCCGCGCCCTGTGGCTACGAAATAGAGGTAGTTCGTTTTGGCCGGGTTCAGCACGGCGTTGATCGAGGCAGGGCCGGGATTGCAGATCGGGCCGGGCGGCAGTCCGGCATTACGGTAGGTGTTGTACGGCGAGTCGATTTCGAGGTCTTTGAACAACAGACGTCGGGCCGGGCCGGGAATGGCGTACTGCACGGTTGGGTCAGCCTGCAAGCGCATGTTTCGTTTCAGGCGGTTCAGATAAACGCTGGCCACGATCGGCTTTTCCTCGTCGAGTGGCGTTTCGGCTTCGACGATAGAAGCCAGCGTCAGCAGCCGGTTTTCGTCAAGTCCCGTGCTTTTGGTCCGTTGTTGCAGGCTGCCGGAGTAAAATGATCTGAACTGTCTGGTGAGAAAGGTGATCACCTCGCCGGACGTGCTTGCCCACGGGAAGTTGTAGGTGCCGGGAAACAGGTACCCTTCGGTGTTGCTGCTTTGGATGCCGAGCGAGCTGAGCAGCTTTGGATCGCGTGTGGCGGCCATGAAAGCGGTCGAATCGATGTCGAGGCCCCCAGCGATGATGGCTGCGATTCGGGTCTGTTCCACACCGTTGGGAATCATGAGTCGCACTTCATCCTGCGGGTGCGAATGAAGATAGTCGAGCAGTCCTATGGTGGACATGTTCCGGGGCACGGTGTATCGGCCCGGTTTGATATTGTGCAGTTTGGGGATGAGCCTGCCCGTGACCAAGAGCGGCCATTGAAACCGGACGACTTCCGCCTCATGCAGCGATTCGACGATTCGCCGGAAGCTGTCGCCGCGATGCACAACGATTCGTGGTTCGGCTTCATGTTGCCGAACGGAGTTCAGCCCTGGCACCAGCAGAAAGAGTGCAACGATGATGACCGGAGTGGCAAGCATCGCACTGAGAATGGCTGAGCGTAAGGGCTTGGATTGGCGAGGCATAACAAAGGCGTGGCGTCTTATCGGGAGGCTGGATTCTGCTGGCTCTCCTGCTGGAATACGCGGGATTCATTGAGGATGCTGTGGTAGATCCTTTCGAGAGCCTGGCTCATCAGGGGCGAAGCAGCTTGCTTCAGGACGTTGGCAAACACCTCTTTTTCGCGTTCAGGCTGGAGCACGGTTTCGCCAATCCTCGATTTGATAGCGCTGATATTACCGGCGAATTGCAGGCGTTCGCAAAGCAGCGGGACTAACTGCTGGTCGATCTCATCGATTTTTCCTCTCCATTCTTCAAATTCCCGCCAGTGATCGTTATTCATTGCACTGCTATCGGACATGATTCGGTCATCGGTTAAGGGGATGCGTAAAAACAATATTGATTATCTCAATGGGGCAACCTGAGGACGGTTTTTGGCTGGCCGCGAAGATTTCTAAAGCGCGGCCACGCACAAAACGGTCAAGGTGCCATTAAAGTATAATAAATTGTCAAAAGAAATGGCGGCGGTTTGTGCGCTTCATTTTTTCCTGTCGAACATCCGGAGCCAGTAGTCCACCTCTTTGTCAGACAGCGGGTTCGAACTGGCGCTTTTCTCTCCGGTTTTCCGTGACGGGCTAGCATCACCATTAGCGGTGATGCCCATTGCCGCCAGCTCCTCAATAAAGGTTTCGGAATCGATGCAGCGCGCGCCCCATGCGGTGGCGTGGCGCTGGATTTCACGATCGGAGCTGACCACCAGCATCATGCCGGGCCGAGGCTCGAGTGAGCGGGCATGGTCGATAATCCAGCGGTCAGCGGATTTGCGCGATCCGCTGTAAGTGACTTCGATGCTGCCGCGTGACGAATGAGCCCTCGGCCCGCTGCCGCCGTCATAGACCACGGTGACGTGCCGGCGGCTTTTCTGCCGGTAGCGAGTGAGCATCACTTCGAGCCCTTCCCGCATGGAGGCCATCGGTTCGTCGGGAGCCATGTTGCGGAGCTTGTGAATCAGATTGTAGCCGTCGATGACGGTTTCGCGGTACTTGGATGGCATCGGACTGTTTCTGCTTTATTACTGTTTTTTGCCTCTCCAGATTTGAGTGTACTATTTTTTTTAAACTTTCGATTGCCTACATTCAAAGTGGGGGAAAGTGGGAAAAAGTGGGGAAATTATGCCCGGATTCATCGGTAGAGAGCAGCACACCGTTGACGACAAGGGTCGGCTTCTGATTCCGGCCAGGTTTCGTCGAAAATTTCTTCGTCAGAAGGATGAGCTTGGTGCGGACAGAGCGAAGCAGCATGAGGTGCTCTACGTCTTCAAAGCTGATGACGGCTCGCTCGAACTCTACGAGCCAGCGGTCTGGAACGAAAAGGAGTATCAGTTGCTCAAGCTTTCCGACTTCAATCCCGAAGAGCGCCTGCTGACTACCATGATCTATGCTCGCCTCGATCAGCTTGAACTCGATCGCTCCGGAAGAATCGCGTTTTCTCGCGAGATGCTCGACCATGCAGGAATCGACCGCGAGGCGGTCGTGATTGGCGCCAACGCGAAGATGGTCGTCTGGAATCCGGACAGACTCACTCAGCTTCTTGCCGATAATGCAGGCAGTTTCTCCGAACTTGCCAACCGCTATGTCAAAGGTGATGGGAAATCAGGAGTATCATGAGCCGGTTCTGGCCGATGCGACCGCTTCGCTCCTTGTTACGCGGCCTGGAATCTACATCGATGGGACGCTTGGCGGCGGCGGGCATTCGCTGGAGCTGCTTCGACGGCTTGACAGGCTCGATGGCGAGTCGCTTCTGGTTGGCATCGATCAGGATAGCTATGCGCTTGAAGCTGCCGGGCAGAAGCTTCGGGACTTCGGCGACAAGGCGATACTGCTCAGAGGTAACTTCAGTATGGTTCGGGAGCTGCTTGCTCCGGTTAAGCGTGGCCCCGGAGAGGGGCTAGAAGTTATGGGGTTGCTGCTCGACCTCGGGGTTTCATCATTCCAGATCGATACGCCTGTCCGGGGTTTCAGCTATCTCAGAGACGGCCCGCTCGATATGAGGATGGATCCGGATGGCCCGCTGACGGCTTCCGATATTGTCAACGATTATGAAGAGCAGGCATTGGCGCGGTTGTTTTTCAGGTATGGTGAGGAGGCGCATGGTGGCCGGATTGCCAGGGCCGTGGTGAGTGCCAGAACAGTTGGGCCCATCACCACCACCGGGGAGCTTGCCGAGGTGGTTCGCCGGGCATGCCCTCGGAAGGATTCCCCTATCAAGACCCTTTCGAGGATTTATCAGGCGTTGCGGATCGAGGTCAACGATGAACTTGGCGTTTTGCAGCAGGCGCTTGAGGATGGCTTTTCCGTGCTTTCGCCTGGCGGCCGTTTTGCGGTGATCAGTTACCACTCTCTTGAAGACCGGATCGTCAAGCGCTTTTTCAGTAGCCGTTGCGCGGCGGACTGGGGGCCGAAAGGGCTGCCATTGCGAGAGCCGCTCAAACCGGCTGAAGCTGAGCTGGTGATCAGAAAATCGGTGCAGGCCGGTGAGGAGGAAGTCGCTCGAAACCCGAGAGCGCGAAGTGCGCGTCTCAGAGTTATTCAGAAACTTGAAACCTGACAAGGAGGTGCCCTGTGGGCGTGTTGAAGCGTGCCGGAAGCTCGTTTACCGGCCTTGCGGGTAAAGCGAAAGAGTTTTTCGGCGAAAAGCATGATTCCAGCCCGATGGGCGGTTACGTGCTTGCCGGAATTGAGCTGTTCCGTGATAGGCAGCCGTTCCGTGGTTACGATTCCGAACCGGTTCAGCAGGCTTCTCCGAAGCTTTCTTCGGCGGTGTTCGATCTTGGCGCTAGCCTGCGCCTGAAGAGCTTTCTGTACCTTCTCGCAGTAACGGGGGTCTTTCTGTTCCAGATCAGCAGCACCCTGGCCATTAACGATCTGGCCAAACGCAACGAGCGTCTGCGCGAGCAGTTGCGGATCAGCACCAGCGTCACCACTGCGCAGGAGTTGCAGGTCAGGCAGTTGCAGAGCATCCGTAACATTACCGGACACGCCCGGGCGCTTGGCCTTGACGCATCCCCCGTTCCTCCGGTAGAATTAAAGCCCTGACGCGTCCCTGTGGCGGCATTGCATGAATGAAGAGCGTGTGACACAGCAGAGCGGAGGGGGCTCCGACGACAGGAATTTCGGCCTGCGCCTTGGCATTGTCGTGGTGTTCATGCTCGTATTCTTTGTGGCTATCGTGGGGCAACTGCTCAAAATTCAGGTGCTCGATGTCGCTAAATACCGGGCAAAAGCAAACCGGCAGTATGTCAGCGTCGTGACCGAACAGGGGCGCCGGGGTCGCATTCTTGACCGGCATGGACGACCGCTAGCCAAAAGCGTCGAGAGTATCTCTTTTTTCGCCGACCCTTCCATTGTAAAAGACCGGGCTAAGGTCGCCCGACTTTTTTCGAAGCGTTTCGGCAAAAGCCAGTCGTACTATCTCAGAAAGTTGGGGCGGAAAAAGCGCTTTATCTGGATGGAGCGCAACGTGCCGGTCTCGAAGGCCGCCGAGCTCATGACCGCAGGCCTGAAGGGGGTCGATTTCAGGCGCGAGCAACAGCGACATTACCTCAATGTAGGGGCTCAGCTTATCGGCCTGACTGACCGCGATAACCTTGGTGTGAGCGGTCTCGAAAAGAGCTTTGAGGAGCAGCTTCGGGGAACTGATGGCACTCGTGTTTTTTACCGCTCGGCAACCGGTGAACTCTATCCTGCGCCTGACGTCGATCAGTCTCCATCGATCGCGGGTAACGATGTTGAACTGACTATCGATGCCGATGTGCAGGCTATTGTCGAGGATGAGATCATGAGGGCGGTCAGTGAACAGCAGGCCAAGGCGGGCATGGGCATCGTCATGGATGTCAGGAGTGGCGAGGTTCTTGCCATGGCCAATTACCCTAGCTTCGACATGAACCGCCGTAAAGGGTTGACCTTTGCCAGAATGCGCAACCGTGCAGTTACAGACATGTTCGAGCCGGGGTCGACCTTCAAGATCGTCATGGCTGCGGGGGCGACCGAGGCGCTTCAGTGGCAGGCTTCGCGCTTGGTGGATGGGCATGAAGGCTACCTGATGGTTCATGGAAAGTCGGTCAGAGATCACGAGTCTCTTGGCATTATCCCTTTTCGGCAGGCTATCACCGAGTCGAGTAATGTCGTGGCGGCGGCTACCGCCATGGAGCTGGGACCGCAAGAGTTTTACCACTATGCCAGTGAGTTTGGTTTCGGTAAAAAAACCGGTATCGGGCTGCTCGGCGAGTCGGCTGGCCGTCTCAAGGAGATCAAGGATTGGGGCAAGCTGACCCTGCCGTGGATGGGGTATGGCTATCAGGTGATGGCCACGCCGTTGCAGATGCTGCAGGCCTATGCAACGCTGGCCAACGATGGAGTGCGGATGCGCCCCTACATCGTGCGGCGCGTCATCGATCCGGACGGCAAGATTGTTACGGAGACCGAGCCGGAGAAGGTAGCGCAGGTTCTGAAAGCTGAAACGGCCCGCTACATGACCAGGGAATATTTTCAGCCGGTGGTCGAAGAGGGAACCGGCAAGACTGCTGCTATCGAGGGGGTTGCCGTGGCTGGCAAAACCGGAACCGCGCAGAAATTGCACAACGGAAGCTATCAGGGCTGGCGTCACTATCTTTCGTCGTTCGTAGGCTATTTCCCGGCTGAAGACCCTCAATATGCGGCGATTATCGTTGTCGATGAGCCGAAGGCGGCGTATTATGCGTCAACTGTGGCCGCACCGGTTTTTTCGAGAATTTGTGGGCGCTCGCTGGCCTGTTCGCCCGAAATGCAGCAGCGTCTCGAGCTGAAATCGCCGGAGTGGGAACGGCTCGGTAAAATAACGACTGTGGTAGTCCCCGAGCTGAAGGGGCTCTCTGCCCGCGAGGCTTCAGAGTTGCTCGAATGGCACGGCCTGTCGATGGCCCGTACCGGTGACAATGAGGGGCTCGTGACCTCGCAGAGCGTGGCGCCAGGCACAAACGTTCAAAAAGAGTCGAGGGTGACGGTACATCTGGAGTGGAACAATCAGGAAAAGAGTGATGAGTGAAACGGAGAACGGACGCATTGGGACGAAGCTTGGAGAGCTGATCGCCGGCCTCGGCGGTCTCTGTGAGCGCCGGGGTGCGTGTGATGCCGAGCGGGGGATCACGGGCGTGAGCTGCGATTCCCGTAAGATTGGGGCAGGCTCGATTTTTGTCGCCGTTCGCGGCTACAATACCGATGGGCATCTGCACATCGACAGCGCGATTAACACCGGAGCGGTTGCGGTGGTTTGCGAGGCCATGCCCGTCGAACTGCGCGATGGAGTTTGCTATCTGCTCGTCACCGAGAGCCGCAAGGCGCTGGCTGAGCTGGCGAAAATCTTCTATGGCAATGCTTCGGAGCAGCTCATGCTGATAGGCGTGACCGGCACGAATGGCAAAACCACCACCGCGCGCCTCATCACCTCTATGCTCAACGCTGCGGGCATTCCAGCCGGGTACATCGGAACGGGGCTTTGCCGCATCGGCAATCGTGATATCCCGCTCGAACGCACCACACCGGAATCGAACGGCCAGCATGCGCTTTTCCGACAGATGGTCGATGCAGGATGCCGGGCGGTGGTGATGGAGGTCTCCTCCCACGCGCTCGTGCTTGACCGCGTGCACGGCCTGCGCTTCAAGTCAGCCGTTTTCACCAACCTCACGCCGGAGCATCTCGACTTCCACGAAACGATGGAGGAGTATGCAGCGGCCAAGCGCCTGCTTTTCGACCAGCTCGACGATGATGGCTTCGCTGTTCTCAACACGGGCGATCCGTACTCAGAGACCATGGCTGGCGACCTTCCAAAAGAGCAGCGTTACTGTTGTTCGCTCTCCGGTGATTCCTCGCTTTGCGATCCGGATCACCGTTTTTGGGCAGTCGTCTCCGCTTCGACGGTCGACGGCTCGACGGTTGGCGTCACCGTCGGCGATCAGTCGGCCACCATGCACGTCCCGCTTCCGGGCGAGTACAATGTGATGAACATGCTCGAAGCCTTCGCGGTGGGTATCGGCCTCGGTCTTGATCCCGCCAAAGCGCTTGCCGGGCTTGCCGAATCGGAGGCCGTGCCGGGGCGGATGGAGCGGATCTGGAGCGCCGACCGTTCCCGCTGCGGTTTGGTCGATTACGCCCACACGCCTGACGCCCTTCAGAAGGCGCTCGAAACCCTGCGAGCGGTGACGCCCACTGGCTCGAGGCTCACAGTGGTGTTCGGCTGTGGCGGCAACCGCGACCGGAAGAAGCGCCCCGAGATGGGCCGCATTGCCGCTGAACTTGCCGACCGAGTCATTCTCACCTCCGACAATCCGAGGGATGAATCGCCCGAAGCGATTCTCGACGAGATTGAGGCCGGAATGGAGGGGTGCGCTCACCTGCGCATTGCCGATCGCGCCGAAGCCGTCCGGCAGGCGGTCGAAGGGCTTGGTTTTAGCGACATTCTGCTGGTGGCAGGCAAGGGACATGAAGAGTATCAGGAAGTCGCGGGCAGGAAACACCATTTTTCTGACCGTGAGACGCTTGCGGCCTGTTTCGCCGAAGTGCATTTTGAAAGGGAAGTAAAGGAGCAGTCATGAAAGGGGCGCTGATCTACAGTGATTTCAACCGAGCAGGTCGGATTGAGGCTACGGATGTCGATGAGCGGTATCAACTCGCCGATCCGGTGGTGGTGATCGATTCGCGCAAAGTGATCGAGGGTTCGGTGTTCGTGGCCTTGCCGGGCGAGCGCACCGATGGTCACCGCTTCGTCGGTGATGTGTTTGCCAATGGCGCTTCGTGGGCGGCGGTCTCGAGCGAATGGTTCAGCCAGCATGGCGCGGAGCATCAGGGCGAAGGTCGTCGTTTCCTCGTCGCCGACGATCCGGTCGCAGCGTTCCAGCAGCTCGCCAAGTCCTACCGGGGGCGCTTTGATATTCCGGTGATCGGCATCGGCGGCAGCAACGGCAAGACCACCACCAAGGAGATGGTGGCTGCGGTGCTTTCGACCGGCTTCAACGTGCGGGTGACGCAGGGCAACTACAACAACCATCTCGGCGTGCCGCTGACCCTGTTCGAACTGCGCCGCGATACCGAGATGGCGGTTATCGAGATGGGCATCAACCATCCCGGCGAGATGGCTTTTCTTGCCTCGATAGCGCATCCGACCCACGGGCTGTTGACTAACCTCGGTCACGAGCATCTCGAATTTTTCGGCTCTCTCGACGGGGTGGCCAAAGCCGAGGCAGAGTTGTTCGATTATCTCGAAGCGAGCGGCGGCACGGCCTTCGTCAATCTCGACGATCATCGTCTTGCCGCGGTCGGAGCTTCGCTGTCGCGGAAAATCTGCTACGGAGCAATGCCGGGCGAGCCGCGTGCGTGGTGGGCCGATGAGGTCGGCAGCGACCGGGTGGGCCGCATCGCGTTCACGCTTTGTTCCGAAGCTGGAATCCGCCAGCCGGTTGCGATGAACTTCATCGGCCGCCACAACGTCACGAACGCCGTGGCAGCGGCGGCGGTTGGCGCACACTTCGGCCTTGCACCGGATGCTATCGCTCGCGGTCTTGGCGAACTGATGCCCGCCAGCGGCTGGAAGCGCATGGAACTGCTGGAGGTGGACGGCGTCGTGGTGCTCAACGACACTTACAACGCCAACCCTGACTCGGTGCGCCTGGCGCTCGACACGCTTGCCGGTCTCGACTGCTCCGGGCGCAAGCTCGCCGTGCTCGGCGATATGCTCGAACTGGGCGGCAACGCGGTGCTTGAACATGAATCGATCGGCAACTATATTCGCCAGCTGCCGATCGACGGCTGTGTCACCATCGGGCCGCTTGCCGCCTCCTGCTGCCGGAACGCTCAAGAGCGCTGCCTCGGCCATTTTGACGCCATGGACGATCTCGACGCCTTCCTCGGCGACTATGTCAAATCAGGCGATGCGGTGCTCTTCAAAGGCTCACGTGGCATGAAGCTTGAACTGGCTGCCGAAGCGCTTGTGAAACGAATGACCCCAATTAAGGAAGTATCTGATTGACCAATGCTCTATTATCTTCTTCGATATATCAACGAACTGTTCAACCCGCCGGGAATGCGGGTGATCGAATACCTGACCTTCAGGGCGAGTGCGGCAGCCATTACCGCTCTTTTGATCACCGTGTTTGTAGGGCCGGCGTTCATCCGTTTTCTTAAATCCCACTTCGTCGAACCGGTCAAGGAGGAGGCGCCGGAGGAGCATCGCAAGAAAAAGGATGTCCCCACGATGGGCGGCCTTCTCATCATTCTGGCGGTTGAAATTTCGGCCCTGCTCTGGGCCAAGTTCGATGATCCGCATGTGTGGCTGATCATGCTTGCTGTACTCTGGATGGGGCTGATCGGCTTCATCGACGATTACCGCAAGGTGGTGCTGAAGATCAAGGGCGGGCTTGCCGGTAAGTACAAGCTGGTTGGCCAGATCGCCCTCGGTCTTGTCGTCGGTTTCTATACCTGGAACGATCCGGCTTTTTCGGTGCTGCTTTCCAAAACGAGCGTCCCGTTCTTGAAAAACTTCTCGGTCGATTACGGCATTTTCTACATCCCGGTGGTGATCTTCATCATTACGGCGGTCTCAAACGCGGTGAACCTGACCGACGGCCTCGACGGTTTGGCGGCGGGTAACGCGGCGATCGTGACGATGGCTCTCGGCCTCTTTGCATACCTTGGCGGTAACGCCGTCTATGCGGGGTACCTGAGCATTCCGTTTATCTCCGGGGCTGGTGAGATCGCTGTGGTCAGCATGGCAATTGTCATGGCCTGCGTGGGTTTCCTCTGGTTCAACTCAAATCCGGCCGAGGTCTTCATGGGCGACACCGGCTCGCTCGCCCTTGGCAGCGCCATTGCGGTGATCGCGCTGATGATCAAGCAGGAGCTGCTTCTGCCGATACTGGCTGGAATCTTTTTTATCGAGACGCTGTCAGTTTCCATGCAGGTGGCGTGGTTCAAGTTCACCAAATGGCGGTTTAAAGAGGGGCGGCGCATCTTTCTGATGGCTCCCCTGCATCACCATTTCCAGCTCAAGGGATGGCCGGAGCAGAAGATTGTCATCCGTTTCTGGATCATCTCGATCCTGCTGTTTTTGACTAGCCTTATGACCCTGAAACTGAGATAACGTGAAACCGGAAGCGCTGAAAGGAGTTGCGGTGTCGGTTATCGGCGCCGGAATAAGCGGAGTGGCTGCGGCTGGCCTGCTTGCCAGTGCCGTAGCGCGTCCGCTGGTCAGCGAGTTCGGTAGCCTCAAAGCTGAAGCTGCGGAGCAACTGCAGGCGCTTGGCGTGCCGTTCGAAGAGGGCGGGCACTCAGAGAGGGTGTTTGAGGCGGAATTGTGCGTGGTCAGTCCCGGTATTCCTCGTACCGCACCGGTTATCCGGGAGATGGAGGCGCGTGGCATTCCGGTGGTCAGCGAGATCGAACTGGCCTCCTGGTTCTGCCGGGCGCCGATCATCGGCATTACCGGAACGGATGGCAAGACCACCACGGCCACACTCATTCACAGCATCTGCCGGGAGGATGGCAGAAGTCGAGGCTACCGCGCGTTCAGCGTGGGCAACATCGGCACCCCCTTTTCTTCGGAGGTTGCCGGCATGGGGCAGGACGACATCGCCGTGCTGGAGCTGAGCAGCTACCAGCTCGAAGGGTGCAGCTCGTTCCGGCCAAACATTGCCGTGCTGACCAACATCACGCCCGACCACATGGATCGCTATGGCGGCGACATCCACGCCTATGCCAGAGCGAAGTTCCACATCCACGCCTCACAGCAGGCCGGGGATACGCTGATTTATAACCACGACGATCCACTGCTGCGCGCCCATTTCGAGGGTGACAGGCCTTGGCCGTTCAGAGTGGTGCGCACCGGCTTGAAGGCCGAGCCGCTTGAGGGTGTTTCGGAGTACTTCGTTTCGGTGGCAGACGGTTGGATTGTTATCCGGACGGCTGGCCTGACGGAGCAATTCATGCCGGTCGATGAGGTTATGAAGCCGGGGTTTCGCGGTGAGCACAACCTGTACAATGTGCTCTCGTCAGTGGCGGCCGCCCGTGCGGCAGGTGTTCGGGACGATGCGATGCGCCGGAGCCTCTCGGAGTTCGGTGGCGTTGAGCACCGGCAGGAGTTTGTCGGCTCGTTCTGCGGCGTGGACTGGATCAACGACTCCAAAGCTACCAACGTCAATGCCATGCGGCAGGCGCTCCAGACCGTTCCGGCGGGTATGGTTCTCATCGCCGGCGGGCGCGACAAGGGCAACGAATACAGCTTCATCGAAGCGCTGGTGAAGGAGAAGGTCGCCTGCATCGTGGCCATCGGCGAGTCGCGCGGCAAGATTGCCGAGGCGTTCCGTGGCGTTGTGCCGGTTGTCGAGGCCACGTCGCTTCAGGAGGCTGTCGAGTTGGCCTGTCGGTCGGCGAAATCCGGCGGCAGCGTGCTCTTTTCGCCCGCCTGTTCAAGCTTCGATATGTTCGCCAATTTTGAGGAGCGTGGCCGGCGGTTCAAGCAACTGGTTCAGGAGATGACATCATGATGAACTACGATATGGCGAACAGTCCGGCGGACGTCCCGGAGCTGCTCCCGGCGCAACCGTTCCGCGGCGAAGCCATCGCGGGCAAGCTGCTGCTCTTCATCGTCGTGGTGCTGATGTGCATTGGCATCGTTGTGGTTTACAGCAGCGGTGCTGGCTGGGCGGAGAAGAAATTTGCCAACCCGCAGTACTTCCTCTGGCGTCAGCTTACCTTTGCGTCGCTCGGGCTGGGTGTGATTTTTGTTGTCGGGCACATCGACTACCATCTGCTCAGAAAGGTCAGCAAACTGTTTCTGTTCCTGAGCATCGTCGCTTTGGCCATGCTGCTTTTGCTCAAACTGTTCGGGGTCATTCACGGCGCAGCCCGCTGGTTCGGAGTCGGCCTGCTGAAATTTCAGGCATCCGATCTGGCCAAGTATGCCATCATCCTGCACTTTTCGCGGATGCTTGCCGACAAGCGAAGCCACATCAGGGATTTGCACACCGGTTACTATCCGATGCTGATTCTGCTGATGACCGTGGTCATCCTTGTTGCGCTCGAGCCCAATTTCAGCACCTCATCGCTCATTGCGCTGATAGGCTTTACGCTGATGTTCATCGGCGGCGTCAGGGTCAAGTATCTGCTCGCCACAGCGGCAGCGCTGATTCCGATCGCCGGGGTGTTTGCGATCGCTGCCCCATACCGGATGGCTCGGCTGATCGGTTTTGTCGGTGGTGAAAACGAGTTGAGCTATCAGGTGCGCCAGGCGCTGATTGGCTTGGGGAATGGCGGTCTGTTCGGTCTGGGCCTCGGGGCAAGCAAGCAGCGGGAGCTTTATCTGCCGCTCTCCTACAACGATTTCGTGTTCGTAGTCATTGGCGAGGAGTACGGTTTTATCGGTGCGCTGGTGCTGCTGTTGCTCTTCGCCGGGCTGTTTGCCTGCGGCATCATCATTGCCAAGCACGCTCCTGATCTTTACGGGCGGTATGTGGCCACGGGAGTGACTTTTGCCATCGTGCTGTATGCCTTCATCAACATTGCTGTGGCCAGCCATCTGATGCCGACCACCGGTGTGGCGCTGCCCTTCATCAGTTACGGCGGCACGGCGTTGCTGTTCAATTCACTCGGTATCGGGATGCTGGTGAGTATTTCGCGTTACCGGAAAAAGGAGGAGATCGCGAGGCGGGCCGAGGCGATGCTGGGTTCAAAAGGAGGTGCATCATGAAAGTGCTGTTTGCCGGAGGGGGAACCGGTGGTCATCTCTACCCCGGCGTGGCAATGGCCGCCGAGCTGAAGAAGCGCGTGCCCGGCGTCGAAATCTCTTTCGCGGGTACCACTGCGGGCATTGAGGCCACTGAGGTGCCGCGTCTCGGCTATCGATTGCATCTGCTTCCGGTTCGGGGGTTGAAGCGTGGGCGCTCGCTGCGCGATCTGGCGGCGAACGTTGGTGTGCTGAAGGATTTCGCTTCCTCGCTTGCGCAGGCTTTGTCGATCATACGCAAGGAGCATCCCGACGTGGTGGTCGGCACGGGTGGCTATGTGAGCGCGCCGCTTTTGCTGGCTGCGCAGCTTTCGGGATGCCCGACGCTGATTCAGGAGCAGAATGCCTTTCCGGGCGTGACTACTCGCATGTTGGCCCGAATGGCCTCGGAGGTGCATCTGTCGTTCGCTGAAAGTCGGAAATTTTTCGGCGATAGCTCAAAGGTGTTCGTGACCGGCAACCCGGCTCGCGAGTTTCCCGCCGAGCCGCGCGAGGCCTGCCTCGACTTTTTCAGTCTCCGAAGCGATCTGCCGACGCTGCTGGTGTTTGGCGGAAGCCGTGGGGCGAGGGCGATCAACAATGCGCTGCTTCGCTTTTGCGATCGGCTCGACGGCAAGGTGAATCTCATCTGGCAGACTGGTTCTCTCGATGCGGAGCGGGTTCAGTCGGAGGTTTCGCCATCAGCTACGTGCTGGCTTGGCCCGTACATTCAGGAGATGGGCAAGGCGTACGGCGCGGCCGATCTGGTGCTGTGCCGTGCGGGCGCATCAAGCCTCGCCGAGCTGACCAATCTCGGCAAACCCTCGGTGCTCGCGCCCTACCCTTACGCGGCTGCCGATCACCAGCGCCACAATGCGCGCGCGCTCGTCAACGCCGGAGCGGTGATTATGATCGAGGATACCAATCTTGCCGACGATGCGTCGCTGGAAACGATTCTCGATCTCCTCGGTGACTCCGAGCGGCTTGACCGGATGGGCCATGCGTCCAGAGGCGAGGGGCATCCGGGAGCGGCAGCCGAGCTGGCGGCAAGAATCATTGCGCTATCAAAATCGTAAGGAGTGGGAGTTACTATGGATCTGGGCAGAACGAGGAATGTGCATATCGTCGGCATCGGTGGCGCGGGCATGAGCGCTATCGCCGAGCTGTTGCTGAAATCTGGCTTTTCGGTCAGCGGTTCCGACCTGGCTTCGGGCGAGGTGATTGACAAGTTGCGTGAGCTTGGCGCGGTCGTTTGGCGGGGCCATGAGGCCGAACATGTTGGAGAAAGCGATGTGGTGGTTTACTCCTCGGCGGTGCGGCCTGGCAGCAACGTTGAAATTCAGGCTGCCGAAAAGCTCGGCATTCCGGTCATCAAACGCGACGAGATGCTTGGCGAGCTGATGCGCTACAAGGTCGGCGTCTGCGTCTCAGGCACCCACGGCAAGACCAGTACCACAGCGATGATCGCGACCATGCTGCTCGAATCCGGTCAGTTGCCGACCGTGATGATCGGCGGTGTGTCGGACTACCTGAAGGGCAGCACGGTGGTTGGCAAGGGCAAGTACATGGTGATCGAGGCCGACGAGTATGACCGCGCTTTCCTGAAGCTCACCCCGACTATCGCGGTGGTCAACAGCCTCGAATCGGAGCACATGGACACTTACGGCACGATGGACAACCTGCGCGACAGCTTTGCTGAGTTCGCCAACAAGGTGCCCTTTTACGGGCGCGTGATCTGCTGTGTGGACTGGCCTGAAATCCGGAGCCTCATTCCGCGCCTGAACCGCCGGTACACCACCTTCGGCATCGAGGAGCCTGCCGATGTGATGGCAACACAGATAGAGCCGGTCGAGGGGGGCGTATCGTTCACGGTCGAAGCGTTCGGCGAGCGCTTCGGCGGCGTGCAGCTCGGCGTACCGGGGCGTCACAACGTGCTCAACGCGCTGGCCGCCTTTTCAGTCGGCCTCGAACTCGGTCTGCCGCCCGAAAAGATCATCGCCGGACTCGGAGCCTACACCGGGATGCGCCGCCGCTTCCAGACAAAGTTCAAAGGCGACGACGGGTTGCTCGTCATCGACGACTACGCCCACCACCCCTCCGAAGTCAAGGCGACCGTCCGGGCGGCGCGGGCAAGCTGGAAAGGGCATCGCATCGTGGCGGTCTTCCAGCCGCACCTCTACTCTCGCACTGCGGAGTTCGCCGTCGAGTTCGGCTGGGCGCTCTCGCGGGCCGATGCAATCTGCGTGACCGGAATTTTCCCGTCGCGGGAGCGCGCCGAGGATTATCCCGGCGTGACCGGCGAGCTGGTGGCCGAGGCGGCGCGCAAGGCCGGGGCCAAAGAGGTGAGTTTTGCTCCGGATGGCGAAAAGCTGCTCGCATCGCTCCGGCAGGAGGCCGCGCCCGACACGCTGATCCTCTTCATGGGCGCGGGCGACATCACCCATCTGGCCACCCGCTTCGCGGCGATGTGCGCCGGGGGCGCAACCGCAACCGGAGCGTCGGACGATGGAGCCGCAGGAGCGTGACCGCTGGCTCGAGGAGCCGCTGAGCGCCCTGACACCCGACGCCGAAGCTCCCGCTCCGCGAGGCGGCAAGCTGCGCCGGCTGTTCGGCGCGACGCCGGTTGTCGCGACCCTGACGGCGCTGCTGCTCATGGCTGTGACCGCGCTCGCCTGGTACGCGACGCAGTGGAAGGAGGGGGTGACGGTCGAACAGGTTGTCGTCACGGGTGCTAATCTCATCGAACTCTCCGCCCTCGAAGAGCGGCTCCACCGTTTCAGAAATCGCCCGCTGGAGGAGGTTGACATCGACGAGGTGCGCCGGGCGCTCGCTTCGGAGCCGTGGATCAGGAGCATGGCTGTCAGCAAGGAGCTGAACGGTATCCTGCGGGTGACCCTCGAAGAGCGGCAGCCGGCGGCGCTGCTCGTGGAGGGCGAGCGGGAGATGATGATCGACACCGATGGCGTCGTGCTGCCCGACGACGGAATTTCAGCTCGTTTCAACCGCCTCGTGAAGGTCTCGGGCGCGGGACGGCTCGAATGGACAAGCACCAGCGGCCGGAAGCGGCTCAACGAGGCCGACCGCCGAATCCTGTTCCCGCTGCTCGAAGCATTTTCCGCCACGCAACATGCCAGACTGCTGCTCTCGGAAATTCATCTGGAGCCGGATAACCGGACCTGGTTTTCCGTAGCCGGTTCTTCCATCCGGTTTGTTGTCGGCAATGCGGGGAATTTCAAGGAAAAATTGAAAAAATTCGAGATATTCTGGCAACAGGTTGTAGCCAAAAAAGGTATAGATTGTTACGAGTCGGTCGATCTTCGTTTCCGGGACAGGGTGTTCGCCAGTGAACCGGAGGAAAAGCTTGTCGTGCCATAGGCCCCACCCGCATTACCGGAAGGCGCTCGACATAACGATGAACATCAGGGACTCTCTATTATTAATCGTGAGAAGCCCAAGGCCAAGGTGGACGAAACGAAGAGTGCTGAGCGTACCGGACTCGTCCTTACGCGTGGTTATCGGGTTTTGGAACAAGGTTAATAGCGGCGCCCAACATTGAACACAGAACACCTCATGCTCAAGAGCAATATTGTAATCGGTCTCGATATAGGTACTACCAAGGTTTGCGTCGTTGTCGCCGAAAAGGATGATCTCGGCAAGCTCAACGTGCTCGGCAAGGGGCGCGCTAACTCCGAAGGGTTGCAACGGGCTACGGTGGTCAACATCAACAAGACGGTTGACGCCATCAAAAAGGCGGTTGCCGATGCGGAGCGCGAGTCATCGATCAAAATCAAGGGGGTCAACGTCGGTATTTCCGGTGCGCACGTTCACTGCATCTACAGCAATTCCGAAATCAGCGTCAACCAGTCGGGCATCGTCAACGAGTCCGACGTGCGGCGCTTCCTCGAAAAGGCCAAGACCAACATCCGCTACCTCGACATCGACCACGAAATCATCCACGTCATTCCGCAGGAGTTCATCGTCGATGACCAGGAGGGGGTGCTCGATCCGATTGGCATGGCGGGCATGATTATGCGCGGCAGCGCCTATATCGTCGTGGGGCTTCGCACCAAGATCCGCAACATCAAGCAGTGCATCGAAAAGGCGGGCCTCGACGTCAACGCCATGACCTTCGAGCCGGTTGCCTCCGGGCTGGCTGTCATGAAAGAAAGCGAGAAACGGAGCGGTACGGTGGTGATCGACATTGGCGGTGGAACCACCGAGGTCGCCATCTACATCGATGGCGCAATCCGCTACTCCGAGGTGATCAAGGTGGCGGCCAACGACGTGACGCACGACGTTGCTTACGGCGTGAAGGCGCTCAACGACGTCGCAGAAAATGTGAAGATTCAGCACGGATGCGCCTGGTCGAACCTGATTGAAGAGGACGAGGAGATTACGATCGACGGCATCGAGGGGCGCCCACGCAAGTCCCTGTCGAAAAGCTCGCTGACCGTCATCATCGAAGCTCGCATGATGGAGATTTTCGAGCTGGTGCGTGACATCATCAAGCGCTCGGGCTATTACGAATATCTGAACGCGGGAGCGATCATTACCGGAGGCGGTTCGCTTTTGCCGGGCACCGTGGAGCTGGCCAGGGATATTCTTGGCCTCGATGTGCGCACCGGTTATCCTGAAGGGGTGTCAGGCGGCATCAAGGATGCGGTCAACAATCCGATGTACGCAACCGTCATGGGCCTCGTCGCCCACTCGCTGGAAAACAATCTTGAGCAGGATCACGGCATGGCCGAGCCTTCGGCTGCCGGACAGGATTCTGGCGCGGGAGCTTCTCGGTCATCCGATCTGGATGGTTCAGGCGACGATTCTTCCCAGGATCAATTTGCGGGCAACAAGTTTGTGGATCGGCTCAAGAAGTTCTGGGACCAGTTATAGTTATAGCACAGAATGCACCTTGCAATGACAGAATAAACAAGGGATAGATCAGTATGGCATTTGAACTCGATCCGGGCCTGTTCGACGCAGATCAGGGCAGCGGAGTCAACATCAAGATCGTCGGCGTCGGCGGTTGCGGCGGTAACGCGGTCAACAACATGATCGACCGAAAGATCAGCGGCGCCGAATTCGTGGTGTTCAATACCGACCGCCAGGCGCTTCTGAACTCGAAAGCTTCGGTGCGGGTGCAGATTGGCAAGAAGGCGACTAACGGCTTGGGCGCAGGAGCCGATCCGGGCAAAGGACGGCTTGCAGCCGAGGATGATCGTGAACTGATTGCCACCCAGCTGCGCGGTGCAGATCTGGTTTTTATTGCCGCGGGCATGGGCAAGGGAACCGGCACTGGCGCAGCGCCCATCGTAGCTTCCATTGCCCGCAACATGGGCATTCTCACCATCGGTGTGGTCACCCGACCATTTAGCTTCGAGGGGCAGATCAAGGCTCGCATCGCCGACGGCGGCATCACGGAACTGCGCAAGTATATCGATACGCTCATCATCGTCGAAAACGAGAAAATTCTGAGCATCGCCGATGAGGGGGTCAGCGCCACCGAGGCCTACAACATGGCTAACGATGTGCTGTTCCGGGCAGTCAAGGGGATTGCCGACATCATCACCCACCACGGGCACGTCAACGTCGATTTTGCCGACGTCCGCAGCATTATGCAGAGCGCGGGCGACGCAGTCATGGGCTCAGCGGCCGCCGCTGGTGAACGTCGCGCTCTGAAAGCCGTGTCGGATGCCGTCACCAGCCCGCTGATGGAGGGGGTCGCGATGCGTGGCGCCAAGGGTGTGCTTGTGAACATCACAGGCGACGTGACCATGCGCGACATTGCCGATGCCATGAACTACATCGAAGAGCAGGTCGGCAGCGAGGCCAAAATCATCAACGGTTATGTCGATGAGCCGCAGGTCGGGGGTGAGATTCGCGTGACGGTGATCGTCACCGGCTTCAAAAGAGTGGAGCAGGAGCAGCAGGCCTCCTCACCATCATCAGCCCGCAAGGAGTCCTCGACGTCTTCACCACCTGTGGCGCAGGGTTTTGGCCGTCCGGCGCATCCGACAGCAGTCGGGGTACCCGAGCAGGTGGTTGAGGATCGCAAGATTCCTGCCTATATCCGTAGAAATCTCTCCATTTCGGAGCCTTTTGACATCGGCCGTGTCGGGGAACCTGCGGGAGGCAAGAAGCCGCTTAAGCCCGAGAGTGGCGATGACGAACAGATTGACAAAGGCTCGGCTGATACTCCGGCCTATCTGCGTCGGAAAAACAGCTCTCCCCTGCTGTAAGGCATGCCGGGAAAAGGGCGAGGCCGCTTTTCTTGGCCCCACATCTGACAACATTGTTTTCTCATTCGTTTCAGAAGCAAGGTGTTCATTAAAACATTTTCGTGGTGTCCACCTCTTAATAGCCGCTGAGAGCCGGCCGAGGAGCGGAATACCCGCAAACAGTTCAACAAGGAGATTACGTTCATGTCCTACCGGACAATATCTGCTGAAGATGCCGTCATGGCGATCAAATCGGGTGACAGAGTGTTCATTCATACCGCGGCCGCAACACCGCAGCGGCTGGTTGACGCAATGGTCGGGTGTGCTGGGCAGTTGCGTGACGTTGAGATCGTCAGCCTGCACACCGAGGGCGATGCAGCCTACGTCAGGCCCGAGTACCAGCAAAGCTTCAGGCTCAACGCCTTTTTCGTCGGTCGGAACGTTCGCTCGGCGGTGCAGTGCGGTTATGCCGATGCTATCCCGATCTTTCTGAGTGACGTGCCTGCGCTGTTCTACGACAACGTCATGCCGCTCGACGTGGCGCTGGTGCACGTTTCTCCACCCGACCGCCACGGCTACTGCTCGCTCGGCGTATCGGTCGATGCGGCCAGGGCCGCCGTGCATACGGCAAAGCACGTGATTGCGCAGATCAACCCCCACATGCCGCGCACGCACGGCGAAGGGCTGCTGCACGTCAGCAAGATTCACGCGCTGGTCGAGGTTGAGGACCCGCTGCCGGAGATTCCTCCGCACGAATTGACCGACGTCGAGCGACAGATCGGTCGGCACATCGCCTCTATCGTCGAGGATGGCGCGACCCTGCAAATGGGTATCGGTGCAATTCCTGACGCCACGCTTGCCGCGCTGACGAACCACAAGGATCTGGGCATCCATTCGGAGATGTTCTCGGATGGCGTGGTTGATCTGGTTGAAAAGGGCGTGGTGACGGGTCGTCACAAGAGGACGCACAATGAGATTATCGTGGCGAGCTTTCTTGTTGGTAGCCGCAAGCTCTACGATTTCGTGGACGACAATCCGCTGGTCGAGATGTTCGGTTCGGACTACGTGAACGACACCAAGGAGATCAGAAAGAATCCTAAAGTGACGGCCATCAACAGTGCCATCGAAATCGATATGACCGGGCAGGTTTGCGCCGATTCCATCGGCACCCGTCACTTCTCAGGCGTTGGCGGTCAGATGGACTTCATCCGCGGCGCGGCGCTCTCGCCCGGCGGCAAGCCGATCATCGCCCTGCCTGCGACCACCCGCAAAGGGCAGTCGCGCATTGTGCCGCAGCTCAAACCCGGTGCAGGCGTCGTGACCACCCGGGCGCACGTGCAGTATGTCGTTACCGAATATGGCATCGTCAACCTGCACGGCAAGAACATGCGCCAGCGAGCCGAAGCCCTCGCCACCATCGCCCACCCGGACTTCAGCGAAGAGATTCTCCGCCAGGCTCACGAGCTGTACGGTCGGAAGAGCAATTGTCCAATTGATTAATTGACAATGGATAATGGGGGGGGAATTAGGGGTATGCCTTGCGCCGGCCTTTTTTGCAGAGAAGAGCCCAAAAGGGACTATACGAGAAAAGGCTGCCCGATGAGGCAGCCTTTTCAGCGAAGACAAGTCAGGAAATTCTTTTCTGCTCTTAGGGTTTCACAGCCTGAACGAGCAGGTGATCGTACTTTCTGACCATGGTAACGTCCTTGTAGCCGAGCTTTTCGAGGATCTCCTTGTAGCGAGACTGCTCCTTGAACCCGAGCACCGAGAACGGCATTCCCGCGCCGAGGATGTAGTGGCTCAGGTAGTCGAAGTTAGGATTTTCCGGATCGTCGATGACCATGTCGAGAATCAGCAGGCGCCCGCCAGACGGAAGGGCGTCCATCGCCTTTTTGCACATGATCTCGGTGAGCTGCTCGTTTGCCGAGTAGAGGATGCGGCAGAACATGACCGCGTCGGCTTCCGGATAGTCCTCCTTGTAAATATCGACCGCGGCACCGCGGAGCCTGTCGGCAACGCCCTTCTCGGCAGCGTTTTCGTCAACCAGCTCGATCGCGCCCGGCAGGTTCAGGATGGTGGAGTCGAGTTCCGGGATGTGCTTGAGCATGGCAGCCGAAATGTCGCCAATACCGCCGCCGACGTCGATCATCTTCTTGACGCCGTCAAGTTTTGCCTCTTCGAGCAGGAGCTGGATGGCGAACTTGGCGTTGCTGCGGTGAATTTCCTCGAAGTAGAGGTTATCTTCGCGGGTGACCGGCGGATAGGGCACTTGGCCCTTGAAGTTTTTCTGGCCCCTGACGGCGTCGGCAAGGCCCATGTAGAAATCATCGGCAAGGAACGCCATCGCCTTGGCAACCGGGGTCTGATGCAGGTTCGGCTCTTTCGGGTTGGGGGAGAACATGTACTCGGCAAAAGGAGTCAATGACCATTTTTCATCCTCAAGGCTGATAACACGCATCTGGCGGAGCGTCTCAAGAAGCATTTCGAGACGGGGTGACACCGAAGAGGTTTCAGCAGCCAGCGTTGCAAGGTCCTTGGGGCCTTCGGCCATGCGGCTGAACAGATCGAGTTCGATGGCGGCTTTCACGCAGCTGAACTCGATGAGGCCTTTGAAGACCAGCTCGTTAGCCCTGTGGTAGTAGTTCAGGAGGTCATTGTTGCTCATTGTCGATAATTATCTTTATTAGATATAAGAGACGGGTAATAAATGGAAGTGCCGACGCACTTTATTTAGAATTGCCAATTTAGACCAAAAAGAGCTGTTAACCAACAGCGAGCCCAATAAATTCGCCGCTCTTCAGGGCGGGATGTTCTCTGGATTCCCTCAGAATCGTTCAACAGCGTCACCTGGCGCATAATAAGGAGATGCATCATGTTATCCAGCCTGTCCAAACTCACCTCAGAGCAACTCGAAGAGATTCGCTCCCTCGAACAGAAGCTCGGCAAGACCCTGCTTTCCTTCTCCACCTACGATGTTGTTTCCGATGACCTTTCCGAGAGCGATCTGGCTACGCTCAAGGCGCTAGAAGAGAAACTCGGGACGATGCTGGTGGCTGTCAGAGGGCTGAAGAAGGCCTGAGCCCGATCAGTGCTAGCATTCGCCCGGTTTTGCCGTTATCGCGGCGATAGGAGAAGAAGCGGTCGGCGTCACGGTATGAGCAGAACTTCGAGCAATGTACCTGTGACTGAGGAATGCCCGCTTCGATGAGCTGGTCGCGGTTGGCCCCTGAAAGGTCAAGCAGTTGCCGCCCTTCGCCGGATGGTGAGGGTTTAAGGTGGCTGATGCTGAATCGGACGGCCACTTCCGTACCGATTTCGTAGTGCTCGCCGGAAATGCCTGTGCCGACCCAGGCGAGGTACTCCTCCGGATGGGTCCCGAAAGCTTTGCTCATGGCTTCGACGGTCTTTTTGGCTATCCTACCTGCCGTGCCCTGCCATCCCGCATGTGCCGCCCCGCAGGCTCCGGTTCGGCGGTCGTGGATCAAAATCGGGTAGCAATCAGCGGTCAGAATGCCGACGAAAAGATCGGGAGTTTTGGTGATGAGTGCGTCATAGCCATGCAGATTGCCCGGCTCGCTGATGAGCGCGACCTCTGTGCCGTGAACTTGGCTCGTGGTAACGATGCTTTCTGGGCTGATCTTCAGATGCTCGTAGAGTCTCCTCTCATTTTCCCGAACATGCTCTGGATCGTCACCGACATGCGTCCCGAGATTCAGTGACTCCAGCGGCGGGGCGCTTACTCCTCCGGTGCGGGTCGTCTGAAGCGCCACAAGTCCGGGAATGCCGTTGAAAATAGAGGGCAGAAGTGGGGTTATTGCGGAACTCTGAGGCATGATTTTTCGCTCGTTCGTTTGCAGCAATGTGCTTGCGTGTTCACCAATTTGAAGTTGTGCATTTCATCAGGCAGTTCCAAGTGTGCATGAGTTTGCAGCCTTGGGCTCATGCAGGCCTCGACCGACAACGACGTTTTCGAGATGTGGCAGAGAACGTGATTTTGAGTGCTGCTCAAAAAAGTAAGGGGGGGGGCTTGTCGAAGAGCTGCTACAGGGCATATCCCGGCACGATCTTTCCGCTCTTTTTCCGTCAGGAAGTGTTATCTTTGGCTTTCCTGAAACTCACAACCTTGTGCTTCGGCTATGAAAATTCTCGTTATTGGCGGTGCTGGCTATATCGGTAGTCATGTGGCTCGTGAGTTTCTCGATCGAGGCTACGAGGTGACGGTGTATGACAATCTTTCGACGGGGCGCGAGATGAACCTGTTCGAGGAGGCCGATTTTGTTCAGGGCGATATTCTCGACAGCGATGCTATGACCGCGGTCATGCAGCGGGGTTTCGACGGCTGCGTCCTCCTGGCGGGCCTGAAGGCTGCCGGGGAGTCGATGGTGAGGCCGGAGATTTTTTCTACGAACAACATCTGCGGCGCGGTTTCGGTGATCAACGCGGCGGCGGCCAGCGGCATTCGTTGCTTTCTGTTCTCTTCATCCGCGGCCATTTTCGGAAATCCGGTTTATCTGCCGATTGACGAGAATCATCCCAAAGAGCCATCCAATTACTACGGCTTCACCAAGCTTGAAATCGAACGGATGCTTGAATGGTATGAACGCTTGAAGGGGATGAAGTTTGCTTCGGTTCGCTATTTCAACGCCGCCGGCTACGACGTTCGCGGAAGAGTTCGCGGGTTTGAGCTGACCACGGCCAATCTGCTCCCGCTCGTTATGGAGACCGCCGTTGGGATGCGCAAGGAGTTGCTCGTATTCGGCGAGGATTATGATACGCGGGACGGCACCTGCATCAGGGATTATATTCATGTCAACGATCTGGCTGAGGCTCATGTGCTGGCCTTCGAGAAGGTGATCGAAACCGGTGAGAGCCTTGCGGTTAACCTCGGCAGCGAGACTGGTCACACCGTCTTTGAGATGCTCGACGCCTCTCGACGCATTACCGGTCAGCCGATTCCTGCCCGCGTCGTGGAGCGCAGGCCGGGAGACCCTCCGGTGCTGGTCGCCACGTCAGCCAAAGCGCACGAGCTGCTTGGCTGGAGGCCGCGGTACAGTGATCTCGATACGCTGGTCGAATCGACCTGGAACGTCTATCGGGCTGTGCTGAAGACAACCGATTCCTGACGGCTCTTGCGGGAGTGATAGCTGTGTGTGATTTTGTTGTGACGCCAAAGGAGAAGATTTGATGGTTTATGACAGAAAAAAGGATAAATTCCCCGACCAGTTCGGCAGATCGGTCAGAGCGATGTCCGATTATCTCGGCGTCGGGTTGCAGATTGCGGCAAGTTTCGCTTTTTTTGTGTTCCTCGGTTACTGGGCCGATTCGAAACTCGGCACCTCGCCGCTGCTGATGCTTGCCGGAGTGCTTGTCGGCATGGCTGGCATGGGGCTTGTGCTCATGAAGATTGTCCGGAAAGCCAATCGCAACCATGACCTCAACCAGCAGCAACGCAGAAATCATGAAAAGTATCCACGGATATGAAGCCGTTGTTTGATTTTCTTATAAAGTTATTTATCTTGTCCGTCATTTTATGGGGGGTTGTGTACTGGGGAGCGGCAAGCTACCCGGTTGATATGGGTTCAGTCTTCGTTTCCTGGCTCATGGTTATCCTCAATAGCCTGGTCGGCTATCTGCTCTTTGAATATGCTTTTGAGAAGGAGTCCAAGGTTTTTACGCTGGTCGTTTTCGGCGGAGTGGCGCTCAGACTTCTGGTCGTCATGGCGCTGGTGCTGGTCATCAATCTGCTTGGGCTGGTCAAACCTATCGATTTTGTCGTATCCTTCATCACCTTCTACTGCATGTATCTGGTAATCGAGATTCTCGCGTACCAGAAAAAGAACCAACAGAAAAAAACGCTGCAAAAAACTGACAAGCCGGTATGCGAGTGAAAGCGAATTCAAAAATTCTGGCACTGATCGTGCCCGTTCTTCTGAGCCTGAACAGTCTCGCATGCGCAACTCCCGCGCATGAGGATATGGCGGCTCATGAATCGCTGCCCGCAGCCGCTGCTCCGGCGGATGTTCACGCTCCGGCAGAAGCTCTCGCGGCTCACGGCGCCGAGGTTGAGTCGGCGTCGGCTACCGAAGAGCACGAGGAGAAGGCTGGTGATGTCATCATGCATCACATTCTCGACAACCATGTGCTCGCCTTCGAGCCTTTCGGCGAGATTCACCTGCCTCAGATTGTCGTCGCTGGTTATGATATTTCTATTACCAGGCATGTCGTGATGCTCTGGCTTGCCTCGGCAATTCTTATCGTCGTGTTCGCCGCGGCTGGCGGAAGCTACCGCAAGATGACCGCGAAGAATGCGCCGAAGGGACTGGCCAACGCCATGGAGGCGATGGTTGACTTTATCAGGCTCGATGTGGCCAAGTCCAATATCGGCCACGGCTACGAGAAGCATCTGCCTTACCTGCTTACGGTATTCTTCTTTATTCTGCTCTGTAACCTGCTCGGTCTTGTTCCTTACGGTTCCACGGCCACGGGTAACATCAACGTGACCCTCACGCTTTCGGTTTTCACCTTCTTTATCACCCAGATCGCAGCCATCAAGGCCAACGGCATCAAGGGCTACCTCCAGCACCTGACCGCCGGCACCCACTGGTCGCTCTGGATTATCATGATTCCGATCGAGATCATCGGTCTGTTCACCAAGCCTTTCGCTCTTACGGTTCGACTCTTTGCCAACATGACGGCGGGGCACATCGTCATCCTCAGCCTGATCTTCATCAGCTTCATTCTGAAGAGCTACATTGTGGCGATGGCTGTATCGGTTCCGTTCTCGATTTTCATTTATCTGCTCGAAATCTTCGTTGCTTTTCTTCAGGCCTTCATCTTCACGATGCTGTCTGCCTTGTTCATCGGTCTTGCAACCGTGCACGAGGAGCACGATAGCCACGAGCTCGAAGCTTCCGGTCATCACTGATCCGGAGTCCCGATCTGATACAGGATTTTATTCTTTTTCAGAACCGCTACAACGGGTAGCATTCACTTTTAAAACAAAACAATCCACGGAGGCAATTTAAAGATGGAAGGAATGGGTTTGGGTTACTTGGGTGCCGGTATCGGCGCTGGTCTGGCAGTTATCGGTGCAGGTCTTGGTATCGGCAATATCGCTGCTTCGGCAGCAGAAGGTACCGCCCGCCAGCCTGAGGCTACCTCTGATATTCGTACCACGATGATCATCGCGGCTGCTCTTATCGAAGGTGTTGCACTGTTCGGTGAGGTTATCTGCGTGCTTCTCGCCTTGAAGTAAGATATCGTCGCCAAAAGCTTAACCCGTCTGCGGCACTTCTTTCTGAAAGGCTGCAGGCGGATTTTATCAATCTGTTAAAGAACAGCGTTCATGTTAACGTCAGGGATTATTCTTCTCAGTGGCGGGCTTCTCAATCCGAATCCTGGTCTTATCTTCTGGACAGCGATCACGTTCGTGATTGTGCTGGTCATTCTGAAAAAAATTGCATGGGGTCCGATCATTTCGATGCTCGAAGAGCGCGAAAAGGGAATTCAGTCAGCCATTGACCGTGCACACACGGCCAAAGAGGAAGCCGAATCCATTCTGAAGAAAAACAAGGAAATGCTGGCCAAGGCAGATGTAGAGGCCGACAAGATCATCAGGGAAGGCAAAGAGTATGCTGACAAGGTTCGCACCGAGCTGACCGAGAAGGCTCAGGCCGAATCCCAGAAGATGATCGCCGCCGCGAAAGAGGAGATCGAGCAGGAGAAACGCCGTGCTCTCGACGTGCTCCGTAACGAGGTCGCCGACATGGCGGTCAAGGGTGCCGAGAAGATCATTCGCACCTCGCTCGATGCTGACAAGCAGAAAGCTGTGGTCAATGATATGATCAATGAAATGGCAGCCAAGCGTAACTGATAAACTTTCGGAACTATGTCAAGTGCAATTGCAAGCCGCAGATACGCATTGGCTTTGCTTGAGGTGGCCATTGAGGCCAATTTTCTGGAGACGGTGACTGAAGATCTTCTGAAAATCCAGGAGGTTCTCAGCGGTAGCCGTGAATTATTGCTGGCACTGAGGAGCCCGCTGATTAATGTCGATCTCAAGTCTCGCATTCTCGAAGAGATCTTCGGCAAAGAGGTTGGTGAAAAGACGATGATTTTCATCAAGCTGCTTGCCCACAAAAAGCGCGCAAATCTTCTGCCAAGCGTGATTACTGAATTTGCTTCACTGCTTGACGAGCGTAACGGTGTGATTAACGCCGATGTAAAAAGCGCCGTCAAACTCAGTGACGAACAGGCTAAAGAGTTGGTCAATGGCCTGTCGAAGCGTACTGGTAAGAAAATTCGGGCAAAGATGTCTCTCGATGAGAAGCTCATCGGTGGCGTGACTGTCAAAATTGGAGATACGATTCTCGACGGTAGTATCCAGCATCAGCTTCAGCTTCTCAAAAGCTCGCTCCTTGCTGAGCCGGCCTGAGATTTTAAAATAAAGTGTTTGAAAAGCCTGCCATCGAGCAGGCTTTTTTTTGTGCGGCTAAAAAAATATATTAATAAGCTTGATGCAATGACGACACCGTGTGATTGCATTCCGGGGCTTTAGCTCAGTTGGTAGAGCGTCTCGTTCGCAATGAGAAGGTCAGGGGTTCGACTCCCCTAAGCTCCACAACCCGGCATGTCTTGCCCCTGTTCGTCTTTTCTGGCTTCGCATAGGAATGAATTCCAGGGAGCTGGTTGTCTGTTGGTTGGAAAATACACGCTAACTGTTTGTTATTCATTCATTTGCACTAAGGAAGTCGCTATGTCTCAACCGGTTATGAGAATGCCGTTACGTAAGATTTTGCCTGGTCTTTTTTTGCTCGCTGTAACTTTGTCGTCCTGTTCATCATCGAAGTTGCCGGTTGCTCAGGTTTCAACAGTTTCACAGGCTGAAAGCCGATATCAGCAGGCCACTGACCTGATTGCCAGGAAGAAGTACAGCAAAGCCATTGAAGTGCTTGAGTCCCTGCTCTTTTCGACGCGGGCGAGCAATCTGGAAGATGATGTGCTGCATTCGCTGGCAAACTCGTATTACCAGAAAAAGCAATACCTGCTCGCTGCAGACATGTATCGCAGACTTTTGCAACAGACGCCCGGCTCTCCTTTTGCAAAAAATGCACAGTTCCAGCTTGCCAAGTCTTACGAAAAGCTCTCCCCTTTTTATGAGCTTGATCAGGAGTACACCGTCAAGGCAATCAATGAGTTTGCGACCTATCTGGATGAATATCCGGTCGATGATTCAGCCCAGGCGCAAGGTGATGCTGAATTGTACAAAGAGCTGCTGAAGGTCGATCCGACAAACGCTTCGTACAAAGCCAAATACGACGCGGCGATGTCTCAGCTTTCAAATGAAGCGCCGGTCAGCTACAGCAAATCAGCCATACTAAAGCTGAGAGACAGGCTTGCGCATAACCGCTATTCTATCGCCCAGCAGTATGTCAGGCTGAAAAAATACCGCGCTGCCGATATTTACTTTGATGTCATCATCAACCAGTATCCCGATACGAAGTGGGTCAAGTCTGCATGGCTTGGCAAAATCGATACAAGTATCAGGCGAAGCAAGTGGTTTGAGGCCCGCCAGACCATCGAGCGCTTTCAGCAGCTGTATCCCGCTAACAGCAAGGAGGTTGAGGGCTCCTACAAGAAGGTTATGGAGCACTTTTCCAAAGTGCGCGACACTGAATCGTAGTGCTGACTGGGATTTTCGGCGGAAGTTTCGATCCTCCACACAACGGCCATCTGGCCATGTGCCTGTTTGCCCGGGAGCTACTCCAGCTTGACCGACTTGTTGTCTCGGTATCGCGCAATCCCTTCAAATCTGGTTCTCACGCATCTGATAGAGAGCGGCTCAAGATGGCCAAGCTGCTGACTGATGAGCTCAATGCAACTGGCCCGTTCGCTGAAACGAGTGCGTGGGAAATGGAGCAGCCGGGGCCGTCATACACAGTCGATCTGCTTCATCATCTTTCCGGGCTTTATCCCGACGATGAATTGCTGCTGCTGGTAGGTGAGGACAGTTATCGGCAGATGGGCCGGTGGAAAGCCGCATCGGAAATTCCGGGGCTCTGCCAGATCGTCTATTTCGGGCGTGAAGGCTATGAGGATTGCCAGCATGATGCGGAAGCGCTTCACTTGCCGGTACGCCGTATCGATTTCGATATGCCGGTTTCCGCTACAGATATCCGGCGGCTTGTCGCATCAGGGCAGCCGGTTTCCCAGCTTGTCCCCCCATCGATCACCCACTACATCGCGGAGCACGGGTTCTATCGTTCCTGAGCCCGCCTTTTCGTCCCGTCTCCTTACATCGATTCCGGTGCGGAAATTCCCAGAATTCTGAAGCCGTTGCGCAGCACCTGACGCACCGTGAGTGACAACTCAAGCCGCGCCGTGCGGATGTTTTCGTCGGCTTTCAGAATCGGGCACTCCTGATAGAACTTGTGGTAGCGCTCGGCGACCGTGTGCAGGTACTCGACCATCTTCTGCGGTTCGAGCAGGCGCAGGCAGGACTGGATGACATCCGGGAAGTCGAGCAGCGCGGAGGCGAGGTCGATCTCCGGTTTGCTGTCAAGCAGCGGCAGGCTCTCGCCGGTGGCCGCAGCTTCGTCGAAGCCGACCTCTTTTTCGGCAAGACGCACGAGGCTGCAAATCCTTGCGTGGGCGTATTGCAGATAAAAAACCGGGTTGTCTTTTGACTGCTTCTTTGCCAGCTCCACATCGAAGTTCAGGTGCGAATCCTTGCTGCGCATGATGAAGAAGAGGCGCGTGGCGTCCGCGCCAACGTCGTCGATCAGGTCGTCGAGCAGGTCGGCGTTGCCCTTGCGGGTGGACATCTTGACCGTCTGGCCACCGACCGTGGTGGTGACGAACTGGTTGATGGCCACCTTGACCTTCGAGGCATCGTAGCCGAGAATCTTTAATGCTTCGAGTACGTCGGGGTACTCGTCTATGTGATCCGCGCCGAAGACGTTGACCATGAGGTCGAAGCCGCGCTCGAACTTGGTGACGTGGTAGGCGATGTCGGGCAGGCGGTAGCTCGGATCGCCGGAGGATTTGATGAGCACCTTGTCCTTTTCCTGCCCGAGCTTGGTCGTCAAAAACCAGGTCGCGCCGTCGTAGTTGCCGATGAAGCCCTTGGCGTCGAGCACGTCGATCACCTGCCGGTTGGCCGATGGCTGGCCTTCGCGCGACTGGTAGAGCGTGTGCTCGTTGAAGAACTCGTCGTGCTTGATCGAGATTTTTTCGAGCGTTCTGCGGATGGAGCTGAAGATGACCGCTTCGGCGCTCTCCTTGAAGATCGTCAGCTCTTCGGTTGCGGTTAGCTCATCGCCGTGCTCGATGAAGAGCGTCTCGGCGATCTCGCCGATGTAGTCGCCCTGGTAGTGCGTCTCCGGGAACTCGACCGTCTGCCCGCACTTTTCGAGGTAGCGATAGCGCACCGATTCGGCCAGAATCTGCATCTGGCGTCCGGCGTCGTTGAAGTAGTACTCGCGTGTCACCTCGTAGCCCTGCGTTTCGAGCAGGTTCGCGATGCAGTCGCCCAGCACGCCGCCGCGTCCGCGCCCAATGGTGAGCGGGCCAGTCGGGTTGGCGCTGACGTACTCCACAATCGCCTTCTGCCCCTTGCCCGACTCCGTGCAGCCGAACGCCTCGCCCTTTGCCAACACCTCCTGAGCCGAGCGCATGAAGAATGCCGGGGCGAGATGGAAGTTGATGAAGCCCGGCCCCGCCACCTCGGTTTTCGTCACCGTGCCTTCCGGAAAGGCGAATAGATCGATCAACTGTGCGGCAAGCTCGCGCGGATTTTTCCGGGCCTCTTTGGCCAGCAGGAAGGCGATGTTGGTCGAGAAGTCGCCGAACTTCTTGTCGTTCGGCTTGTCGATCTGAATCTCCTTGTCGGTCTCGATGCCCGCTTTCTGCAGGGCGTCCTGAATGAAGGGAAGGAAAAAGGCTCGCATCGGTATGAATCGTTAAGACATGGTTTTAGCGGCACCGCACAGCTCAAGCAGCGCTTCGGGCAGGAGGCCGTCGAAATGGTCGATGGTCGTGATGACGTTGTCGAACGCGGCGAACGCTTCGGGAGCGTTGGTCGTCGTGACCGCTACGCAGCTCATGCCTGCGGCGCCCGCGGCTTCCGCGCCGGGCAGGGCGTCCTCGAAGACGATGCAGTTGGCCGGATCAGCGCCGAGTCGTTCGGCGACCTGCAGGAAGGTCTCCGGATGGGGCTTGCCGTGCTTGACCATGTGCGCGCCGACGACCGCTTCGAAGCGCGGCGTCAGGCCGGTCAGGCCGAGCACGTAGTCGATGTTTTTCGGCCCCGCGCCCGTGCCGATGCCGAGCCGGACGCTAGCGTTTGCCGCGCGGTCGAGGAACGCTTCGAGGCCCGGCATGGCCACGATGGAGTTGCGGTTCATCACGCGGTAAAGAATGTCCTTAAGCTCGGTGAGCTTGTCGGCCTCTTCGGGCGAAATTGACGGATCGAGGAAGTAGCGCAGCACGTCGAGGCCCTTCATGCCGGCAGTTTCGACGAGGTAGCGTTCCGGATCGAGGCCCGACAGGCCGTAGTCGGCGAACAGATCGACCCACGACTGCGCGTGCATTCTCATGTTATCAACCAGCACGCCATCCATATCGAAAATGAAGGCTTTCGGCTTGGTATCGTTTTGTATTATCATGCGTTGCTCTCCCCGAGGCTCATCGCCTCTCTGACCTCTTTCATGGTTTCTCCGGCGATTTTCCGGGCTTTCACTTCGCCTTCGTGCAGAATCTCTTTGACCATCTCCGGCTGCGCTTCGTAGTGCTTGCGCCTTTCGAGGATCGGAGCCAGCTCCGCCGAGATGTTCGCGGCGCACATTTTCTTGCAATCGACGCAGCCGAGTGCGCCTGAGCGGCACCCCGCTTCGATTTCGGCAAGCTGCGCTTCGCTGGTGAACTTCTGGTGGTAGCTGTAAACCAGGCACACCTCCGGGCGGCCCGGATCGTTACGGCGCATCTTCTGCGTGTCGGTCACGGCGGGGCGCATCTTCGCGAGCACCTCGTCCGGGCCGTCACTGAGCAGAATCGTGTTGCCAAGCGACTTGGACATCTTCGCCTTGCCGTCGAGGCCGACGAGCCGCGCGAACTTCGTGATCTTCGGCGCGGGTTCGGGAAACACGTCGCCAAGCGCCGGATGCTGGTAATGGCTGTTGAACTTGCGGGCGATCTCGCGGGTGATCTCGACGTGCGGAATCTGATCCTCGCCCACCGGCACCACGTTGCCCTTGTAGAGCAGGATGTCCGCCGCCTGCAGCACCGGATAGCCAAGGTGGCCGTAGACCAGCGAGTCCATGTTCAGGTCCCGTACCTGCTCCTTGAGCGTCGGGTTGCGTTCGAGCCGCGCCTTGGTGATGAGCATCGAGAAGACGAGGAACAGCTCGGCGTGCTCCTTGACCTGCGACTGACGGAACACCGGGCTTTTCTCCGGATCAACGCCCGCCGCAAGCCAGTCAACCAGCATGTCGAGCGAGTGCTCGTAGATCATCGAGGTGTCGAGCGAAGTGGTCAGGCTGTGGTAGTCGGCGATCAGAAAGCAGGTCTCGTAAGCCCGGCTTCCGTCGGGATGGAGAAGGTTCTGCTGCGCGATCCAGTTTTCAAGTGCTCCGGTGTAGTGGCCGAGGTGCAGCTTGCCGGTAGGCCGCATCCCGCTTAAAATCCTTTGTGTCGACATGGGTCGGGTTTGTTGCTCCTGTTTTGCAGGGAATCTGATGTTATGGCGGGTTTTATTGTCATCTCTTGTCATTCTGAGTCCGATGCAGTCGGGCGAAGAATCCAGAACGTCACGTAATTTGCAGTTAACCAACAAGTTGTCGGCCAATGCCGAAGAAGCTGGATTCTTCACTTCGTTCAGAATGACACAACCGCCGGTTTCTGCGCCCCATCCAAAGCTCCCGGAGGCGGTTTCCCGGGACGGTTACGAAGTTATAACAGTTGTCACAAAGAAAAAAGCTTTGTTTTTGTATTTTAACTTCAGAAGGCTATATTAGAGGCCTGTTTTTACTCGGCCCGTTTGATCGGCGCTGTTAAAAACAAGAACATAGCAGATTTAGGAGAGTAAGTCCTATACAGCATTCTCTTACCCAACCATGTCAGGTCCGGAAGGAAGCAGCATCCGGTAATGTGAGTGTGTGATATAGTCAGCTTGCTCTCCTTTTTTATTCCCTAAGGGTAAATACCCCGCCGTTTACGGCGTAAAGTATTCAGGTGTTGTCCTCAAGATACCCCGCTGCTTGCGGCGGGGTTCTTCATTGTGAAAAATCGACAAACAGATTTCGACCGAAATTGAAATCGGGATCGAAATCGATAAACTGAGCATTCGGGCCTGAGAAATTCAGGGGCAAGGTTTTTCTCATGAACAGCCGCTGTCCAACTCGTCAGTTCAGTATTACAATCAAACAGAAGCATCTAAAATAGTACAGGAGTCACCTATGGAAGAGCGTTCGATGCAGAAAGCGGGATTTCTGAAAGAGCCAATCAAGCACATCGGCATCACCAGACATAACGTCGTGCCGATGGTCGAAGAGATGGCCGACATGGCGTTTCAGGCGCGCAACCTGGCTCGCGCGGCCTCCATCGTTGATCTGATGCAGAAAGACAAGGAGTGCGCCGTCATCCTCACCCTCGCAGGTTCGCTCATCAGCGCCGGCCTGAAGCAGGTCATCATCGATATGCTCGAACACAACATGGTTGACGCCATCGTCTCGACCGGAGCGAACATCGTCGATCAGGACTTTTTCGAGGCGCTCGGCTTCAAGCACTGGAAAGGCTCGCAGTTCGCCGATGACGCCGAGCTGCGTGAGCTGGCTATTGACCGCATCTACGACACCTACATCGACGAGGACGAACTTCGCGTCTGCGACGACACCATGGCCATTATCGCCAACTCGATGCAGCCCGGCGCGTACTCGTCACGCGAGTTCATCGTCGAGATGGGCAAGTACATCGAAAAGAAGGGGCTCGACAAGAATTCCATCGTCTATAAAGCCTACGAGAAGGGCGTGCCGATCTTCTGCCCGGCCTTCTCGGACTGCTCCGCGGGATTCGGCCTGGTGCACCACCAGTGGCACAGCCCGGAGAACCACGTCTCCATCGACTCGGTCAAGGATTTCCGCGAGCTGACCAGAATCAAGATCGAGAACGATAAGACCGGCATTTTCATGATTGGCGGCGGCGTGCCGAAGAACTTTACGCAGGATATCGTTGTTGCGGCTGAGGTACTTGGCTACGAAGATGTTTCGATGCACACCTACGCCGTGCAGATCACTGTGGCCGACGAACGCGACGGCGCGCTCTCCGGCTCGACGCTCAAGGAGGCTAGCTCGTGGGGCAAGGTCGATACGGTTTACGAGCAGATGGTCTTCGCCGAAGCCACCGTCGCCATGCCGCTCATCGCCGGATACGCTTACCACAAGCGCGACTGGGAGGGCCGCCCGGTACGAAACTTCAACGCCATGCTCGATGCAAAACCGGTCAACGCCTGAGGAGGTTTTATGAAATTCTTTATCGATACCGCCAGTCTCGACGAAATCCGCGCTGCCAATGAACTTGGCGTGCTTGACGGCGTCACGACCAACCCGTCGCTAATCGCCAAAATCGTCAAAGACCCGGCCAACTTCACCTACGCCGACTTCAAGGCGCACATCAAGAAAATCTGCGACCTCGTCGATGGCCCGGTCAGCGCCGAGGTCACCACGCTCAAGTCGGAGGAGAT
>DRSQ01000142.1 GCA_011372505.1 Chlorobaculum parvum | reverse complement strand
CACACTGTATATCGGAACTGACTGAATCAGAAAATGCACATGATCTTTATCACTGCCAATTTCAAGAAAATTCATCTGATAACGCTTTTCTATATCTAAGCATACCGCTTTCAGCTCCCCGTCAACCTCACCATCAAATATGACTTTTCTGTATTTTGCTGGAAACACCATATGGTACATCAGCACGGTAACATTATGACTCTTATGAAGATACTCGCTCATCAATCGCTATTTTACGCCGCAAGCGGCGGGGTATTTACCCTCAGGGAATAAATCAGGGCATTAGCCCAATTTCTTTCTGCACTGAATTTTGCGATTTCTTGATACTGTAGCGATCAGCGGCTACTTTCTGCTCCAACGGCTGTCTTCTCCGCCTTGATTACGTTTGGCACGCCCTCGAATCCGGTGTAAAACACGACGAGGCTTGCGGTCTCTTTTCCGGTGTTGGTTCCGTTGTGCATGAGGTTCAGCACCTCGATGATCGGCTCCCCTTTCACGAATTTCTTCTCGACGCCATTCTCCGTCCGCACCGTCAGTTCGCCTTCGATCATGTAGGCGTAAACCGGCACCGGATGCTTGTGCCAGCCGGTCGAGCTGCCGGGCGGCATGTGCACAACGAGCGCCGTCACCTCCGGTGTTCCCAATTGGGGATACGACAGCGGCTGTCCGGCGTAGTTAGTCGAGGTGACCTCAAGCGTTTCGACTTTCGCCTGTACGTAGTCTTTGGCAAAGACCGACTTCGGAGACGCGGCTAGCAATGCTATCCACAGAATCGGCAAAAAAAGGGAGCGCGATTGATTGTGTTTTTTCGCGGTAGATCGACGGTTCAGGCTCATCAGGGTTTGATCGGTTTGATATCTGGCAAAGGTTTAAGGATGCCTTTCAGGTCATCGAAAGAGAGATCGACGGTGATCTGACCGGCGGCGTAGGGGGCGATGTCGTATTGATTGTAGAGGAAACGAATGCCGGAACTGGTCACGGCGAAGTTCTCGTTGTGCTTGATTTTGTTCTCGAAAAGCCCACCTTTTTCTCCGTTGAGCGGATCAGTTTCCGATAAGCCCCGAATCTGCCGGAATCGGCGTTCGATCAACTTGTCGAGCTGCGCCTCGAATCCCTGCGCGAAAATATCGGTCAGCCCGAGCTGCTTGCCAGTGGCCGTGTCGAACACCAGGTATTGCGTGACGCTCATGCCGTGAGCGCCACCGGTGAAGGCGTAGGTAAAGATCGAAACCGTCACCAGGCCGGGCTGGTCGAGCAGCACCTCGCCGGTGGTCTCCGATTGCCACGGCCATGAGTGCACCTGCTCATCGTTCATCTGCTCGTCGCGCTCTTTGATGAAAGCGCTCGCAGCTGCTTCGACGCTCGCTGCCGCCGGATTCGAGTCAGGCGAAGGGGTTTGGCTGACGACCGCTTTCAGGATTGACGCATTGATGATGTCACCAATTTTTGAGCTTTCAAACACCGGATAATCACATTTCCAGTAGGTCTGGGCATTGATTTGCGAGTACTGTTCGTAGCTGTAGAGACCGAACCCGAGAGGACAGGAAGAAGATTTTGCTGAACCAAGAGCGGGCAGCAGCGCCGCTGTGATGAAAGCCACAAAAACCACGAAAAGCTTTTTCATGATCGGAGCAATGAAAAGTTGAACCAAGCAGTTCCTTTGAACAATGTACCGATTTTCAATTCCCCATCCACCCCGTCTATCTGACGATAGCAGGCATAATTGTCAGGATTGGCTATATTCGTGAAAACTTTTTCACCCTCAGCCCGACAACGCCGCATGAACTCCGGTCCCGGAAAGAAACCCGACTGGCTCAAAATCAAGCTCACCTCCGGCTCGTCGTTCGCTTCGACCAAGAAGCTGCTCAACAAGCACAGCCTGCACACCGTGTGCCGCTCGGCGATGTGCCCGAACCTGCACGAGTGCTGGTCGAAAGGTACGGCAACCTTCCTTTTGCTCGGCAACGTCTGCACCCGCTCGTGCCGCTTCTGCGCGGTCGCGACCGAGCGCCATCCGGCGATGCCCGATCCGGAGGAACCGGCGAAAATCGCCGAGGCGGTGAAAACGATGAAGCTTCGGCACGCCGTGCTGACGAGCGTCAATCGCGACGACCTCGCCGACGGCGGCGCTGCGCACTGGGTCGAAACCATCCGGGCGATCCGCGAAGTGAATCCTGGCGTGAGCATCGAGTGCCTCATTCCCGATTTTCAGGGCGACGAAAAGTCGCTCGATTCGGTGATGCAGGAGCGCCCCGAAGTGCTGAATCACAATATCGAAACCGTGCCGTCACGTTACGCATCCGTGCGTCCGCAGGCCTCGTACAAGCACTCGCTTGCGGTCATCGAGCGGGCGAAGCGCCAGTTCCGGCTCGCCACCAAGTCCGGCATGATGGTCGGCATGGGCGAAACGGCGGAGGAGGTCAATGCCGCTCTGAACGACCTGCGTGCTCACGGATGTGACATGGTGACCATCGGCCAGTACCTGCAACCAACCGCTGCGCACCTGCTGGTGAGCCTCTACGTGACGCCCGAAGAGTTCGAGCGGTACCGCGAAATCGCGCTCGAAGCCGGCTTCCGGCACGTGCAGTCCGGCCCCTTCGTGCGCAGTTCCTACCACGCCGAAGCCTTCGAGCCGGTCGAAGAAATTTCCTGAACCAAAACCTTCACGATCAATGGAAACCATTCCGGCGCCGCTTCAAATCTACATCTACTGGGCCATCGCCATCCTCATCGGCGTGGTGTTTTTCCGCAAGGATCTAACCGCTCCTAATCCGCCATTCGACACACGGCGCATCGGCCTCCTCATTTTCTCGGTGGTGATTCTTGGCCTGAACGCCTACATCTACTCCAACTCCACCAGCGACGGAGGGCGTATTCTCGATCCCTGGAGCGCGCTTATCTTCAGCGTTGGTAACGGCATCGCCGAAACCTTCATGTTCTACACCATGTTCCGCCTTGGCCAGACGCTCATCGGCAAAGTCACCAAGAACCAATGGGCAGGCTTCGCCATCGGCTTTCTCTTCTTTATGATTTACAGCGGCCTGATTCACGGACTCTTCTGGCTGAACATCCTGCCGGAGCACGTCGTCCAGACCAGCCCGTTCAAGCCATTCTTTTTCCCGATTCAGCTCATGATAGCCCTGAGCTGGGCGCTGGCATTCTTCTGGTATCGCGACCTGCGCACCGTTTTTGTGCTGCACGCCATCGTCGATTTGACGATGATTATGAACGTCAAGTTCTCGATGTTTCCGTGAAGCCATGAAATGCATTTGATTGGCATTCTGAACGAAGTGAAGAATCCAGTTGCTCCGCAAGAAACTGATAACTGACTAATTTTATTAGCATTACAAAAATTCTCTGGATTCTTCACCCGACTGAGTCAGACCCCCGACAAGTCGGGGCAAGAATAAATAAATGAAGGGCATATAACGATGAAACCACCATTTAACGGAACCGTACTGGTCGCAGGAGCTACCGGCAGAACCGGGCAACTCGTCGTTCGGCGGCTTCAGGCGCACAGCATCGATTTCCGGCTGTTCGTACGCTCCGGCGAAAAGGCAATCGAGCTGTTCGGCCCTGAAATTGTTGACCGACTCGTCATCGGATCGGTGCTCAGCGACGAAGAGGTCGAGGCTGCCGTACGCAATATCGACACCCTCATCTGCGCCGTCGGCGGCAACGTGATGGACCCCGACGCTCCTCCCCCGTCCGCCATCGACCGCGACGGCGTAATCCGCCTCGCCACAGCGGCAAAAGCGGCAGGCGTCGAAACCTTCGTGCTCATCAGCTCCCTCGGCGTCACGCGCCCCGAACATCCGCTCAACAAATACGGCCGTGTGCTCGACATGAAGCTCGCCGGAGAAGAGGCTGTACGCAAGCTCTACGGAAAAGCAGGATTCCGCTACACCATCCTCCGCCCCGGCGGCCTGCTCGACGGCCCCAGCTTCCGGCACGAACTCCGCTTCGAGACCGGCGACAAAATCACCGGCTCGATCGATCGCGGCGATGTCGCCGAAGCCGCAGTGATTTCTTTGTGGCACCCGAAAGCTGCAAACAAGACCTTCGAGCTTATCAAGGCTAGTGATGACGAGGCGGCGCAGAGTTCGCTGGAGGGATTTTTCGAGCAGTTGTAGGAGAAACGACTGCTAAACCTTCGAATGGGCTGAAGACGCACCGCTTCGTCATGCAGCCACGCTACGGAACTCTGTAAATTTCCGGCGGATGGTGCTGTACCGTGCGGGCGTAGTGGACTGCGGGTTTGCCGAAAAGCATGGCGTAGCCGAACGCGTGGTCATCCGGAATGCCGAGACGCTGGCGCATTTCGGGTAGCATCTGTTCGATCGCCCAGGTCGCGATGCCGTTCCAGAGCGTGCCGATGCCGCAGGCCTGCGCGTACAGCTCGAACGTGGTCAGCGCGATCACGCAATCCTCCCTCGGAGTGGAGAGGCTTTTCGGGGCCGTGACAACCAGCAGGTGAGGCGCGTCGCGGAAAACGAGGTCGATCTTGTGCTTCTCCCAGACCTTCACGAAACGGGCGTAATAAGTTTTCGATTCGGGAAAGGCTCCCTCTTCGAGCAGCCGCACGAGCCGGTTCATCACCTCGTCGCGGAACCGGGCTGTCTTCTCACGGTCGTCAAGTACCGTGAAGCGTATCTTGCGCGTATTGACGCCGGTCGGCGCGAAGAAGGCGACGGCGATGAGCCTGTCGATCAGCTCCGGCGAGAGATTCTCTGACCGGTACCGGCGCACCGAGCGGCGGCCGGCAATCAGGGTTTCGAGCTGATCTGGCTCGGGAAGATGCCCCTTCAGCAGCGTACTCACATCCGGGCTGAAGCCGAGGATGGAAAGAGCCGCTTCCGGACAGACAGCCAGGCAATGCTCGCAGCGCAGGCAGGCCCGCTCCTTTTCCGGCGCGATGGAGGGAACAGCATGATCGCGCATTACAATAATGCGGGACGGACAATCCGCTACACATTGTCCGCACCGTGTGCAACGTGCGCTGTCAACGTTGAAATCAATCATAACGTTCGTCATTCAATGTTTTTACCGATGAGACTATTGTTAATAGTACGGGCTTCAGACTTGTAATGCCAGCCTCCCGACTCAGCGCGGCTAAAAATGCAATCTGTTTTGGGAAAACGATTTTTTTCTTACCTTTAGCTTCTCTTCGGTGAAGTGGCCGAGTGGCTAGGCAGAGGTCTGCAAAACCTCGTACAGCGGTTCGAATCCGCTCTTCACCTCCAGTTCCCTCCAAAACCCCTGAATCGTCAGGGGTTTTTTATTTCCCGAAACACTGCGCAGATCAAATCAGGCTTCCGGAGTCATAAAACGTTGTTCCAGCCGACTACGTCGCCTGGAATCGCGGCGCTCACTTCGTTCGGCCTTGTCCCGTCGCCTTGCGCCGGAACAAGCCACTTCACCTGACGGCTCAGCCGTCGAACCTGCGGTTCGCCGCCTGCTCCGCAGGTGAGCGCCGCGATTAGGCAATCAAGATGAGCGCACTCTCCAAACAAATCATCGTAGAATTTTGCAAGCTTTATGGGTGGGCTTACGAGTGTTAGCTCAATCACCGGGAACTGTTCAACGATAATCCGATGGCGGATGAACTGAAAAGATTCTTTTGCGGAAGAAGCGTTGGGCCGGCTGAGTGTCATTAGCCAAGAATACACTGTACTTTAGATTGTTAAGCTACACGATAAGGCTGTGGTTTCAGGGCAAGTTACTCTCGGCATTGATTACATTGTGCAATATGGTGGGTAATCGCCTGCAGTTAGAAGTCGCCTGGATGTTCTTGCCGATAAGCCCGATAGCTTCGCGCGTAGCCTGCGGACCGCGAGAAACAAACTGCTCTCGCACAATGACTTGGCGGCCGTGCTTTCCGATGCCCCGTTGGATACATTCGAAGAAAATGCGGAAATTAAGTATATCCAATACTCTGCAAGAATTTGTCGACACTGTACATAACGAAGTTGCTGGAGGTCCTTGGCCCTTTGATAATCTCGTTAAAAACGATGTGGCGGCATTAATACGTGCTATCAAGAAGTGAGTTGTATGCCTAACATGGCGCTCCAGTTGACGGCCCTATTCTCCGCTATGCTACGTCAAGGCCGCGCCTGAGCCTGGACATTGAATTTGTCTAAAGGGGCCCTCAGCAGCTTGACCGTAGGTGATATCCTTATTCTCAATTCCCCCCCCATAATGAGGGAATATCCATAGGGATGAAATTCAAATTCTTCTTGATTTTACTTGACTTTTATGGGAAACTTTAAAAAGTTCATGACAGTCCAGTCTCACAGAAAACTGTTGATGAACGTCACATGCAACGTGATATGAAGAAACGAACTAATAACTTGTTAGCTGTAAGAAATACGATGGATATTACATACAAGGTAAATGAGTCGATCACAGCAGATCAATTCATCGAGCTACTGAAAGAATCAACGCTTTCTGAAAGAAGGCCAGTTGGTGATCGCCCGTGCATGGAAGGAATGGTGAAAAACAGTAATCTCATAGTCACTGCTTGGGATGGTGAAAAATTGGTTGGTGCGGCTCGGTCTGTGACAGATTTTCATTATGCGTGCTATCTGTCAGATTTGGCGGTTCATAAAAAATATCAAAAACAAGGCATTGGAAAAAAATTACAAGTGCTTACGCAGCAACAGCTGGGTAACAACTGCAAGCTCATCCTCATCGCAGCGCCGTTGGCTAATTCCTACTATGGCCATATTGGCTTCATCAACAATCCAAGGTGTTGGGTTCTTGGTCGAAATGAAGAAATCAGCTAACAAGAAGTTCCAGCGGACCCCAAACTCCGCGCGGCTTTTTGCGCATGCCTTCGGCATTGTTGCGCAAACGCCTCGCTCCGTTCGGGTCCGCTGAACAAAGGCGTTAGGCCGCTAACGCAACTCTCGAAAGGAGGCATTGTGGATGATTACATACTGAGCCGACTACGGTCTGATGCTGCGCACATAATCAATCTCGCCGAACACGAGAGCAGGCTACAGCACTCGGGACTGAAAGGCAGATTCAGAGAACTGCTCATTGATAATATCCTGACCCCTTGGCTTCCCCCCTACATATCCTGCGGTACAGGAATGATCATCGCTGCTGAGAACAAGTTACGCGAATCAACACAGGATGACATAATAGTCTATGATCAATCACTGGTTCCACCAGTTCTGGCCTCAGCCCGTGCACCTGAAGGAGTCTTCCTATTCAACAGCGTGCTTGCCCGAATCGAGGTTAAGTCAACACTGACGAGAGGGTATGCCAAGGATTTCGTCAAGTCCTCTCTTGAGATCGCTGCATTGAAATTCTCAGTTCATCCAAACTGCACACCAAACCTTGAAGGACCGTTTAATCTTCTATTTGCGTTTACTTCCGACGCCAAAGGAGAAAATGATCCTGACTTTGAAGTGAAGAGATTGCACGAGGTAATGGGAGAGTGCGGTGTTGACCCGAAATCAGGTATTGTCTCTATGTTGTGCGTGCCAGGGAAGGGGTTCTGGAAGTTAGGAACCGGGAAAGGCGGATACAGAGTCTGGCTGAGATTAGATTCACCCTCAGCAAACGACCATCTAGTGTGGCTTGTGGGCTGTGTTTCCAATTTTTGCTTTCTTGGTCATGCCAAGCGTCAGGGGCGAGATCCTACCCTAGGCCTGGAAGGCGGGATAGGTAACTATTTGCCAAGTCCGTACATCGAAGTTGCATAGCAATGTAATGCTATGGTAATGCGGCCTAACGCCGCTTCGCGGCCTTGTATCGGGGCGCAAATTGGCTATGTGAGGCACTTTGAATTGAGACACACTTT
>DRSQ01000141.1 GCA_011372505.1 Chlorobaculum parvum | reverse complement strand
CGTCAGTGAAGTTAGTGCCAAACCTGTTGTTCAGCACCTCAATGATTTCAGACAGTGGAGCCTTTTCATCTTTGGACTTGCCGGTTCCCGCATCAGTTGAGCAAATACCTTCCGTCCAAGGCAGTGGGCTTAGGCGAAATGATCGCCAAATGATAACCGCAAACCAAATCCGGTGATGTTGCCTCAACGCGAGCCGGAATTGCAATATCACGCCAATCTTCAGAGTCTTTGGTGATTATAACGTCATCGACTTCCAGATGAAACCTGCTGATCTCTTCAGGCGTAGCCGTTGCCTACATCAGATTCATATCAGGCGTAATGTTGTCGTGGTAGTAAACGTCGGTGTAATTGCAGAGCCGAACCGATAATTCATCCTCTTTCGGGACTTTATCAACGTTACTGACCTTGTAAGTGGCAGAAGTTTTCAGCCGTTTCACCTCCCAATGCTCCGGCACGTTGCCGAGCCACTGGACGCCGCTCTCTTTGTATTCGGGGTAAGCCGGATGCCTCATACCGCGCTCCTGATCCTCACTTTACGCTGGCTTGACCTCTGATGGCGGGTTTCCGTCAAACAACGATCAAACAAACAACCATTGATAAAAGAATACCTTAACGACTGGCCTTACGACAGAAAGCGCACGCCAGTCAAACAACAGTCAAACAACAGCCAAACAAATAAGTATCAATAATAGAATAAGTTAACAGCAGACATAACGATAAATTCAACACTCCAGTCAAACAACAGTCAAACAAATCGAACAGCGCCTTGTCATGCCCACCATGGAAGGTACCTTCTGGCGCGGCTTCCGACAGTATCATCCTGAGGTCGAACCAATTCGGCATCAATGGTGTCCTTGATTATCCTGGAAACCATCGAGCTGTTCTTTTCATCGATACCGAACCGTTCACGCAGCGTTGTATTAGACATGTAGTCACGCTGGACGTAACGCAAGCAGGCATGAAGATAGCAGGCGCGAATACGGTCGGCCTTGTCCATCTCCCGGAAATCCCGATGGGCAAAAAGTAGCGCACGGGTATGCTCATCGGTGGTCTCGAACAAAGGCGCTGGAAGCTGATACACCTCGGCCTGAGAAACCACCTTATCCACGCCGCTACCCCGCTCTTCGCAAACGCCAATTCTCCGCATGAACGACGCTATGGCCTCATTACGAGATTTCGGAGGACTATCCAGAAAACGGTCAGTCTTGACCAACGGTAAGCCCGGATTGGTAATTTCCATGCGATTGGCAAAAAGCTCGACCATCGGCCCCGTCCCGGTCAGATGGAAATCCTGATGAATCAGCGCATTGGCAACCAGCTCACGAATAGCCAGCTCCGGAAACATTGGCACTGTTTTGCGCAAAGCCTGACCGATCACCTCGTTACTTGGCAACAGGTTCATAATAAAGCCGATCAGGCCTTCAAATCCCGAAGCATAGCCTTTGAGACCCTCCTGTTCCCGTATTGTTTCGACACGAGCATCATCCTTGTAAAAAATCACCCTGACGGCCTTGCGCCGCAACGTCCGGAAATCAGCCAGTCGCCGCGCAAACAGTATCGCACCAAGATTGGTAATATTCCAGCGTCCCCCTTTACCATGCTCAATGATTTCATCGGTGGTAAGCGCAGCTAACACACCATCCCGCCCCTCAGGAAGAGGCTGGGAAAGAAGATCGAAATACGACGGATAGTCAAGCAGCTTGAGCACCTCATCGGAAGAAACCTGTTCGGCGGCGATCTCCTTTTCGAAAAGAGTCTTGTCAAAAACTCGCCACAGCTCCCGCTCTTTTTCAGGAAAATCTTTCAGCTTCTTTTTATAGGAGCCAATACGGATGTATTCGACCCCTTTGAATTGTACCGGGTGGCGAAATGCAGCTCCGATTTCAAGCAGCACAACAGACTCTCCCTCTGCTAAAAATGAGTAGAATCGAAAGTTGATTTTCGGGGAGAGAAGGCGCAACAACCAACTTTCCAACTCCTCATTACCAACTTTGGCCGATACAGGGTTGAATGTTGTGCCGACAATCTCATGGCTATCATTGTTCACGCCCCAGAGCATCCAGGCGTGGACCTTGCCGGTAAGGGCGGCTGCATTGGCAAGAGCTGAAAGGTATTCGCCGATTTCATCCGCTTCTGCGTTATTGTGCTTGAACTCGACCCATTCGGTTTCGCGGGGCAACTTCCGTAGCTCAGTCAAAATACTGAGAAGATCGTTTTCAGGACGATCGATGCTCATACCAGCCTCCTTCGGCATCCACATAAGGCGGGAACTCCACTGAAAAAAGAATTGCCATTCATCCCTTTCCAGAACTTCCGTAAACCAGAAAATTGAACTGTCAAGGATTCCTTGACAGTTGCCACCACCCTTATCCTCCAGTTGTCAAGGAATGCTTGACAACTGACGCGGGCGGCATGTTCTCCACCTGAAATTCTCCCGGCCCTCATGCCGTCACCTCCCGGAGCAGCTCGACGATTTCCCCTTCAAGCTCTTTGATATCCGCCTCGATTGCCTCCAGTTCGCGCGGCGGCTCGTAGCGGTAGAAGTGGCGGTTGAGTGGAATTTCGTAGCCCACCTTGGTCTTGCTGTGGTCGATCCATGCGTCTGGCACGTGCGGCAGTACCTCGCGCTTGAAGTACTCCTCGATGCTCTCTTTCAGCGGCACGGTCTCGGTGTCGCGCAGGTCGGCGTCAGGTTCCTGCGCACCCTTCCGGTCGCGGCAAATCTCCGCCGTTTCGTCGCGTTCACCGAGTGCGGCCAGCACCGCTTTCAGCTCGGAGGCCGTGAGCTTCACGCTACGGCGGCGATCGAGTTCACGCAAGGCGAGCAGGAACTCCTTGCGATCTTTGAACAGCATTGCGCCATGCTCTTCAGCAAACGCAGCCAGTAAATCTCGAATAACCTGTTGGCGCGCCTTGCCCGCCTCGATCTCCTGCT
>DRSQ01000140.1 GCA_011372505.1 Chlorobaculum parvum | reverse complement strand
GTCGCTGTGGCCGTGCGTCGCAAAAGCGTAGCCGAGCTTCCACCCCTTGCGGGCAGCGGCATCGACCAGTACTGCGGGAGAAAAGGAGGGATCGACGGCAAAGGCCGCCCCCGTCGCCTCATCGGCGCAGAGGTAACCGAAGTTACGATCCCCTCCGGTTCTGATCTGTTCGACCAGCACTCCCACGGCGGCGCTCCTCAGGCGGTCTTTTCGACGTTCATGAGGAAAGCTCTGGCCGGAAAGTACGGATCGACGGCGACCGGCTTGCTCTCAAGCTCCTCCATGATCGAGACGGCTTTGTCGTCGTCGAGAATGGCGAAGCAGAGCGAAGAGTAGGCGCCCATCGACTCGTCCGAAGGCCACCAGGACAGGTTCTCGAAATCCGGAGGCTGGCAGTTGCAGCCCCGGATAGAGATGTTGCTGAACATATGGACCCTGTGCTTCCGGAAAAGCTCCCGCACCAGCGGGCGGGTCTCTTCATGGCCCATGACGGCAAGAAATTTCATCGTGTTTTCTCCGCTATGATTTGTTTCGTTTTTCAATCATGTAGTAAACCAGCGGCACCACCACGAGCGTCAGCACTGTGGAGAGCACGCCGCCCCAGATCATCGAGATGGCCAGCCCCTGGAAGATCGGGTCGAAGAGCATCACGATAGAACCGGTAACCACAGCTCCCGAGGTGAGGATAATCGGACGGGTACGCACAGCCGCCGACTCGATAATCGACTGCTTGAGTCCGATGCCCTGATCCAGACGGATTTCAATAAAGTCGATCAGCAGCACAGCGTTACGCACCATGATACCCGCCAGTGCAATCATACCAATCATGCTGGTCGCCGTAAAGAAGGCATGATGCACAAAGTGGCCAGGAATGATACCCACCAGACTGAGCGGAATGGAGATCATCATGATGAGCGGCGTCTTGAACGACTGGAACCAACCGACAATCAACAGGTAGATCACGACCAGCACCACTGCAAATGCAGTACCGAGATCGCGGAACACCTCGAAGGTGATCTGCCACTCGCCGTCCCACTTCATGGAGAGCTGCTGCTCGTTGGTCGGCGGAGCCGTGTAGAGCGGGCTGATCTTGTAACTGCCCGGCATTTCAAGCGCTTCGATCTTCTTGTCCATTTCAAGCATTGCATAGACCGGGCTTTCAGTTACGCCGGCCACGTCAGCCGTCACGTACACAACCCTGCGCAAGTCTTTGCGATAGATGCTCTTGTCCTGAACTTTTTTGACCACTTTTACCAGATCGGACAGCGGCACCATCTCACCGGCACGGCGGCGCGTGGTAAGCGTACCCATGCCCTGCGACTGGACGAAGATGTTCGACAGATCCTTCAGGGAAGTACGATCAGCTTTCGGCAGGCGCACCTGGATGGTGACCTGCTCGACATCCTTCTGATGGTGCAGCACACCGGCATCCATACCGGCGATGGACATACGAAGCGTGTGCGCGATCTGCTCGGGCGTGACGCCGCGAACAGCAGCCTTCTCCTTGTTGACCACAAGGTTATAGACCTCCTGGTCGTCCTCGACGAGCCAGTCAACGTCAACCACTCCCGGAGTCTCCGAGAAAATCTCTTTGATCTGCTTGGCGAGCTCAATCTGCTGAGCTTCGGTCGGACCGTAGATTTCGGCCACGATGGTCGAAAGCACCGGCGGGCCCGGCGGAATCTCGACGATCTTGGCGTTGCCTCCGTAGCGCGTGGCGATCTTCTGAACCCCGGCCCTGACGCGCTTTGCAATGTCGTGGCTCTGCTCGCTACGCGCACCTTTGTGCACCAGGTTCACCTGGATGTCAGCCATGTTCGGCGCTTTGCGCAGGTAGTAGTGGCGCACCAGACCATTAAAGTTGATCGGCGCATTGACCCCCGCATAATACTGATAGCTCTCGACTTCGGGCACCGTCTTGAGGTAATCCGAAATCTCCTTGGCCACTTGCGAGCTCTCCTCAAGAGCAGTGCCTTCGGGCATGTCGAGAATCACCTGGAGCTCGTTCTTGTTATCGAACGGCAGCATCTTGAGCTGCACCATCTTGAGCGGAATCATGGCGATAGCGCCAACCAGCATCAGGCCGACGATGCCAAAAGCGATCCAGCGTTTGAAGGCGCTGTCAATCATCGGTGAAAGGATGCCGTTAAAGAACTTGTAGTAGCCGGTCTTCTTGATGTCATACTCTTCATGGCCTTCATCGTCAGCCTTGAGCAGCCTGTAGGAGAGCCACGGAGTGACGATCAGAGCGACCATCAGAGAAAAGATCATGGCCAGCGAAGCACCGATTGGCATCGGGCTCATGTAAGGGCCCATCAGGCCGGAAACGAAAACCATCGGCAACACCGCGGCGATCACCGTGAAGGTGGCCAGAATGGTCGGGTTACCCACCTCGCTCACAGCTGCGATAGCCGCTTCGAGCTTCGGCATCTTCTTCATCGAGAAGTGACGGTGAATGTTCTCTGCAATGATGATCGAGTCATCGACAACGATACCCGTCACGAAGATGAGTGCGAACAGCGTCACCCTGTTGAGCGAATAATCGAAAAGATAATAAACAAGCAGCGTCAGCGCGAAAGTGATCGGCACCGACATGAAGTTGACCAGCGCCCCCCTCCAGCCGAGGAAGAAGGCTACGATAACGGTCACAGCCACGATGGCAATGCTGAGGTGCTCAAGCAGGGTGAACACCTTTTCGGTCGCGGTCTCACCGTAGTTACGGGTCTGGGTCACCGTGATATCGGCAGGCACAAGGGCGCCTTTCAAATCCTCGACCTTGGCAAGCACCTGGTCGGCCAGCACGGTAGCGTCTGCACCTTTGCGCTTGGCGACGGTCAGGGTCACAGCAGGGAACTCACCCTCGCGGCCTTCATGGTCGGCTGCACCCCAGCCGAAGAAGCTGTAGTTGTTCACCTCTTCAGGACCATCGATGACCTGGGCCACATCACGCAGATAGACCGGCGAACCGCCGTACAGACCAACAACAATGTTGCCAACATCTTCGGCACTCTCGAAGAACTGACCGCTTCTGACGATCACCTCTTTATTGAGGTTCTCGAGGTTGCCGGAGGTCATCTGGCTGTTGGAGGTCTGGAGCTGTTTGACAATCTGGAAAGCGCTCACGTTGTGAGCGGCAAGCTTATCCTTGTCGAGCAGTACGCGGATCTGGCGTTTCAGACCACCCTTGACCTCGACATCGCCGATGTCCTTGATCTGCTTGAGCTGGTCACCAACATCGACGGCCGCCTTGCGAAGCTCGTACGGCGTAGCGTCCTTGCCCCAGAAAGTGAGGGCGAGCACCGGCACGTCATCGATGGAGACCTTCTTCATGAGAGGCATCTGGACGCCCTGCGGCATTTTGTCCATGTTCTTCATGAGGGTGGCCCAGAGCTTCACCATGCTGGCCTCGGCATCCTCGCCCACCTTGTAGCGGACGGTTACAAGCGCGAAGTCCTGCATGGAGGTCGAATAAACGTAATCGACGCCAGGAATCTCGGTGAGCGTGCGCTCGACCGGTTTGGCAACCCGATCCTCGACCTCGGCCGGAGCTGCGCCGGGGAACGGAATGTAGATATCCACCATCGGAACCACGATCTGCGGTTCCTCCTCTCGGGGGGTCATGAAGGTGGCCAAAAGGCCGACCAGCAGAGCCGCCACCATGATCAGCGGCGTAATCTTTGAATTGATAAACTGTTTTGCCAGTTTACCGGCAATACCTTCATTCATTTGACTGAACCTCCTCTGCTGCAGCCTGATTCTGTTTTACAAAAACACCGCCCTCAAGTTCGGGATCGTACGATCCCACGATCTGCGAGTCTCTTTCGAGACCGGCAAGCACGATGACCTCGGAGCCGACGGTGTGGCCGGTGCTGACCCAGCGGGCCTCGACCCGCCCATCAGCGTTAACGGCAAGCACGCCAGTCAGCGCCCCCTGGCGAAACAGCGCCGTCTGGGGCACAACGATATACTCCACGCCGCCGTCGTCCACAACCCTGACGGGCTCGACTGCGGAGGCCGGCACCTTCTTGGCGTCATGGGCCGCCTTGTGCGGAGCGGAGCCCTCATGGCCGTGACATCCGGTCAGTAGCACCGGAACAGCAAGAGCCATAAGGAGCACTAACTGTATGGATACCTTTTTTATCATGATATGATTGACTTCGGTTAACAAGCAGATTGATCCGACTCCTTAGTTGCCGCCGGTATAATAGTCATACTCGCTCTTGGCGATGCAGTAGTCGTACCTGGCCTGGTTCAGACGCATCTTCGCCCAGGTGTATGCGCCTTCACGCATCAGGAGTTCGAAGGTCATCGCCATGCCGCTTTTGTACTGCTTGCCGATGAAGTCGAAACTTACCTTTGCAGCATCGAGCGACTGGCTCACAACGGCAATCCGCTCACGCGAAGTTACCAGCGCACGACGCGCCATGTCGAGATCAAGATCGCTCTTCTCCTTGGCAGCCTCATAATTGTAACGGGCTTCGAGTGCCTGAGCCTTGGTCTCCTGAATCTTGCCGCGGGTAGCCATGCCGTCAAAAATGTTCCACTGCACATTCAGGCCAAGCGTCCAGCTCGAGCCGTCAGTTCCAAGGAAGGAGCTGTCATGCCAGTTCTGCTGGGCAAATGCGTTGACCCTCGGCAGGTTCTTGGCGCGCTCCATGTCGTGCTGGTAATCGGTCACCTCTTCGAACGCCTTGAGCGCCTTGAGGTCGCTGCGGCCTTCCGTGCTGGCCGTCTTGACTGAAGCCGGGGTTTTCGCGTCAACCGACAGGCTGCCGACCGGCACGATAGCGTTCTCCTTGCCAAGCGCAAGCATCATGCGCAGAGAGTCTTCGGCATTCTTGATGCCGTCCAGAATCTGGAGCTTCTGATCCTGCATCTCGGCAAGCCGCACCTGCGTGGAGAGCTTGTCGGACTTATTCATCACCCCTGCGTTGTACCCACGGGCCGCCTCGTCGCTGTAAACCTTCATAATGCGAATCGACTGCTCCAGGTCGGCCAGGTTTTTCTTGGCCAGCAAGAGGCCGTAAAAAGCCTTTTTGACATTCAGGTCGATGGTCTCCACGGCGCGATCCACCATGAAGCCCTGAGCCTTGCGGGCGCTCTTGGCCATCGAGCCGCCGATGAAGGCGTCACGATTGAAGATCGGCTGCATGATCTGAAGACTGGTGTGAAAGTCGGTGATCGCTGAAGGATGGTTCAGCTTGTCCACCGCAAAGTCTCCAAAATCAGGAGGTGAAACATTAAAGTTGTAGTAAGCAATCTCCTGCTGGAGCTTGCCCACCAGCACTGCACCGGGATCGTTGGAGTGCAGGAGGGTTTCGGAGAGCGTCACCTTCGGCAGGTAGGCCTGCCGGCTCTGCACGATCCGCGCATCGGCCTGGTCGATCTTGGCGCGCTGCGCCTTGAGCATGGTGTTCCGCTCACGCGCCATCTTCAGCGCATCGTCGAGCGAGAGCCTCATGGTTGCAGCATCAGCCTGCCCGAAGGCGGCCATACCGGCCACGAGCAGGGCGATGAACCTTCTGGTTACCTTCTTGGTCATCTATTTTTTCGATATAAGTTTGAGAATTTTTTCCACGCTTCCCGAGTCCTGCCTGCTCAGGCAGTTCTGGAGGTTTCTGTTCAGAACAAGAGAGTAGGTGTTGGCGAGTGCGGCTTTAGCAGCCTGAAACTGGGTCACCACCTTCTGGCAATCCTCTTCGCCCTCAAGCATCCTGATCAGACCGTGAATCTGACCATTCACCTTCTTAAGTCTTACGATCACATCATCCATTCGGCATTCATCGCTCATCGTCGGTCCCCTTTCCTGCATGTGCAAAAAACCATTTAACGGCCACTTCCGAACGCACTTTGCCCCTGAAATTGCAAGGATAATGAGGCGTTTTGATGTCGCCACAAAGCATTACCTATACCCCGTTAGGGTATTGAAGGTACAAAAAATCAAAACCCCGCGCAAACAGCGATACCCTTGGAGCAGGATTAAAAAAGTACAACCTGAGAATGAAACGGTTGAGGTCGCACAGGAGTCAGGAGTCCTTACAGCGGAACCCCCGGACAGACTCGAACTGGCGTTGCAGTACCATAAAAAAGCGGGGCAGGTCTTCGAGCATGGGCAGGTGACCGGCATCTTCGAAGATTTCGAGAACAGTCGGCCACTCGCACTGCTTTTTTCGCCTCTCGTAGAGAGTAATCATCCCTTCGGGAGGAATTGTCCGGTCAGCCATTCCAGCAATACACAAAAGCGGAGCCCTTATCCCTACCACCTCCCTTGTATAACACCCCACAGTCAGGGGGTCTGTCGTGAACCTGCCGACCGCTTCCGATGCTTCGTTGTCACTTGTAATGAAGTCCTCGACAAAAATATCACGGTAACGGCTCTCGATCGGTTTTCCGATCGCGCGGTCTATGAACAACGACTTGAATGGCTCGAAACGGAACAAACCCTTGATGTTCATCGAAAGACTGATCATCGTGCCGAGAAGCACATGATGAAACGATTTGAGGAGCTCGTCATCGAAAATTCCGCAGTTGACAATGGTCACCGAAAGCAGGGCATCGGGAAAACGGTTGCAGACCTCGGTCGCAACCATACCTCCCATCGAATGGGCGACAATATGGAGCCGCCGCCCGGACAGCAGGCCAAGCTCTTCGAGCAGTTTGACAGCCTCGTCGGCGAAGCCGGCCACCGTGTATGGAGGAAATGGTTTGCGAACTCTCGTCCTGCCGGTGCCACTCTGGTCGAACGATACGCAACGGTACTGCGGGGACAGCCGCAAGATCAGCGGTTCCCAGTACCTCGAAGAAATCGACCAGCCATTGAAAAACACGACCGTCTCGCGGTTTTCAATGCCCCGCGCCGAGTCCTCATAGTAGAGACGGCACCGTTCAATATCGAGATAGCTCATAAGGCGCGAACCCGCTTTTCAGGTTTTTCTACCCCAGCGCGGCAGAAAAGCCCCAGTTCGTTTCATGTACTCTTCGTACTCTTGTCCAAAATGATGAACCATCATTTCCTCCTCTTGCCGTCCCCACCTGACCGTCAGGATGATAGCCAGAATACTCGAAACAGTAACGGGAAGATTGGCAGTGGTCAGTGCAAAAGAGAGAAAGAGCACCATCATCGCCGCATACATGGGATGGCGGACAAAACGGTAAGGGCCGCTGGTAACAAGATGATGATCATCTCTCAGAACAGGCAGCGGCGACCAGTAACGGCCAAGCGCCCTGAGGGTATAAATGAGAAACGGAAACACCAGAAAACCGACAGACGCTCCCGCATAACGGAGCCAGAGAGGAAACGGAAGGTGGAAAAAATCCATCCAGGAAGGATACCATGCATAGCTGAACACGATAAAAAGCCAGATAAAAAACATGACCCCCTGAAACAGTGGCCTGAAGCCACCTGCATGTTGACGCTCCTCGGCTCTGGGGAGCACCCGCTCACCCTGCCGCTTCAACTGCGCAGCAAAATATCCCCTCATGCCAAAACCGGCCACATACATACCGACAAAAAGCACCCTGAATGGAAGCTCATCATGCATAACTCATCGCAAGAATTATTACGCGAAAGGAAAAACGGCTAATGCTGACCGAACAGCATTCTGAGCGGAGCCGTCACGACCTTGCCGATCATGTCCGGCGGAGACATCCTGTTGATGCACGCCCCGTGGGAAGTGTTGGCCAGGATTCTCGATGCAAGATCATCCGTTGCCGGCCCGACATCCTCTCCCAACATGCTGAGAAACATCCGGCCTTCGGTGGTCGTGCCAGCCGTGCCAGCCTGAAGGCCGGTACGAATGATGCCGGGAATGATGGTGCTCACTTTCACTTTCATCCCTCTGGCCTCTTCGATCAGTGATTTCGAAAAATAGTGGACCCCGGCCTTGGCGGTTCCGAAAACGCCCATCCCCGGAATCACACTCCCGTCCGCGCCTTGCCCTTCGAGGTTATAGATGTGTCCGCCCCCCTGCCCCAGCATACGACGAAATGCCACGTGAGAGCCATTGATGGTACCCTTGAGGTTGACATCGACGGTTCTGGTGATATCAGCATAATCGAGCTTCCAGAATGGCAGCATGGGGTGAGCACAACCCGCGTTATTGATCCAGATATCGACTCTCCCGAACTCCTTTTCGGCTTTCTTCCAGAGCGCTTCCAGATCGGAAAGAACAGTAACGTCGCAACGAAGAGAAAAAACTGGCGCGCCCGGATGATTTTTTTTCAACTCCTCCAAAGCCAGTTCAAGATTCTCCGCAGAACGGCTGCTGATAAGCACCCCGCGGCCCCTTGCCAGAAAAGCACTGGCAAGCCCGAATCCGATACCGCGGCTGCTGCCGGTAATAACAATATTTTCCATGATCGATTTTTCCGGTTACGGTTCCTCGGAAGCCTCTGAAAAGAGACTCCCCCGCGGCAACGCCACAGGAAATAAAGCTGTAGAGACTCAACGAAAAGATAGATATTTTTCTGTTCAGCCTCAAGAACCTTTCTGCTTATAGTCGTGAGAAAGCCGAAAATCAAGACTTGCCGGCCAATACAGAGAGGCGCCCTGATAATTCTTCCTGAAAGTATTCCGGGCCAGGCATCCATAACGGAACTGTTATACAGGGATTGCCGTTTATCATTCTCCGTACAGCAGAGCACCAATGCGAAGAGCCTGTACCAGACGCCAAGCCGTGCTGAACAACACAAAAAAACACTGCCCAGAACAGATAATGCCATTATGCCATGGAAGTTACCGGAAAAAGCAGCGCTGTCGTTGTACTTGAGTCATGCTTGCAGGAATCAACCATATATTTTTCCGATCATGAAAAAATCCTTAAATGTAATCCATACTGCACTCACGTAGAGTACCTCAGGGAGTTCGATGTTTTTCAGTGGACGTTCGAGGTGGACGATCCGAGAAACAACCCTATCGTAGCACTCTTTTTCGTCAAACAGACCCAGGAGATTCTGCCAGTTGACAGCCCTGCCTTCTGCAGGTGCGCCACACGAAACCATCAACCCGTGGACGTACAGCGACCGGGCAAGAAAATCCGGTGGACGACAGCCGACGCCGTTCCCGGCATGAACCCCGGTAACAACCATACCTTCATCGGCACAACCCATTCAGAAATCTGCCTGCTCCATCAGTCAGACAACAAAACTGCCGTCCATTTCGAAACGAACATCTCGCTGGACTTCCAACTCTCGTTTCCACTGAATCTCATGCCGGAACCCATGCTGAAATTCATGAGTGATACAATCATGTCGAAAATAATGCAGCAAGCCACAGAAAGCATGCTTTGCC
>DRSQ01000139.1 GCA_011372505.1 Chlorobaculum parvum | reverse complement strand
GTAGAGTTCCAAAATTGTTCCTGCTTCAAGCCACTGCTCACGACCAATCTTCCTGAGTTGTCCGTCAATAGGTTCACCCATGCCCAGGTTGGTGATGATGACGGTATCACGGCACAGCTCACCCAGTACATACTGACCATCGTCTTCCCAGAGCGTGCTGAAGATCGTCCGACGTGCTTTTCGCCAACTCCGTTGCTGGCAGCGCATATCGGTGTACATCCAGCTTTTGGTGCTCTCATCAATAACAGGGAACAAGGAAATGTGGCGCAGGTACATGGCAAAGACACCCAAACCTGCTCTGCCAGTCAGCTGATCATCGGTTTGCTCAATAGCACTGATTTTCTGTTCCTTTTTCTCCCGATTCCTGTTATCTTTTGCCATGAAGCTCTCCACCTGCCAGGTTGTGTTGTTTTGAATGGTGATTTTACAGTTACTCATTACAAAATAACACTTTAATCCTATAGGTGAGGGTTTTTTTTATTACAAATCGATCAAGTTAGGGATGGGTATTGTATCGAGGCGAAGCGGTCTCTTTTTTCGACCTTTGCGGTTTGGCCGTAACCGATTTTATTGCTTGGAATGCCGTTTTGTTATCTCTTATTTCTGCTGGTTTTGAAGTGTTTTTTGTTGTTTCGACGTTTGAAGTGATGATGCTTTCAATACGCAGCAATGAACGGCTCAATGGGTCTGTATCGCAATGATTCAATGAATGTTTGGTAAGCTATACACGCTATAAAAAACGTGAATCATCGTTGGATGATGGATGGTAAACAAATAAAACAGTATTGCCCGATTCTTGGTGTTAGGCCAATGAAGGGGCGCTACAGATTGCTCCCGTCCCGGACGGTTTCGGGACGGGCTGGCAGCTGCAAAGAGTGGCGCTTGTGGTTGGGTGTTCGGTCAGGCGGCGGTGACTTTCTGAAGCCTCAGAATGGCTGCTTTTTTGGCTCTGGCTCCTTCATCCCAGTCGCTGCCGAACATGGCGGCTTCACTGATCTTATCCATGATGGCCTTGATACTTCTAATTTTCCGCCGGTCTGAACCGGTTACCTCAATTTCCAGAATTGCATTCTGCAAGCACTCGATTGCATCGAGAAATTTGTCCTTTTCGATATGCTGGATAGCAAGTTGTGCTATATGGGTTGTCATAATTGAACTACGTATGTTTGTTGCGTCATGGTATCAATAAAGAACAAGCTGACCATGACAAAATTGTCGGACAAAAAATGCGCCAATATTTCGATTTCTGACGAATCAGCTCAAACGATAGCTTTTTTGCAGCGTACGATGATGATGCTAATCTACAATATTGGGCTATTATTTGTTAGGCGTTTGTTGCAAGTTATATCATGGCATCATAAGTTCATCTCTAAAAACTTGGTTCTTTGCAAGTCAATGGTCCCGTTCTCTTTGCCCTTGAATTGCTTACGACTCTTTTTAGAGACACCCATAAGTGAATCGGGATTTACGTAAAAGATTCTGAAACCAATTATTTTATTCCCTAAAGGGAAATGCCCCGCCTCGTGTACGGCGTAAAGCATTCAAGAATTGTCTTCAAGATTCCTCGCTGCTGGGCGGACTTCTTTATTTGACGTCAATGCCGTTTGGTTTCTTGCGATCTCTTGCGATCCAAGAGGGGAATTTTTTTGTGTGCCACGTTTTTCTGTTTGCAATGCCTGCCTTTGTATTTCCAGCTGTGTTTCGGTATCTGGCTGGCAGGGTAGTTGCTCGGAACATTTTTCCCTTGATGCTTCCGGTCAATGGAAAAGCAGTGTGGACACGTTCATTAATCGTTAATCCCTTGTTCTGCCCATATAGTTTTATCGGCTAGCACGAATGTAAAGATTTTCAATGATTATTTCAATAGAAATTGATTCGCAAGATGCTCCTTTCTTTTTTATCATCCCAAATCAGAGGAGTATTGAAATCGGTTCAATATGTTTTTGGAATGCCTTGGGGGAAGCGTTTGGTAGCGTGTTTATACTGTGTCAACTGCGCACGCCGGGGTGATGTTTGTTGTTGTGTAATTGAATATTTTGAAAGGACTTATAGATTGGAAAAGGGCTTGTTTTGCAAGAGACGTTCAGGAGTGACGGCTGACAATGAAAAGCAGTAACGGTTGTTGAGCATATTTTTGAGTTCAGCAATATCATTGCCTGTCAGGGCGGAAATTGTTTCTTTGACGGCTTTTACCTAAGCATTCGTACGGGAGAGAATACAGCGATTCTGGGCTCGAACGGATTGGGGGAGACGATGCTCATGAAACTGATTCCGTGTGAGATTGATCCCGTGTTTTCGGGGCACAGCCAGATGCTGGTTTATGGACGCGAGCGGTGGAAGGTGGAGGAGTTGCGGTTGCGGCAGGGTATTGTTAGACCAACGATTTGCAGCAGGAATACGGTGCTCGTACCTGTGGGCGCGGTGTAATTCTGTCAGGTTACTCTTCGAGCATCGATGTGTGGTCGCACCAGGTGTTCAGTGCCGAAGAGCTGGATCGGGCGGATGCACTGATGCGAGAGCCTGGCATCGAGGAGCTTGTTGACTGACCATAAGGCAAGATGTCCACCGGCCAGCAGCGGAGATTGCTGCTCGGGCACGCGCTGGTGTACTAGTGCGTGCCGCTTCTGCTTGACGCGCCGACCAGCGGTCTCGATATTCCATGAACGTTCCGGTATCTCGATACGGTGCGCAAGCTGATGCGGCAAGGCGTGCAGCTTGTCTTGGTGATGGACCATCTGCACGAAATTCCGTCGGAGATCACCAGAGTGGTTTTCATGGGCAGAGGCTGGGTGGTGGCCGATGGCGACAAGCGCGAGTTGCTGACCTCGGTGTCAGTTTCGGAGCTGTTCGGGTGCGGTGCTGAGGTTGTCTAGCGCAATGGTTTTTTATCAGGCAGTGCCAGGAGAGTAGCAGATGGATAAATCGGACGGTCTGGGCGGATTCTTCAGTTCAAGAGGAACGGAACGCTGTTGCGGTGGGTTAGTCATGCAAGTGCTTTTGAACGTTTTGCATAACCATACAAATCCTATCAATTATGGCGACTATCACCCTCAAGGGAAATTCCATTCACACTGCTGGTGAACTTCCGGCGGTTGGCAGTCAGCTTCCTGCGTTCAACCTCGTGAAGAGCGATCTGTCTGAAGTAACCCAGGACGATTTCGTTGGCAAGAAGGTTGTGCTGAATATCTTTCCAAGCCTCGATACGGCTGTGTGTGCGGCGTCCGTCCGAAGGTTCAACAAAGAGGCTGGTGAGCGGGGTGATACGGTTGTGCTGTGCATCTCTGCAGATCTTCCGTTTGCGCAGGGGCGCTTCTGCACCACCGAGGGACTTGAAAATGTGGTGTCGCTTTCGGTGTTTCGTTCGCCTGAGTTTGGCAGTGATTACGGTCTGACCATCACCGATGGGCCGCTCAAAGGCCTGCTTTCACGTGCAGTGATCGTCGCCGACGCCTCGGGCAAAGTGCTTTACACCGAGCAGGTCCCTGAAATCGTGCAGGAGCCGGATTACGATAAAGTGCTTGCGGCACTCGACTGATTCCCTCTGGTTTTTCGTGTAAGCCATGTTACTATTCATGAGCGGCATGGCTGCCGGCTTATCCCTTTTTTGTTGCTATCTTCATTCGGTTGCACCGGATTTTTTCATTTCTTCTTACCAAGAATCGATACAAGAATGTTCACAGGAATCGTTAAAGATATTGGTACGGTGGAGGGTGTCGTGCGGCAGGGGAGCGGGATGCGGTTGAAGGTTCGCTACACGTCGCAGGCGGAGTTCGGTGACCTCTGCATCGATGAGAGCGTGAGCATTGGCGGCGCTTGCCAGACGGTGGTGGCGGTCGGGCCGGGGTGGTTCGAAGTCGATACGGTGGCTGAGACGCTGAAGAAGACCACGCTCGGCTCGTTCCGTCCGGGCGCGAAGGTCAATCTCGAACGGGCCGTGCGGCCAATGGATCGGCTTGGTGGGCACTTCGTGCTGGGCCACGTCGATGGAGTCGGGCGGGTTTCGCGCATCGAGGAGGTGGGCGGCAGCCGCATGATTTCGGTGGCGTTCGATTCGCGTTTCGATGCGTGGATCGTCTCCGCCGGTTCCATCGCCATCGATGGCGTGAGCCTCACCGTGGCGTCGGTCGAGCCGGGCGAGTTCACGGTGGCGATCATCCC
>DRSQ01000138.1 GCA_011372505.1 Chlorobaculum parvum | reverse complement strand
TCCGGTGGCGGCGAAGAGTTGCGAGCTGTAAAGCGGGTGGCGTACGAGTGCGTACACGCCGGTATCGACCAGCTTGCTGTGATCGACCGGGTAGGGGAGCTGAGTGAGGTAGCGCCGGATGGTGAGCGAGCCGCCGATGCCGAGCGCGACGGCGATGAGCACGCCTGTCACAAGGCTGCCCCGGCGCAGAAGCGTGAGTTGCTCGTACATCGCATCACCTCGCAGATCGGGCCATTCGGGCACGAAGAGGTAGAGCGCCACGAGTGCCATTTGGATGGCGACCAGAAACTCGCCTCGCGATCCGATCATTTTTGATTTCTGCGCTTCCTTTTCCATGCCGCGTGCTTGACAATGTTCCAAATTGCTCTATTTTAAAATCTTCAAAATTGTAGGAAAATCAGACCCCGATAAACACTTTAGTACCGATACCCATGATAACTCCGCAAGAGAGCCTGCTGCTTGTTATTGACATCCAGGGCAAGCTCGCCTCCACGGTCGTCCAGCCGGATCGCCTCGTCAAAAACGTCAGCAAGCTGCTTCGGGCCTGCAAACTGCTTGAGGTTCCGGTGATCTGCACCGAGCAGTATTCGAAAGGACTCGGCCCCACGGTCGATGAATTGAAGGAGCTGATCGGAGAGGAAACGCCATTCGAGAAGCTTTCGTTCAGTTGCTGCGGTAACGACGATTTCATGAAGCGCTTGCGAACGCTTGGTCGCAACGACATCCTCGTGGTTGGGATCGAGACCCACGTGTGCGTCTATCAGACCTGCGTCGAGCTGCTCGAATTCGGTTACAACGTGCACCTTGTCACCGATGCTGTCTCGTCACGCACCGAAGAGAACCGCGCTCTCGGCATTCGCTGTATCGAACGAGCCGGAGCCACATCCACCAGTACCGAAATGGCCATCTGCGAATTGCAGCGTGTTGCCGAAGGGGAGACGTTCAAGGCGATTTCGAAGATCATCAAAGAGGATTGAGGATTATTTTTTCCTGAAATCGGAATCGTACCCATTCGAGATCATTGTAGGGGCGAACCTGTGTGTTCGCCCTTGGTGCCCCTCGATATTGGAGCCATCGGTAAAGATGGCTGTCTCAACAAGTTGTGCCCCTACGGAAGATTTTGGTTTCAGTTCTCCAGCACCTCCATCAGCCTCTTCTCCAACTCTTCCGTCCCGTCCGGGAATTCGGGGGCAATCGTCAGGTATCGGCATCCGGCATCAGCGAGCAGTCTGGCCAGATCGGGATCATCCGCAATACGGAACCAGTCCTTCTCCGTCGTGACCGGCACAAGATTCTGTTGCTTCGATTCCTCAACAATCGAGCGGATTGCGGCTTCCGTGTAAGGTTCGTGGTCGCGGAAAAATTTTGTTGCTTCGACCTTCACCCCTGATTCTTCGAGACTGTGTAAAAATCCTGCCGGTGCGCCGATGCCGGCAAAGGCGAGCGCTTTGACATATCCATTCGTCCCGCTTACCGTTCCATTCACCTTCATCAAATGTCCCGGTTTGATCCGTGAGCGGAGCACAGGCTTTCGAGTCTCGCACAATTTCTGGAGCAGGGGGGCGGCTTTGGCGTCGTCGGTGATTTTGCCGAGGATGATGAGGTCGGAGCGGTCGAGGCCTTGCAGCGGTTCGCGGAGGCGTCCGGTGGGGAGCATCGCATCCAGCTCTTTCGGGGCGCTGGCGTTGACGACGACGATGTCGAGGTCGCGGGCGATCTTGCGGTGCTGGAAGGCGTCGTCGAGTACGATGACGCTGGGTAGTCGGTCGGCGAACTGGCGCATCAGAAATTGCACACCCGCGCCGCGCTCTTCGGCGACCACGACGATCGTGCCGGGATTTCGCGCGGCGAGCATCGCGGTTTCGTCGCCCGCGTCGCGACTTCCGAGCAGAATACGCCGACCGTCCGAGACGAGCTGTACTCCTTTGGTCTGGCGTCCGTAACCTCTCGATACGATGGCTGTCGGAATGCCGGATCCTTCGTAAAACTTGACGATCCAGTCCACGAGCGGGGTTTTGCCAGTGCCGCCGGTGGTGATGTTGCCGACCGAAACCACCGGAATCGGCGAGAGCCAGCTTTTGAAAATGCCCCGGTCGTAGAGGCGGTTGCGCAGTCGCATCGCCATGCCGTAGAGCGCGGCGGCTGGCCGGAGGAGGGTGGCGCTACTCATCGCCGAATCCGGTTGAGAACTTGTCGGCCCAGGCACGGAACGCCTCGTCGGTCTCGAAATCCGGTACCTGAACGACGTGCAGCGTGACCTTGACGCGGCTGAAGGGGAGCGGGATTTCAAACTTGTCCCAGCTTTTGAGGCTTCGCACGTTTCCGTACCGGATTTGGGCAAACACGAGCGGTGCGTCGTGCTGCGCGGCGAGCCGGAGGGTGCCGTACTTGAAGCGGTGGTGCGGGCCGCGTGGCCCGTCAGGCGTGACCGCCACCACGCCGCGGTGGCGCAGGGCTTCGCCGATGTTGCGTTTGACCACCTCCTTGCCCCTCGAACTCGACCCGCGGATCAGCCGGAATTTGAGTTGTTCAAGCGCGTCGGCTAGAATCTGTCCGTCCCCCGAGAGGCTGACCACCGCCGATACCGGACGTCCCGGAAAGAGCCGTTTGGCCAGCAGCCATCCGGTAATCATCTTGCCGTGCCAGAAGGCGAACATCACGCCGCGCTGCTCGTCCGGCAGTGGCTCGCCGGCGTGCTCGATCTCGATCTTCAGCGTCGAGAAGAGCAGTTTCAGAACGTGGGGAAGCAGCCGGGTTCCACCATCGAGAAGGATGTGCTTGATGTTGAGCATGTGTCTGGTGGCGGCGCGGATGGAATTTTTTTATTGTTTTTGTGAGGCGTGATATCTTATATACTTCAGGCTGTTCCGGACGGACGGCATCAATTTACACAATCCACGCCGACAAACCTCAGGGGGTTTCGAGGCCACTGTTTCATACCTGCTCATGAATGTTCTGATTATCGGAAGCGGCGCCAGGGAGCACGCACTGGCGTGGGGTGTCGCGCGGAGTTCAAAGGTCTCGACCGTTTTCGTGGCTCCCGGCAATGGCGGCACGGCCACGATGGGCGGCAAGGTACGCAATGTCGCAATCAAGGCGACCGACATCGACGCACTGCTCGATTTTGTCGAGCGCGAGTCGATCGGCCTGACGGTGGTTGGCCCCGAGCAGCCGCTCGAAGTGGGCATCGTGAACCGCTTCCGCGAGGCGGGCCTGACGGTGGTCGGTCCGACCGCCGAGGCGGCGCAGTTGGAGACGAGCAAGGTGTTCGCGAAGGAGTTTATGAAGCGCCACGGCATTCCGACTGCCGGGTACGAGGTGTTTCGCGATCATGCATCCGCGAAAAGCTTTCTCGAATCGTGCGCTTCGTTTCCGCAGGTCATCAAGGCCAGCGGCCTGTGCGCGGGCAAAGGTGTTGTCGTTGCCGAGAGCCGAGAGCAGGCGCTAGAGGCGATCCACGATTTTTTCGAGTCCCGCGTTTTCGGCGATGCTGCCGATGAGGTGGTGATCGAAGAGTTCCTCTCCGGCCAGGAGGCGAGTGTGTTCGCCCTGACCGATGGCGAGAACTACCAGCTTTTCCTGCCGGCGCAGGATCACAAGCGCATCGGTGAAGGCGATACCGGTAAGAACACTGGTGGCATGGGCGCGTACGCACCAGCTCCGCTGGTGACGCCGGAGGTGATGTCGCGGGTCGAGGAGGAGGTCATCAAACCGACCCTCGCCGGAATGAAGGCTGACGGGTACGCCTACACCGGCTTTCTCTACGTTGGGCTGATGATCGACAATGGCGTGTCGTCGGTGGTTGAGTACAACGCCCGTCTAGGCGATCCGGAGACGCAGGTGGTGGTGCCAATGCTGAAAAGTGATCTGTTCGACGCTTTCATAGCCAGCGTCGATGGTGGCCTCGAAGATGTGCCGTTCGAGATGCAGGAGGGAGCCGCCGCGACGGTGGTAATGGCCTCGGCAGGCTATCCCGATGGATACGAAACCGGGAAGGCGATCACCATCGATCCCGCCTTGAACGATATGGAAGATGTGCTTGTTTTTCATGCTGGTACGCGCCGCGCGGGCGATAATCTCGTAACCTCCGGTGGTCGTGTGCTTTCGGTGACGGCTTCAGGACCGTCGCTCAAAGAGGCACTCGAAAAAGCCTATCGCGGCGTGGCCGCCATCGAATTCGAAGGCGTGGTGTTTCGTCGTGACATCGGCGCCAAAGCGCTCTGAAGTATCCCCTATCTCTGTTCTCAGTCGTCAGTAATGAAATTACCTCGCCGCAAATTTGAAATTATACAGGAGCATGCAGTCAGGGGTCTTCCCTACGAATGCTGTGGCCTTTTTGTAGGCAGAAAGGTTGTCGATCACCGGGGCAACATCGACAACATTATTCACGAAATCGCTCCGTGCGAAAACAGCCTCAGATACGGGCGCGAAACCAATTTTGAAATTTCGTACAGCGAATATCTCGAAGTTGAACGCGAAGCCCGAGGGCTTGGGCTCGAGATTGTGGGCTCTTATCACTCGCACATTAACTCGACGGCCGTACCATCCAGAAGCGATGTGGATTTCGCCAGTCATGGCCATTCGATGCTGATTATCTCCCTCTACTCCGGCGTGCCCCGAGAGGTGACCTCATGGCTCAGGCGCGATTCAGGTGGATTCCACCAGGAGCAGATCAAGGTGCTGGCGTAAGCAATTGACTAATGGACAGTTGAAAAAATGGAACCTTAGTATTTATCAGTTCTTTGTCCAGCAAGTCTACTTCGTCCACCTTTTTCTGAGCCTTCCAAACCGCGCAGAACCCCGGAAAATTTTGTACATTGCGCAACTGACAATTTACCTCAAGACTTAAAGCAGAAAACACGTGCCAAAACGCGAGGATATCAAGTCCATACTGGTGATTGGAGCTGGTCCCATCGTTATCGGACAGGCCTGTGAATTCGACTATTCGGGCACCCAGGCGTGTCGGGCGCTCAAGGAGGATGGCTACCGCGTCATCCTCGTGAACAGCAATCCGGCTACGATCATGACCGACATCGAGTTGGCCGATGCGACCTACATCGAACCGATCACGCCGGAGTATGTCCGCAAGATTATCGAGAGAGAGAAGCCCGACGCGCTGCTCCCGACGATGGGTGGGCAGACCGCGCTGAACACGGCGGTCAAACTGGCCGAATCGGGTGTGCTGGAACGCCACGGCGTTGAGCTGATCGGTGCCAAACTCCGCGCGATCCGCAAGGCTGAGAACCGCGAATTCTTCGGTGACGCAATGAGAAAGCTTGGCCTCGAAATGGCCGAAGGTTACTTCGTGCGCAACGAGAAAGAGGCCAGGGAGGCGCTCGACGACATCGGTTTGCCAATCGTCATTCGTCCCTCCTTCACGCTTGGCGGAACGGGTGGTGGGTTTGCCGAGACCAAGGCTGACTACTACGATGTGGTTCGTCGTGGCCTTGCCGAAAGCCCGATCGGCGAAGTGCTGGTCGAGGAGAGCCTGATCGGCTGGAAGGAGTATGAACTTGAGGTGATCCGTGATTTGGCGGACAACGTCATCATCGTTTGCTCTATCGAGAACGTCGATCCAATGGGCGTGCACACCGGCGACAGCATCACGGTCGCTCCAGCTCAGACGCTCACTGACCGCCAATATCAGGAGTTGCGCGACGCCTCGATCAAGATCATCCGCGAAATCGGCGTCGAGACCGGTGGCAGCAATATCCAGTTCTCGATCAATCCGAAGGATGGCCGTATCGTCATCATCGAAATGAACCCACGCGTGTCGAGAAGCTCTGCGCTTGCCTCGAAGGCCACCGGTTTCCCCATCGCCAAAGTGGCCGCCAAGCTTGCCGTGGGCTACACGCTCGATGAGATCACCAACGACATCACCAAAACCACACCGGCAAGCTTTGAGCCCTCGATCGACTACACCGTCGTGAAGGTTCCGCGCTGGGACTTTGAGAAGTTCAAGAATGTCGATTCGCGCCTCGGTGTGCAGATGAAGTCGGTCGGCGAGGTAATGGCCTTCGGGCGCAACTTCCGCGAGGCATTGCAGAAGTCGCTACGCGGTCTGGAAATCGGTCGCGCCGGTCTGGGTTGCGACGGCAAGGATGTGATGAACGTCATCGACATGACCCAGCAGCAGCGCCAGTTCGCGAAGGAGGATCTGCTCGAAAAGATCAAGATCCCGAAAGCTGACCGGATGTTCTACCTGCGCTACGCCTTTCAGGCCGGCGCAACCGTCGAAGAGATCCATCAGGCGACCAGCATCGATCCGTGGTTCCTTGACAACATCCGACAGATCGTCGAATTCGAGGACGAACTTCGCCAGATGGCAGCAGAAAGCGAGGCATGACTTACCTGAACCGGATTCTCGAAACCAAGGCAGGAGAGGTCGCCGAACTCAAAAAACAGGAGCCGGAGCGCCGCTATCACGAAGTGTGCGATGATCTTCCGGTGACACGCGACTTTCGTTCGGCCATCACAAGCCGTGACGGTGGCATCACTCTCATCGCCGAGGTCAAGAAGGCATCGCCGTCGCGCGGCGTGCTTGTCGAGGATTTCCGCCCGCTTGACATCGCCGCTCGCTACGCCGAACTCGGCGCGTCGGCCTTCTCCGTGCTGACTGACCGCCAGTATTTCCAAGGCTCGCTCGACTACCTGAACGCCATCACGCAGAAGTTCTCCATTCCCGTGCTCCGCAAGGAGTTCATCGTCGACGAGAGCCAGATTTACGAAACCCGTCTCATGGGTGCCGATGCGGCGCTGCTGATTGTGGCGGCGCTGGAGCCATCGCAGTTGCGCGATTATTTTCAGCTTTTCAGCGAGCTTGGTCTGCACGCCCTGGTCGAAACGCATGATGAGCGGGAACTTGACATCGCCCTCGAACAGGGTTCGACCATCGTCGGGGTGAATAACCGCAATCTGAAAACCTTCACGGTCGACCTGATGACCTCCGTGCGGCTCAGGCAGCGGATGCCCGCAGGAGTCGTCTCCGTGGCCGAAAGTGGTATGAAGCGCCGTGACGATATTGTGATGATGCAGGAAGCCGGGTTTGACGCCGTTCTGATCGGCGAGGGGCTGCTCATCAGCGAAGAGCTGCGGGAGTTCTCGTGGGGATAGGCGTAGCGGTGGACTTGGTGGACAGCGCCGGTTGGTAAAACCAGCCTTTCTTTTCTTCTCTCTTTTCCTAGAGGACTTATAGGCCCTATCAGACCTATAAGTCCTCTGTTTTTATTCCCTGAGGGTAAATACCCCGCCGCTTGCGGCGTAAAATAGCGATTGATGAGCGAGTATCTTCATAAGAGTCATAATGTTACCGTGCTGATGTACCATATGGTGTTTCCAGCAAAATACAGAAAAGTCATATTTGATGGTGAGGTTGACGGGGAGCTGAAAGCGGTATGCTTAGATATAGAAAAGCGTTATCAGATGAATTTTCTTGAAATTGGCAGTGATAAAGATCATGTGCATTTTCTGATTCAGTCAGTTCCGACATACAGTGTGACGAAAATTG
>DRSQ01000137.1 GCA_011372505.1 Chlorobaculum parvum | reverse complement strand
TTATAGGGGTAATTGAGAATAAGGATATCACCTACGGTCAAGCTGCTGAGGGCATCTTTAGACAAACTCAACGACTGGTTGGAACGGGAGGTGGTTGATGCCAAACGTCATGGCAAGCTCTTATAACTCTTTGTAATCGCCGAACGCAAGAAACGCAGCTCCAAAACCTCTTTCCAGCGCTTTTTCCCGAACTGTTGTCTGCGAAAAATCGAATGCATCAAAATCAATAGCTTCAAGCATGAGCATTTGAACGGCCACAAATAAACTCGCCACTTATGACGATAAATAACTATATTTTCTTATAAGTCATCAAAATATACGACTTATAAGAAAAAGACTGAAGCGGAGCTGTTGATGAAAATCGAGGGGACGTTGACCGATGAGGCGATTCTTGGGGAGCTGGGAGGGCGGTTGGCTCAGCGTCGGCTGGAGCTTGAGCTGAGTCAGGAGTCGCTCGCCAGGGAGGCGGGCGTGTCGAAGCGGACGGTCGAGCGCGTCGAGGCCGGGGCTTCGACGCAGATGTCGTCCATGATCCGGGTGATGCGGGTGCTGGGCCTTTTGGAGCGGCTGGAGGCGCTGATACCGGAAACCGGGCCGCGCCCGATGGAGTTGCTGAAGCTGAAAGGCAAGGCGCGAAAGCGCGCCAGCAGCAGGAAAAAACCAACGGGTGAACAGCCCTGGACGTGGAGTGAAGAGTCATGAGCACAACAGCAATGGCCAACCTGTGGGGACGCACCATCGGAGCTGTATCGCTCGATAGCGATGCGACGACCGCAACATTCGAGTACGATCCGGCCTTCGCGCGTAGCGGCATCGAAATCGCCCCGCTCACCATGCCGCTCTCCGGCCAGCTCTACTCGTTTCCCGCACTGCATCCAGAGACCTTCCACGGCCTTCCGGGACTGCTGGCCGATTCGCTGCCGGATCGGTTCGGCAGTGCGCTGATCGACGCCTGGCTGGCCCGTTCCGGCCGCACGCCCGACTCTTTCAACGCCGTCGAGCGGCTCTGCTATACAGGCGCACGCGGCATGGGGGCGCTGGAGTATGCCCCGCCCATCCGGTTGGGGGTCTCCGGTTCAGCGCCGGTCGAGATCGAACGGCTGGTCGAGTTGGCTTCGGAGGTGCTGACCCATCGCGACAATCTGAAAGTCTGGCTCCACGATGAAGGCAAGGAACTCGCGCTCAAGGAGATTCTGCGGGTGGGAACCTCTGCGGGAGGAGCGAGGGCCAAGGCGGTAATCGCCTGGAATCCTGAAACCAACGAAGTCCGTTCGGGGCAGGTGAAGGCCGAAAAGGGATTCGAGTACTGGCTGCTCAAGTTCGACGGAGTGAGCGGCAACAAAGACAAGGAGCCGGAAGATCCGAAAGGGTACGGCGCAATCGAGCACGCCTATTACCGGATGGCTCTCGATGCGGGAATCACCATGACGCCGTGCCGCCTGTTCGAGGAGAATGGACGACGCCACTTCATGACCAAACGCTTCGACCGGATGGATAATGGAGGCAAACTGCACATGCAGTCACTCTGCGGCCTTGCGCATTACGATTTCAACCAGGCAGGCGCTTATGGCTACGAACAGGCATTGCAGGTCATTGTACGCCTGGGTTTGCCAATGGGCACCGTCGAAGAGCAGTTCCGGCGCATGGTGTTCAACATCGTAGCGCGCAACCAGGACGACCATGTCAAAAACATCGCCTTTTTGATGGACAAATCGGGCAACTGGTCGCTTGCCCCCGCCTTCGACATGACCTACAGCTATCAACCGGGAGGTGCGTGGACATCGAGCCATCAGATGACGCTGAACGGCAAACAGAGCGGATTTTCACTCGATGACTTCAAGGCGTGCGCCAAAAGCGCCTTCATGAAGCGCGGACGTGCTGAAACCATTATCGCTGAAGTTCGTGAGGTCGTTGCCCGTTGGCACGATTATGCCGAAGAATCACGCGTAAAACCGGAACAGCGAGACACGATTGCCTCTGCGCTGAGACTTGATCCTTTATCCTGAACCTCACCGAACCCGGCAGGGCGACAGGACAGCCAAGCAAAGCATCTCCTCACAACCGGAACGGATCGTCGATGATCTTCATCGCGAGCTCTTTGTCGTGATCATGAAAACCCATTCTGATGTAATGAAGGTTTTCGCTTTTGAAAATGTCTGCTCCCTTCTCGGCCGCATGCAGAATGATATGGCCCTTGTGATTGCCCAGCTCCCTTGCCAGATCACCCCACTTCCTGAACACCAGATTGGTGAAGGAATCCCCCTCCCTGATGCCGATCGTCTCCTCGTCGGCAAGATCTGAGATCATATCCGGAGCAGACAGGAGCGACATCTCCTTGCCAATCCAGATACTGATGATTTCGCAATGAAACGGAAGATACACGGAGTTTCCAATGGCAAATCCCGTCTCCCCGTTGTTAACGGCAGCAATAAAACTTTTCATGGATCGTTCGATTGGATTGAGAGCAACTCAGTGATTGAAGAACAGGAACCATATAAGGGTGAATATAGGCACCAGAATCGGAATCGAATACTTGTAAACATACTCGATAAAATTCGGAACCTCTGCCTCCGTCTGCGCGGCGATGTTCTTGATCATGAAATTGGGCGCGTTGCCCAGATAGGTCATAGCCCCGAAAAAAACAGAAGCAACCGATATGGCCATCAGATACAGATCCGAAGTAGCGTCCCCGGTTACCGGCGAATTTGTTCCGGCAGCAAAAAGAGCGACATCACTCACCACGCCGATGTTGAGGCCAAACTTGCCCATCGCACCGGCAAGGAAGTTCAGATAGGTCGGCGCGTTGTCGAGCACGCCGGAGAGCATACCGGTCAGCCAGTAGATCCTCGTCAGCGAAAGTTCAGCCGCATGGGTGGCCGCATAGCCCTCGATCAGCGCGAGCGCAGGAATCATGGTCATGAAAATGCCGATGAACAGGAAGGCAACCTCCCTGATCGGCTCGAAGTTAAACTCGTTGCCTGCAAGCGCTTTCTGGTTGGCAGTTTTGTACGCCACGATCGACACCGCACCCATAATCAGCTCCCGAATGCCGAACGGAACGCCATACAGCTGCTGAAGGCTCGGAAATCCGTCGATGACAGCCGGGTCGAGAAACACCGAAATGATGACAATCAGCAGAAAACCGAAGCTGCGCCTGCCGGTGACGCTGATGCCTCCCGAAGCGTTCTCGATCTTTTTGGCGCTCTCCTTAACCCTTGAGTCGAGGATAAAAAACACCAGCAGCAGCAGAGCAAGCGAAATAAACCAGGGCAGGAAAACCTTCGAAATAACCCAAAAAAAGGGCACCCCTTTCAGAAAACCGAGAAACAGCGGAGGATCACCGATGGGCGAGAGCGCGCCTCCGATATTGCTGACGACAAAAATGAAAAAGACAATGTGAAATGGCTTGAGACGTCCCTCATTGATGCGCAGATAGGGGCGAATAAGCAGCATGGAAGCACCCGTCGTGCCGATGAAATTCGAGATAATCTCGCCAAAGATCAGAATCAGCACATTGACCACTGGCGTGCCTGGCCGGTCGATCTTGATCAGAATACCACCCGACACAATGAACAGAGAGCCGACAAGCGCGATGAAGGAAATGTACTCCTGCAAAGCATGGTTGAGCGCGTGGGTTCCGTGATGGATGAACAGCCAGTAATAGGTGGCCACAATCAGCCCCAGAATAACAGTCACTTTCGGATAGTGCCGCTCCCAGAATCGATGGTAGAACAACGGACCGGTAGCAATCATCAAAAGGAGAACAGCAAATGGAGCAACAAGCCACACGGGCGGAAGATTGCCATGTGCCGCCGGGGCATGGGTATGAGCAGCCGATTGCGCCGCGGCAAACAACTCACTGCCCGGTACAAATGCGCTGGCAAAAGCACACGCAAATAACAGAAACAAGCTGGAAGGATGATTCAAAAACTTCATAACCCTGATGATTTGATCACTGAACATGATACGGCATCGCGTACACTCAACCGAGTCCGGTCAGCCTTACTGGTGACAGAACAACCGGCGACAGCAGCAACGACAAGAAACGGAACATAATGTAAGGAATTTCACGATCACCTCGTAAGCAGAGCCCTGAATCACCAACAACCGAACCCGGAACCCGGCGAGGCAAAGACCCCGCATAACGGTTCAGGCCAGCTTCTTGTACCAGACGTTCATGCTCTCGATGCCACCCGAAATATTGGTGTTGTTCACCAGCGTGCCGCTGAATTTATACCCGGCCTTGGCGAAGGTGATGTTCATGCCAGGCGAGACGGCACGGGCGATGGTGTAAGCGGTGCGCATCCCTTTCTGCCGCATCGTCTCTTCCATTTCGGCGAGCAAGTGCAGCGCGAGGTTGCGACCACGGAATTCGGGCAGCGTCGCGAAATCGGTCATTTCGACGTTCAGGCCGTCGAGGTCCATCTCCGAGGAGGCCAGCGCGATGAGCCGTCCTTCGTACTCGACGCCGAAGTAGTCGATATGGCTCGCCATCGTTTCGAGCAACCATGCCGGATCGTGGATCGGAAAAGGATAGGTGGGAAAAACTTCGCGGTAGATGGCAGCCATCGCTTCGATATCGTCCGGGGTGTAGGCGCGGAACGAAAACTCCGGCGAAAGTGCTGGCGGTTCGACGGCCGGTTTTGCGGATGCCAGCTCCACGATGCTGGCAATCTCGGCGGCGTTCGGCGACTCGGCACGAACCGGATCGAGATAGCGCGCAAGAAACAACGCGGCTTTTTCGCCCTGATAGAAACCCGGCACCGATGCTTCAATCCGAAAGCCGTGCTCAAGAAAAACGGTTTCCGAACCTTCAGGAAGCTTGGCAAAAATCTTGCTGTAGCCACGCTCGCGAGCCAGAGCATCGAGCTGATCGGGGAGTTTGGACGGATCGGCCTGGCCCATCTTCATCAGGTAGATGCGGCGGCTGAACGGTCCGTGTTGCAACAGCGCGCCGAAACAGGTTTCGATAATATCGGGTGTGGAAGTCATGATTCGAAGATTGAGGAGGCGCTTTCGGCACGCTCGCGTTGTGGAAAAAGCAGCGAGCCTCCGGTATAGAGAAACGCCGAAAACAGAATGCCGTACAGGGTCGGATCGAGGCCAAGCGAGGCCAGCTCCGGCGGAAGCGCGACCAGCTTCGAGAGCAGCAGCAGCGTCAGCGTGCCACCACCTGCCATGCCGAGCAGCGCGCCGACGGACGAGCCTCGCCGCCAGAAAAGCGCACCGAGCGTCGGAATGAAGAGCCCCGAAACCATGAACGCATAGGCCTGCAAAATGGCGCTAAGCACCGTGGTGAATTGCACCGCCAGCAGCACCGCACCAACGCCGATCAGGAGCGTCACGACCATTGAAATCAAAAGTCCACCGCGCCCGTGCTCCCATCCCTTGAAAAGGAATCGGAACAGCAGGTCGTTGGTGAAGTTACCCGATGCGGCCATGATGCAGCTGTCCGCGGTGGACATGATGGCCGAGAAGTAGGCAGCCACCACGATGCCGGTCACTCCGGCGGGCAGAATCTGGCTGATGAGCATCGGCATCGCCTGCTCCGGCTCGGCCTCGGGAAACACCACGCGGGCGCACATGCCAAGGAACACGCCGGTAAAGGCCATGATGGGATACTCGAACAACCCGGCGATGTACCACGCCTTTTTGGCCTCCCGCTCGTTGCGGCAGGCATAAACCCGCTGGTAGAGCGTCATGCCGACAAACCAGATCGGCACGATGGTGACCATCCAGTTGATGAAAGTGGTCGGTTCGATTGCCGTCAGGCTGAAATGGGTCGGGGGCAACGCATCAACCAGCGCGCCGAAGCCGCCAATCTTCACGAGCGTCACCGGAATGGTCACCAGCATCAGCCCGGCTAGCAGCATAATCCACTGCACGGTGTCGGTGTAGATCACCGCCTTCAGTCCACCGATCATAGTATAGAGCACCGTGACCACCGCAATGATGAGCAGTGAAAAGGTCACCTGATCCATGCCGAAAGGGTTGCTCTGCAAAATCGTAGCCGAGGCGAGCTTGGCACCGGCCAGCATCTGGGCGGCGGTGAAGCCCAGATAGCCGATGCCCGAAATCAGTGCGGCCAGCACCGCCACGCGGCTGTCGTAGCGGTGGCGCAGAAAGTCAGGATAGGTCATGAACCGGTGGTGCCGATCGAGCTTTTTCAGCTTCGGAATCAGCAGCACCGCCGAGAGCCACGCGCCGACGAGCCCCGTAAAGAGCAGCCAGCTCCCGGAAAGGCCCATCAGAAAGCCAACGCCGCCAAGACCGATTGAAAAGCCGCCCCCCACATCGGTCGCCACAATCGACAAACCGACATGGGATGGCGCGATGTCACGCCCGCCAACATAGTAATCCTCGGCATCGCCGTTACGCCTGAAGTGATAGACTCCGACACCGAGAATCGCGGCCATATACACACCGAAAATCAGATAGTCGAGAACGCTCATGCCTCTTGCGTCTCCCCTTTCCGCCTTTTATGGCGAGCATTCGACGACGGAATGAGCGAAATGGTCTGGTCATGATCCGACAGGAGCTGCTGTACGCCGATGGCGTCCGACTGTTCGGCGTCATCGAGATTAAGCTGCAAGTCGCACTCCGCACAGTTGCGATCGCAGAAGGTCGGCTCGTAGGAGTCCGGCTCCTTGTAGGTGGTGATGACCCCCTCGTAGTTACGCAGCACCACCTTGTTGGTTGACCACGAAATGAGGTAGTTCGGCATCACCGGAATCTTGCCGCCACCGCCCGGCGCGTCTATGACGTAGGTCGGCACGCAGAAGCCACTCGTATGGCCGATGAGGCTTTCGAGAATTTCGATACCTTTGCCCACCGGCGTGCGGAAGTGTGACAGGCCCTCGGAGAGGTCGCACTGGTAGAGGTAGTACGGGCGGACGCGATTGGCCACCAGCTTGTGCACCAGCGCCTTCATGATCCGCGGACAGTCATTGATACCGGAGAGCAGCACCGTCTGGTTGCCCAGCGGCGCACCACCATCGGCCAGGCGCGAAAGCGCGTTGCGCGCCGACTGGGTGATTTCACGCGGATGGTTGAAGTGGGTGTTGATCCATACCGGCTGGTGCTTGCGGAGAATCGCGACCAGCTCCGGCGTGATGCGCTGCGGCAGCACCACCGGCGTGCGAGTGCCGATGCGGATGATCTCGACATGCTCGATGGAACGCAGCTCGGCGAGAATCCAGTCGATGTAGTCGTCCGGCAACAGGAACGGATCGCCGCCGCTCAGAAGCACATCGCGCACCTGAGGCGTGTTGCGAATATAGTCGATGCCCGCCTTGACCGCCGAGCGCGATGGAATGGTATCCTCGTCGCCCACTTTGCGCTTGCGCGTGCAGTGACGACAGTACATCGGGCAGGTGTTGCTCACCAGGAGCAGCACGCGGTCGGGGTAGCGGTGCGTCACGCAGGGTGCCGGGCTGTCCTCATCCTCGTGCAACGGGTCGGACATATCGCCCTTTTTGATCTGCATTTCGAGAGGAGACGGCACGCTCTGCACGAACACCGGGTCGTTCTCCATATCGAGAGTGTTGATGAGCGAGAGGTAGTAGGGGGTAATCGACATCGGGAATTTCTTCACCGTGTCGCCGAACGCCTTGCGCTGGGCGTCCAAGAGGGTTATGTCGAGCAGATATTCAAAGGTGTCGAGGTCGCGGATGCTGTTGCGCATCTGCCAACGCCAGTCATTCCAGTCCGATGGTGTGGCCTCCGGGTCGATTCGGTTGATAATTCGTTTCTGGGCAAGCGATAAGATCATGGTATGGTTGTTTGTTACCGGCAGGATCGAGCCAATCGGCAAGCCTGTCGAGCATTCTGGAAAACACCAGCTGCTCCTCGGGTTCGAGCCGTGCGAACGCCTGCGCATAGATGTCGCGCATCAGCTCCGGCACCTTGTCGAGCAGCTCCTCCCCCTCCGGCGTGATGGTGATGAACACCTTACGCTGGTCCTCCTGCGAGCGGCTCCTCAGAACCAGCCCCTTGGCTTCGAGGCGGTCGATGATGCCGTTGGTTGTGCTCACACCGAGATGCAGCCGCCCGGAAAGGACGGACAGAATATGCTGTCCATCCAGCCTCAGGGTGTGAAGGCACAACATCTGGGGTGAAGTAAGGCTGTACTCCCGGTACAGCTTCCGGGAATGAACATCAAGCGCCCGCGCAATGCGGCGAAGGGCCTCATAACTGCGACCGGCTGAATCGCGGTCGGAATACACATGCTGCTGCATATCCCCGGTAAACTGGGTTTACAAAAACAATTCTTTCGTACAGAATAATTTCGTACACGAAATATTATGGTAATTTAACGTAAGTGAACAAGCGTAAAGTTCCAAATTGTCGGAAAGAACGGTACGGTTGACTGGGGAAAACGCAAAACCTATATTGTTCTTCATCACAATCACCACCCACCAACTTTTGACAACCCCGACAAGCCGCCATGACCTTGCATCGCTCTCCCCTGCTTCTTCCGCTCCTCACGCTTTTCTGCCTGATACACGCCGCTCCTGCGTTTGCCGCGCAAACCATCACGCTGGACAACGGCGACCGGCTGACCGGCACCGTCGAGCGCATGAGCGATGGCATCGTGAAATTCAAAACCGGCTACGCAGGCACCATCAGCATCGAATGGAAAAAGGTTCGTGAAATCCACTCCGACGACGAGCCAATGCACGTACGGCTGACCGGCAACGGCACCATTCCGGTCAAAACCATCATTCGGAACGACGGTCGCATTCTGCTCGATCAACAAAACGAACCGGCGGTAAAAGTCTCCCAAATCAATCCCGACGACTGGGAAACCGGCAAGGCTGCCAGGCTCAGCGGCGAAGTCGGCCTCTCCTTCAAATTCGACCGGGGCAACACGCATGAAAACCGCAGCGATATTGCAACACATCTGGAATGGAAAAAGCTGAAACACCGCGTCAGGCTGGCAGGAGAACTCGAATATTACAAAACCGA
>DRSQ01000136.1 GCA_011372505.1 Chlorobaculum parvum | reverse complement strand
GGGCCGCTGCGTTCTCAATCCACCGCCGTGAAAGGTTCGGCGTGGACGATGATGCGTGAGGTTTCAGGAATGGCTTGGTAAATCAGGCTTTCGAGACGGCTGGTAAGCGCGTGGGCGTCCGCGAGGACGATGTGGTCGTCGAAGCTGCAATGGAGCGTGATGCAGGGTTTATTGTGCTCCGAAACGAGAATGTTGACCGCGTGCACATCGTGAATACCCGGAATTTCGGCGGCGGCTTTGCGGATGGCGGCGATGATGTTCGCCTTGGTTTCCGGGTCGGCGGGCCGTGCATCGCGGGCCGTGCTGTTGAGCGGATCGAGATGAATGCAGAGGTCGATCTGGCCGTTGAATTCGCGGTGCAGCTCCTCTTCGAGTTCACAGACCGCATCGTGCGCTTTGCGAATGGTAAGATTGCTGTCAACCTCAACGTCGAAGGTGATCTGCTTGCGCTCGCCGGAGAGCGAGTTGAGGACGTTGTGCGCGTGCAGGCCGTGGTTCAGGGCGACGGCGTGAATGCGTTCGGTGACGGTTTCGTTGTCCAGCGTCACCGGGCGGGCGTTGACCATGATGTCGCTCTCCGGAATTGCCTCTTTCAGCCGCCGCTCCACATCCGAGCAGATGGCCAGCACTTTTTCCTGCGGCAGAGTGCGGCTGACCGCGATGGTGAGGTCGATGAAAACGAATGGCCCTGCCGGTTTGACGCGCAGTTGACGGATGGCGACAACGCCGGGCGCGTTGGCGGCGATTTCTTCGATCTGTTCGGAAAGGCCGTCCGGCGCGGCATCGACCAGCACGTCAAAGGTTTTACGGCCAAGCTCCCAGGCCGCGTGGCCGATGAGCAGCGCCACGGCAATACCCGCCACGGCATCAGCCCACTCAATGCCCAGCGCCACGAATCCAAGCCCGGCGAGCACTACAGCCGAGGAGAGAATGTCGGAGGTGAAGTGCAGCGCGTCGGCCTCCAGCGCCTGGCTTTTGGTCTCCCTGGCCACTTTGCGCAGCGCGATGGAGCGGGAAATATCAACCAGAATCGAGACGACGATCACCGCGATGGCGTACCAGGTGACCTCGATTTCATGCGTCCCTTGCCTCAGCCGGTCGATGGCCGCCGAGATGATCCAGAACGAGGTGAGCAGCAGAATGACGGTTTCAATCAGCGCCGTGAAGCTCTCGACCTTGGTGTGGCCGTAGTGGTGCTTGGTGTCCGCGGGCTTGTCGCTGATTCTGACCGCCAGCCAGGTGAGCGCCGCCGCGCCGAAATCCATGATCGAGTGCGCGGCTTCGGAAAGAATGCCGATGCTGCCGGTCATGAGGCCGACGACCAGTTTCAAAACGCTCAACAGCAGGCTCGCCAGAACCGAACTAAGAGCTACGCTCTGTTTTTTCTCTTTGTGGGTGCTCATCGGGTTGACGGGTGAGAATTCTGCTGATGGTGACTGTTGTAAACAACACAGTAATAACGATTTGCCGCAAAATGGCAATCACCGTTTCTGTCAAATCTGACGGGTGTCACGTCAATACCAGACAACCTTGTATATTCTCTGTCATTGCGAGTTTCCCGTATCCGGTTGGATATCGCACCCGGAGCATGAACACAGTGTATCTACTCAGGGAAAAAGCGGCAACAACACTGAAAAAGAAATTGGGCGAAAGCCCTGAGATTTTTTTATGGCATCAACTCCGGACTGAAGTCCGGGGCAATTACCTGGCAATTCACTTGAGCTCAGACGGGCTTTAGCCCAATTTCTTGCTGCCCGCTTTCGCCACATTACAGCCGTTAGTGATATGATGAAATACTCGTAAAACAAGGCATGCTTCATGGAAGGGAGCATAGCAACGCGGCAATCCATGCGGAACCAGCGAAATCAACAAAAAAATAGATCACCACACGTCCCGACACGTTGGGCCTCGCGATGACCAGACTCCGTCATTTTTCTCTTGACACACCACGGGATCGGGTCAATGTTCAGCAGACCGGGAATTTTCCTTGAACGAGCAGCTTGCGGAACGCGCCGATATTGTCGAGTTCGCGGTCGATTATGGCCGCCGCCTGCCGCTTGAGCGCTTCGAAATCGGCATCCAGCTGCGGCGTGATCTGGGCCGAAGCGACCATCGGCTGATCGACCGCCTTGCCGATCTGGCTACACAGCGCCACGGTGACCTCACGCACGCCCGGAACTTCGCGGTAAATCGCTCCGGCGATTTCGTGGCTCAGGATGTTGTAGATTTTGCCGACGTGGTTCACCGGATTCTTGCCCGCCGCCGCTTCGAGGGTCTGCGGACGCTTGAAGGCGATGAGCCCGTTGACCCGGTTGCCACGCCCGACCTGGCCACAGTCGCCGCCGTCCGCCGAGGTGCCAAGCACGGTGAGGTAGATGCCCTCCTCGCCGCGCGCCGGATCGTCAAGCGCATTGATGTCGAGGCAGACCGACTCGAACCGGTGATTCCGGCTTTCGATGAAGCGTTGCAGCTCCTCGCCAATGGCCGCCTTCCGCTCGAAGTAGTGCGCCGGATCGGTGATGAAGCGATCCACGAAGGCGATGGCGACGGTCAGCGACAGCGTCCGGTGGAAGCGGTAACCCATGACCTTGATATCCTCGCCGATTTCCGGGAAACGCTCCTTCATCGCGGAAGAGTTGAGGTGGCGTTCAAGATCGAACACCAGGCGTTCGGTATCGCTAAGGGGCGCGTAGCCCACGCCGACCGAGGTGTCGTTGGCGCCGATCACCTTTCGGGCGAAGGCGTCGGTCAGCTCCGGCGAGCCGGGCTTGATTTCGTTCTGGAACAGCAGGTGCTCGTCCGAATCGACAAAACGCAGGTTCTCCCTGATCCACCGTTTCGCCGCCGCTTCAGCAATCTCGCCCACTGGCACGAGCTGGCCGTTGCAGCTGTAGGTGGCTCGGTCGCCGAAGATCAGCTTCATCGGCTCCAGAATCATGCCGCCGCCCGGCTTTGGCATACTGCGGCCCGCTACGAGCAGCCCCTTGTCGAGATTGTGGTGGCAAACATGACCCATGTGCTCCTCGTAGTAGCCGCACAACTCGACGCACACCGCCTCCATGATCGAATCGCAGATCGTATCGGGATGACCGGTACCCTTGCGCTCGACCAGCTCGACCGGCTGCTCCGCCATCGGAACAGCGTTGCTCCGTTCAACCGTGATGTTTCGTTGAATGCTCATGGTTGCTGGCCTCCTTTTCCGGTCGCTCGCGCGTACCTGATCTTGCAAAGTTGTCTGTTAGAAAAATGTACAGATAACGCCCAAGCTCACCTGCCGCTATAGCGCGCAGAGGAATAGCGGTCAGGTGCAGCGCCTTGTTAGGCTGTTTCATTGATGAGCCGGATCCTTCGATTCTTCGCTTTGTATTTTTCGATGCGTCCACGTTTCTCCAGAGAGTCAACGCTCCGCATAACTCTTTTTTCGAACTCCAATCGGGGATTTCCACGAGTAAGCACACCCACTTCTTTTAGAACGCGCGAGGTCACGGAATGCAACGTACACGACTGATTCGGGCACTTCGATAAGGCCGAAAGGATAGCGTCCTGAATTTCCAGTGCCGCTATTTGCTCTGCTCGGCGGCCTGATGGACTGAAGTCAGTTTCCAAATCAGCGGATGAGTAATCTTCATCATCATATGCGCTATCGTCATCTTCAGTAACATCGTCATCGAACTGGCTGGAACTGTTTACCTCTGAATCGCTTCCGCGAAATGCATTTCCACTCCGTGAGCCTGCAAAGATTTCTCGTTCCTCCAGCACTTGCCGGACTCTGGCAAGTGCGCTCTCCTTGTTGGCGTAGAAAGCCGACTCCCGGACCCGGAAGAATTCCCATCCGCAACGCTCTAATTGGCGCTGTCGTTGCATGTCGTCTTCATAACGGTCAGCTCCGTGCCAATGATCGCCGTCGCATTCGACTGCCAGTCGCGCCTGTCCGCCCTCAACCACGAGGTCAATTCGCTTGCCTGCGACTTCGTGCTGGGCGAGCACTGCGAAGTCCTTGCGAAGGAGTTCTAAGGCAACATCAACTTCGAACCAGCTATCGAACGGTGGGGGCGGCTTTACGACGCCTCGGTTGTCTTGGGCCGCCCGCCGCTCAAGTTCTTCCCGGTCGATTCCGGCAATCTGCTGTGGCCTCGTGTTCTCAAAGAAATCAAGCAACTGTTTCCGAAGACATGAGGCGCTAAGATCGTTACTGGTGACGGAATGGAAAAGAACCATCATGTCACGGGCACGGCTTGCAGCAACATTGAAACGCCGTTCGTCAGCCGCCTTCGTAAGCGGGCCGATTCTTTCGTTGCTGGCAGCGACAAGCGACAAGAACATGATGTCCCGCTCGTCGCCTTGGAAACTGTAGGGATTACCGCAAACTAGGCGGCGGCGTTCCATTTCGTCAGCGCCCAGACGTTCGAGCAACTGATTCTCGATCAAAGCCGCCTGCGCTTCGCCCTGAAGCACCACAACCCCCATCGTCTTGTCATCGTACCGGCTGTCATCGCACATTTCCGCGATTCTATTGACAATAGATTCAGCTTCCGGTCGGTTGATCGTCCGGTTATTTGAACCTTCTCGATGCCCACCGCCAACAAAAACATGCTCCAGTGGCGGCAAGCGGTTCGGGCCATATTGCCTCAACGGAATCAACGGCGTATCCGAATAGCAAAGGTCGTTGCTGAACCGGATGATCTCCGGCATGCAGCGGAAGTGCTCGCGTAGCGTGATCCGGCGCGTTCCATACCGCAGTTTCCCATGATCGAACAGGCTGCTCTCAATATCGAATGACGATTTGAAGTGAAAATCATGAAGGAACTCTTCCATCAGGCGATGCACCGAATTGCGAGGCAGGCCCACGGCATCCGGGCTGATCTGCTTGTCGTCGCCAACGATCAATATCTTCTTGCCGAGATAGAATAAGGGAAGCGCCTCGACACCGCATTGCGAAGCCTCGTCAACGATAATCACATCGAACATGCCAGGGGCCGGATACACCGTGTCCCATACGCGATGGAGCGGCATTACCCACGCCGGAACCGCCTCGCGGCATTCATTGAGATGCCCTTGAGCCTCTCGCCGATGGCGTGGTGCATGCTTCCCTGTGCCCTTGCCAAGCCGTCGCATGGATTGCTGCCAGGCTTCCATGTGGCGGCGATGGTCTTCCTTAAGCCGCGAGAAACAGAACGACCAAGCGTGAAGCGAGGCAAGCTTTGCAATGATGCTGCTTATCTCATCCTCGATTTGTTTGGCTCGCTTGGCGAGTGCAGGGTCATCTTCCTGCCGGAGGTAATCCTCGATCCAATACCGCGCCTGCGCCCAATGCCAAGCATTGCCAATGCGCGGGATTCGTTCCTCCCAATATGGCTCGTTGCAAGTTTGTTCCAACGACGTGGTGAGCTGCGGAAGCAAACCACGCAGTTTTAAAAGATATTCGTCCAGCTTCTGAAGGGATCGACGCTGTTCCTCCATATTCTGAACAGTGTTCACGCAGCGCGAGAACTTATCCATGTCGCAGCTGCGAATGGCGGTCAGCAAATCGTTTGTCACCGGATGCACACCACTCCCGGCAGCTATCAGAGAAATCGGACCCTCAATATCTTGAATTTCCTCAGCAGCAAGCAGCTTACGGATACGGATCAATCCAAGGCGGCATGAGGCGATAATCTTTTCAATTTGAGATTCGTCAGCCCATACAGGCTCGCTCAAGACCGAGCAGTGGCTTATTGCTTTCCTGCACTCGGCAATGAGTCCTTCAAGCGTCAAGGCACTTTCGAGCGTATCACGTAACGATTTGAGAACAGTCAATTGAAGAGCGTACGGCCCTTCAACCTTTTCACTTCGCCCTTTCCAGAAGCCCCATGCCTTTTCGCATTCGATACGAACATGCAGCGCGTCGGCAAGAGTTGAGAAATGCTCGACGGCTGAGCATGGGCGTCCGCTAATCTTCACGTCCTTGATAACATATAACAGCTCCTTAACGAGCTTAGGTCGGAGCATCCCCCAACCCAGTTTCCCACCACTCTCCATGTGCTCTTTCAACTTGCGGGCGTCTTCATGCAACGACTTGATATCTATGGTGTCGGAGAGTTCGATTCGGGTCTCGTCGGCGGTCGTAACAAGTTCTTCAATTGACGCAATAACGTCTCGCGTGACACGCAGGAGTTCATGCCACAGGAACGAGTTGTTGCCCAAAACATCGCGCAAGGCCTCGTTCATCCATGAATGAGGCGCGACGCGGAGTCTGCTTTGAGTGTCCCGAAAAGTTGACAATGCGTCACGAATTTTTTCTATGGTTAAAGGATTGTTTTCTGCCAATAGATCTGCAAGTCGTTCATCAGCGTCATGTGCCGATTTCTGCTCTTCTTCTATCGCGTTCTTCTCATTCTTCACGAGATTGGCAAAGCGTTCCGAAGACGACATCGCTTCGGGCCATGCAAGGCCCAGTTCCCGGCGTTTTTCCGGCGTGAATAGGCGCAACGCTACAAGCACGTTTCGCAAATCGATTATGTCGATCTGACAGGTCTTGTCCAAAGGAACGGAATCCGTGAACCATCGGTAGTCAGCTCGATCTCGGTTCACCGCTTCGGCGATTCTAGCCACCGTGCCTCGATAGGCTCCCTCCGCGATGGATTGCGTATGCGTTTCCGATTCCCGGATGTCACGGAGCCGCCGGTTGACCTTGGCCTTTTCCTCCCGAAATTTTCGCAGGCGTTCTTCAAGTTCTGTGCGTTCGCGCTTGGCGCGGTCGTCGTTCCACTCCTCATTCTTCCGTAGAATGCCGCCAACGCTGGATTCGAGAGAGCGGCGTTCCTCAAGTCCGCTGCCAAGCAAATTGATGCAGAGGGGACGCAACTCATCAGGAACGAGCCCTTCAAGAACCTGAAGCGCACGGGGCGTTTTCGCGGTAATGAGCGTTCGCTGTCCCGTGGCAAGCAGATGGCAAATCAAATTGGCAATCGTATGGGATTTACCGGTGCCAGGCGGCCCTTGCACAAGCACGCCGCTTGCCGCTCGCATCTTATCCACAATGCGGCGTTGCTCATCGTTTGATGGCTTGGGGAAGAAAATCTCCCCATCAAAAGCAGCGCTTCCCTCTTCAGGATCATCGCTTGGTTCGCGGCCGTCCTTCGGACCGATTTCCGCAAGATCCGCGAATTCGCCGGGTATGTCTTCGCCGTGCTCGATCCGTTCTTTTATCCGTTTCAAAGTTTCGGTAAGGCCCTTGGCGGAACGCTTTCGGAGGATAAGAGCGGGGGCGTATTCCACGATGGGCTTCACCGAGGCGCGGTTTTTTTTCGCTTCCACCGAGTCATCATAATCGCCTTGTGAGTCGATTGAATGCACCAGGGCCTGAAGAACGCCTTCGACACAGCCTTTTTCCCACGGATCGTCTTCGGCTGCGCCCAGTGCCGCCTTCGCGGTTTCCTCTGCGTACGCCGGTTGTTCCTCGATGTCCAGCATGTCGAGTTCGGGCCGCAATTTGGCACCTTCGGTGTGGGGGCGGACGGTGAATTTCCCCAAGCGGGCTTCGAATTCAAGAATGGCGTCGGCGACAATCAAATGACGCCGGACGCGCTGCCCGGTGGGCGTCTGCCATACCAGCAGACCCTGGCCAAGTACGAGCTCATATTCCTCGCCAAGACGAAGTTGTTCTTGGTGGATCGCGAACAGTGCCGAATAAACCTTGTGAACTTCCTCCCACAAATTGTGTTCTTCCGTCCACGGCAACCATTTGTCTTCGACATACCGATCCCATGCCCGTTGAATCTCAGGACGCTCCTCAAGGCGTTCAGTGTACGGGATGGTTTCCGGTTGGTCCGATTCATCGACCCAATCGGGATTCGGGATTTGCTGGGTGATCTCCGGGAGAAGTTCGGGTAAGGCACTCTTGTTTCGGAGCGATGAAAGGCTCACCCAGCCTTTGCACTGAGCAGGGACGGTGGGCAATTCAGGTTCCCGCCGGTTCTGCACTTCCAGCCATTCGTCCTGCTCGTGTTCCTCATCGCGCCCCCATGCCTGCGTGAAGCACTCCCGCTCATGCGGAACGTTTGAAATCCAAAGTACCCTCTCGTACGCTTCAATGTCGGGGATCAACTTTGTTCGGAGAGTCGCCAGCCTTAACAGATAGTCGACGAGGCGAGTGACCTTCTGCGTTTCAGGACTATGTACTTGCTGATTGTTCAAAACGTCGCGAGTCTCCATGCGTTCTTCGGCCTAACAATTGTGTATGGCAACCATGAGTCGTCCGCCGTTCAGGCGTCGGTTTTTGGCGCTTCCGCAGGCTGTTCGTCAAGTTTGGTGGCGAGCACCTTGTCGATGCGTTTGCTGTCCATGTCCACCACTTCGAGCCGCCAGTTCTCCCAGAAGGTGATATCGCCAGTCTGCGGCATCCGTCCGAGCAGCCACATCACCATGCCGCTCAGGGTGTGATAAACCCCTTTTTCCTCCTCGGGAACGTAACGCAGGTCGAGCTTGTCTTTCAGCTCCGGAACCGGAATGAGACCGTCCAGCAGCCACGAGCCGTCTTCACGCTGCACGGCCCCACGAGTCTTCGAGGTTGTGCGGCACGAACTCGCCCGTGACCGCTTCGAGCAGGTCCTGCAAGGTTACGAGCCCCTGAATTTCACCGTACTCATCGACCACGAACACCATCTGTGTGCCCGACGTCCGGAAGTGGTCGAGCAGCTCCATGCCTGTCAGCGTTTCGGGCACATAGACGCACGGTTGCAGGTGAGTTGCCAGGTCGATGACGCCGCCCTTGAGAGTCTGGGCGAGCAGCTGCTTGGCGTTGATTACGCCGAGCAGCGACTGCAAACCGTTGTAGCACACCGGAAATCGCGAATGCTCCGACTCGCCGACGCGCTGCATGTTCTCCTCGACCGAGAGCGCCGTATCAAGGTAGATGATGTCTGCGCGCGGCACCATCAGCGAGCCGAGTTGCCGATCGTCGAGCCGAAAGACATTGCGCACCATCTCGTGCTCCTGCTGCTCGATGATGCCCGCCACCGACCCCTCTTCGAGCATGGCGTGAATCTCCTCCTCGGTCACACGTGGCTGGTCATTGAGCTGCTTGCCCATCAGCCAAAGCAGTGTGTCGGTCGAAACCGAAAGCAGCTTGACAAACGGCCGGGTGGCGGAGGCGAGCAGATTCATGGGCCGAGCCACGATGCGCGCGACGCTTTCCGGATTGGACTGGCCGAGCCGCTTGGGCACCAGCTCGCCGATGACAATGGTGATATAGGTGATGACGAACACGACCAGCACGGTCGAAACGATATGACTTGTTTCCGTGCTCACGCCGTACGATTCGAGCAAGGCGGCCAGTGGCGGCGTGAACGACGACTCGCCGATGATGCCGTTCAACACGCCGATAATGGTCAGGCCAATCTGTATGGTCAAAAGAAAGCGCGTCGGCTCCTTGCCAAGCTTCATGGCCACATCAGCCGCCTTGTCGCCGCTCTCAACCAGCTTGGCAAGCCGCGAGCGCTTGGCGGTAATCAGAGCCATCTCCGACATGGCGAACAGGCCGTTCAGAAGAATAAGAAGAAGAAAGAGAAAAAGGATTTCCATGGATTTTGGTTAGGTGCAAGAACTGTACTCGCTCCGCAGGAACGGTACGCTTACCGCATAATACGTTATCGGCGGGATATTGTAAAGCAGGGGTTCCGAAGCGCTCACTTCATGGGTTTGGAAAAAAGAAGGCGCATATCTATCCGATTTTTCTTCGTACCGATCCGTAGAAAAGTTCATGAAGACCACGAAAGAATCTGTCGTCTCGCCACTCCTCACCCTTTATCGGTGGCAACAGACCAAAAGGCATTGTAGGTTGGGAATTTTGTTCGCAGCTTTGTTATTGAAAGTTATACGATTGTCGTGACAGAGGTGATGAACAACCGAAATGAAAAAACGGGAGGCGAACGATGAATACTAAAAATGAAACGATCCTGCTCTGGTATGCCGACATCAAGGCCGAAGATGTGGCGCTGGTCGGCGGAAAAAACGCTTCGCTGGGCGAGATGATCAACACGATGAAAGAACAAGAGATCAACGTCCCGGACGGGTTCGCCACCACGGCCTATGCCTACCGTTTATTTCTGGCGCAAGAGGGACTCGACACGAAAATCCGCGAACTCACCGACAGATTCAGGCAGGGAAAAATCACCCTTGAGAGCACCGGAAAAGCGATCAGACGCCTCATGCTCAACACGGAGTTTCCGAAAGCCATTGCAGACCCGGTTCGTGCAGCGTACCGTGAACTCAGCCAGCGGTACGGCGTTGACGACGTTGACGTTGCCGTCCGGAGCAGCGCCACCGCCGAAGACCTTCCCGAAGCAAGCTTTGCCGGTCAGCACGAATCATTCCTCAACATTTCCGGCGAAGACGACCTCATCGATGCCTGCCGTCGCTGCTACGCTTCGCTCTTTACCGACCGCGCGATTGTCTATCGCGAACAGAATGGGTTCGACCACATGAGCATCGCGCTCTCGGCGGGAATCCAGAAAATGGTGCGCTCCGACCTGGCCGGTTCTGGCGTCATGTTCTCGCTCGATACCGACAGCGGATTCCCGGACGTCGTCGTCATCAACGCCGCCTGGGGACTGGGCGAGAACGTGGTACAGGGCGCGGTCAATCCCGATGAATACCGGGTTTTCAAGCCGTTGCTTGCCAACCGAAAGCTCTGCCCGATCATCGAAAAAGAGCTGGGCAGCAAAGAAGAGAAAATGGTTTACGCCAGCGGCGGAAGTAAAACAACCAAAAATGAAAAAACCACCCGCGAGGAGCGCAACGCCTTCGTCCTGACTGACAGTGAAATCCTGCGACTCTCGAACTGGGCGGTGCTGATCGAAAAGCACTACGGTGAACCGATGGACATGGAGTGGGCCCGTGACGGCCAGACTGGCGCGCTCTTCATCGTTCAAGCGCGGCCCGAAACCGTGCAGTCGCGCAAGCGGAGCACGGCGCTCAAGTCGTTCAAGTTGAACGAAAAAGGCGCAGTGATCGCTAAAGGCATCGCTATCGGCGAGGCCATCGCAGCCGGCAAAGCGCAGGTGATCGAAAGCCCTAGGGATATTGACCGGTTCAAACGTGGCTCGATTCTCATCACGAGCATGACCGATCCCGACTGGGTGCCGATCATGAAGCAGGCGGCGGGCATCATTACCGATCATGGCGGCAGAACATCTCACGCCGCAATCGTCAGCCGTGAGCTTGGGCTTCCAGCGGTGGTCGGCACCGGTTCAGCCACAGACAAACTGCGTGACGGAATGCCGATCACCCTCTCATGCGCGGAGGGCGAAGATGGCATCGTCTATGACGGCGAACTTGATTTTACGGAAACCGACATCGACATCGACAGTCTCCCGAAAACCAGAACCGACATCATGATGAACATCGCCACCCCCGCGGCGGCATTGCGCTGGTGGCGACTTCCGGCGCAAGGCATCGGACTGGCGCGGATGGAATTCATCATCAACAACATCATCAAAATCCACCCGATGGCATTGCTCAACGTTGAGAACCTTCGGGATCGCAAAGCCAGACGGCAGATCGACAAGCTGACGCGAAACTACGCCAATAAGGTTGAGTATTTCGTTGACCACCTGTCGAAAGGCATTGCCATGATCGCCGCCTCGCAGTATCCGCACAAGGTGCTGGTACGGATGAGCGATTTCAAAACCAATGAGTACGCGAACCTGATCGGCGGAAAGGAATTCGAGCCAAAAGAAGAGAACCCCATGCTCGGATTTCGCGGAGCGAGCCGCTACTACAACCCGAAATACCGCCCAGCGTTCGACCTCGAATGCCGGGCGGTGAAAAAAGCTCGGGAGGAGATCGGATTTGACAATATCATGGTGATGATTCCCTTCTGCCGAACCGTGAAGGAGGCCGATAACGTCATTCAGGTGATGAAAAGCAACGGCCTGAAACGCGGCGAACATGGTCTGAAACTCTACGTCATGTGCGAAATTCCGGCTAACGTGATTCTTGCGGACGAATTCGCCCAGCGCTTCGACGGTTTTTCCATCGGCAGTAACGATCTGACCCAGCTCGTTCTCGGCGTAGACCGCGATAATGATGCGTTGAAGGAGATTTTTGACGAGCGGAACAAGGCGGTCGAAACGTTTATCGAGGAGGTGATCGTCAAGGCGCACCACCACGGGACAACGGTTGGAATCTGCGGACAAGCGCCAAGCGATTACCCCGAATTCACGGCATTCCTGGTGCGCTGCGGCATTGACTCAATCTCGCTCAATCCCGACAGCGTCCCGAAAATGATTGACACAGTCGCCAGCATCGAACGCTCGATTTCAGAGCACCTCTAAAAAATTATTGCTCGACCCGATTAACGGCGTTGGGTGGTGCTCGAAATCTCGCGTGCTACGTTGTGTACACTCTGGCTTCTGCGCCCCCTCCGCCTTGTGCCCGAATCGATCATGACACTTTTAAGCGATGCCTGTTATTTATTTTGCAGATCGAGAAAAGATGCGCAGTGCACTTTTATCGAGCTCTTTCATTACATTTCCTGAAGTTCCTGAAGTAATAACAACCAACGAAAATAGCATGAACGATTGGCAAAAAAGGATTAGCATCAATCCTGAGCCGTCCCCCGCCAGAGCCATAGAGCCCGGGCTTTTCTGAACTTTCTCAACGTGGGGACGGTTCACATCCGTATCCATGCCCCATTAATCCACAACGACATGAACAAACTGACCGTTTTTCCCTTGCGCGCAACCATGCTGCTGCTTGCGGGCCTCGTCATCGGCGGGTGCAGCCCGACCGTAAAGGTACAGGCGCCCGACAAGCCGATTACGATCAATATGAATATCAAGATCGATCATGAAATCAGGGTCAAGGTCGATCGAGACATCGACAACGCGCTCAACAAGAGAACGGACATTTTCTAATTACAGGGAGCATAACCATGCAGATTAAAAACACTTATCGCACATCAACGCTGGCAAAAGCCTTCGCTCTGTTTATCACCTTGCTGTTGGCCACCACAGCATCGGGGTTCGCGCTCGACCTTCAGACCGCGCTGACGAAGGGACTGGTCGGCGAGGTTGATAACGGCTATATCGCCATTCCGCCTAAGGCGAGCTCCGAAGCCACTGGGCTTGTAGATGTAGTCAATCAGCAGCGACACAACGTCTATGCCCAGATCGCCGAAAAGAACGGCATTTCGATTGAAGCGATTGGTCAGCGCACCTTCCAGAAGCGCTACCCCGACTTCCCCGCCGGTACGTGGGTGAAGATCAAGGGTGAGTGGTCACAGAAGTAACCCGCTTGTCGTGAAATGGATTCTCCGCATTTTCGCCGCCCTGGCGCTTCTGCTGGTGCTCATTCTTGCCGGGGCGTGGATCAGCTTTCCGTGGTACGCCCCGGCGCTCGTTAAGCGGCTAACCGCAGGAAAAAGCGTTGCCGTCGAGATGAAAAACATCCATCGCCCCGGATTTTCTGGTATCAGGTTTGGCCAGCTCAAGGCCGCCGTGACCGTTCCAGCCGATTCTTGCACGGCGACCGCGACGAACTACAACGCCTCGATCCTGAACGGTCGACTCTCGTGGCATCGCATCGGAGGAAGCGCAACACCTGTCTGGCGGATCGAGCTCGACGCCGATTCGGTGGCGGTACGCCAATTGCCCTCCGGCATCCGCTTTCGTCAAGCGAATCCGCAGCTTCAGGCACGCCTTGATTTGACGAAATCCGGCGGCCTGTTTCCCTCCGTTTCACCCGACTCCATTGCCTTACCGATCCGCAAAGGCGTCGTAGAAGCCAGGCAGTTGCGCCTCAACGATATTTCTTACGCTATACTTCTGACTCGTTCACATGACTGGGTCCAGCAACCAGCGCTGCTCAAGGCGGAATCGCTGCTCTCCGGCAGCACCAAAACGCCGGTGAACAACCTCCAGGTGACTTTTGGCCTGCAAAAAAATCCGCTGAAACCCTGCACGCTGATCTTCAGCGACTGCTCGCTTCAGCTCTCCGACATCAGGGCGTCCACGCCCGAAATTGACTTCAATCTCCGCAACAAACGCACGGCGTTCGAGCTAAAGCTCACGGAAGTGCCCCTCGAAAAACTCTCGTCAGGCTCGAAAGCCAGCGGCGTCACAGGCGAGCTCAACGGTGTGATTCCGGTCGAATATCTCGACTCGACAATCCGGATCGGCAATGGTGTAATCGACGCCGCGAAAGGCACCGAGATTGCTTTCGGCACCGAAAAAACGACCATCACGTTTGATGCCGGACGCCATCCGGGCAACCCGCCGCTCATCAGCAAGCTCAACGCAAAGATGACACTCGATACCGCAAGCGGTTCACTTTCGGCAATCACGCTCGACTCGCTATCGGCGCAGTTGCTCAGCGGCACGCTCAGATCGACGCCGGTGAGCTACGATCTCAACACCGGCGCGGCCAGAGGCACGATCACATTCAGCGACGTTTCGCTTCTCGACCGGCTTGGTCTGAAAGGTGAATTCAGCGGCAAAACAAGCGGGCGAATTTCCGGCACGATTCCCTTCAAGCTCACCCGCAGCGGCGTGACGATCACCAACGCGAAGCTGACCGCGAAAGGCTCCAGCACGATCCTGCAGACCATACCGATACAGCCATCCAGTGATGACGAGCTGTTTTCGAAAGCCACAAACAGCGATGTGGAGTGGACGTTCAGCAATCCTGCCGTGACGCTGAACCGCAAAGCAGCGGGCAAGATGCCGATGAACATCAAGCTCAAAAGCCTTAAGCGCAAGACCAGCGGCGGCGAGTTGCTGCTCACTTCGCCGCAAGGCACTCTCACGATGTTCGCTCGGCCCGGCAAGCCTTCGCTCATCTCCCTGTCCGGCTTTTCGGCGGGCCTGCTCGACGGCACGGTTTCAATCAACCATATGGACTACGACCTTGAAACGAAGCACACCGAAACCCGCGTGCAGCTCAGCGGCATTCCCATCCAGTCGTTGCTTGACTTGCAAGGTGCCTCCAAGCTCTCCGCCACCGGAACCATCCGCGCGGAGATCCCGCTTTTGCTCGACAACGACACCTTCAGCATTCCCGAAGGCAGCATGGATGCGGAAACAAAGGGCACCATCATCTACTCGACCACGCCGGAAGAACGGGCCGCAGCCGGAGCCGGGATGCGGCTCACCTACGAAGCACTTGACAATTTTTTCTACTCCGAACTGATCTCCACCATCTCCATGAAGCCCAACGGCGACTCCGTGATTTCGATCAAGCTCAAGGGACGCAACCCCGATTTTCAGGAGAACCGGCCGGTGAACCTCAACCTCACCATCCAGCAAAATCTGCTCGATCTGTTCAGGAGCCTCACCCTTTCATCGGACATCGAAGAGGCGATCTCGAAAAAAGCGCTGGAGAACAGCCGGAAGAGTACAGGAGGAAAACAATAAGGGCTGATGGGCAGGATGCGGGTCCCTACCACGAATAACCAAGGGTCGCATAAACAAACCGTCCCGGTTCGCTGACAATTGCCGGATTCGCACCCGTCCCTCCGATGACGTCCCACTCGTAGGAGTTGGCCACGGTGTAGCTCTTGTCGAACAGATTGTCTATACCGACATGCACCGTACAGGATGCAAACCGGTAGCCCATGCGCAGGTTCATGATATTCCAGGCATCGAGTCGCTGCTCACCGGCATCGGCGTCGATCTCGGTTGATGCGTTGGAATGGACCCACTCGACGGTTCCGAAAAAGCTGCCCTCTTTCTGCCCGGATTGGCTGCTCTTGTAATTCAGCGCCAGCATACTCTTTAACGGAGCCATCTGGCCCAGGTCTCCGTCGTTGTTATTGTCGGGAAAACTCTCCTTACGCCCCTTCTGGTAAGCGAGGCCCCCTTCCAGAGAAAACCTCTCACTCAGATCGACGCCTGCCTTGATGTCACCGCCCCAGATATGGGCATCGATGTTCGTATAGCTTTTATATCCTGCAACATTGCTTTCCTGATAGATATAATCCTTCAGCGAGGAGTAGAATCCCTTGGCCTGGAACCTCACCCCTCCACTCTCATACCTGAAGCCCAGATCATACTCGGTATTGGCCGTGGGTTTGAGATCGGGATTTCCGAAGAACGTTGCGTTGCCCTGAATGTATCGCTCGGTCGATGTCGGGGTTCGATAACTACGCCCGACGCCGCCGAAAAGCATTGCTGCGTCGTTCATGACATAGTTGAACGAAACATGCCCGCCGAGAAGATGGTCAACGTTGCGATTGTCATCGGTAACGGCGCTCGTGAACACCAAATCCTCGTCAGCCTCCTGCCGGAAGCGATCGTATCTCAAACCCAGTCCCAGGGACAATCTGTCGAACTTTTTGTCGATCTTGAGATAGCCGCCCGTATCGAGCGACCTGACCGAAGGAACGAGATACTCATTGATCTTTGCGCCTGTCACGCTGTTGTAAACATCCCCCCACCAGTTCCGGTGGTACCAGTCAATGCCATAGGTGAAGGTTGCGAAACCGGTCTCTGTCATGTTTTGAATCGCACCGCCGGTAATCACCGACTCGACCTTGTTGTTTTTCGGGTCAGTTACCGTGCGGAAGTCCTGAGAAGGATAGTGGTCAACCTCGTTGCGATAGAACGACAACGTGAGTTTCTCCGAAAGCTTGCCGAGATTGCGAATCGTCCAGCTCGCCTTTGTCAGGTTGGTCAGCTCCTCTTCGGTATCGAAAACAACTCGCGGAGTCAGAATGTCGTTGGCCTTTCCATACGAATGCTCCAGCAAAATGGTGTGGTTCTCACCCGGCATAAACCGGAGTTTTCCCCAGATGTCCTGCTTCCGGAAAGCCTTCGCCTCACGCCCCTCTTCGCTGTATGGAGCAGCCAGCCCCTCCCGTACACTCCAGAGTCTGTTGCCGGAACCATCCTTATATTGCTCCGATTCGGAAGCGCTGTACCCGAAAAGCCACTGGATTTTCTTGCTGCCGCCAGTGGTGGTAAAGCCGCCGCTTTTAAAACCGTAACTGCCGATCTTTCCAAGAATTTCTCCCGAAAAACCCGGCTCCGGCTTCTTGGTCACCACGTCGATGTAACCGCCCAGACAACCGGGTTTGGTGACATCGAACGGCCCCTCCTGAACCGTCAGTTTTTTCACCGTTAGCATATTGATATGCGAAAGTGACGGGTCCTTGCGGCTTCCGCAAGCGCCTTCGAGAATACCGCCATCGAGCAAGACCTTGATATTCTCCGACCCGGAGCCTCTAAGCGAAACCTCGTTGCCGTATCCGCTCTTGCGGATCATCTGAACCTCGACCAGCTCGTCGGAGAGAATTTCCGCGAGATCGACCACTTTGTGCGATCTCAGTTCGCGACCCTCGATCTCCTGCTGTTCATCATCGATGGCATCTGCGGTCACGACAATTGTCTCCAACTGCAAATCCCCGAAAGAAGCAGTTGATGGGGAGTGTTCATCAGCGGGAACCTCCTGAGCGTTTGATTCTTGCAGATTTGACAATCCGAAAACCGTCAGCAAAACCAACGCAGTCCGAAGAACTTTTCTGTGTTTGCCCATATGTTGTTGCCTTTTTTCTGAAAGTAAATCAAAGGTGCTCACTATTGCAAATGATTTTGCATTTGCAGATTATGACCAAAAGGCACAGCGCTCCTGATGTTGCAAAAACAGTTGCAGGAAGGGAGGGAAATACCTAATCTGTTGGAAAAAGGAGATGAGGATTTTGAGGCGCAAGACTGCACAGAGAGTGGCTATAGAGAAGGTCTTCACAGAGCACGACAGGCCGTTGGGGGTAGATGAGGTACTTGCCTGCGGACGCAAGCTGGTCGATTCCCTCAACCAGGCGACGGTTTATCGAAACCTGAAAATGCTCATCGACGATGGCTGGTTGAAACGGCTGTCGCACCCGTCGCTGGGAACGCTGTATGAACGCACCGGCAAAGGGCACCATCACCATTTTCACTGCCGCAAATGCAACCGCGCCTTCGAAATCCCCGGATGCGCCCTGAACGAAGAAGAAGCCGCGCCGAAAGGATATGTTATTGAAGACCACGAAATCTATCTGTTCGGCATCTGTCCTTCATGCGCCAAGGTTACGAAGTGATTCCAATTCCAGATGATTCATGTATCAATAAAATCCCGTTTTCTCGTCATTCCCGCAAAGTCGGGAATCCAGAATCCGGTACAAGCATATCTATCCGCGACGCTGTCAATTGAAACATCATGAAACCTGACGAGAATATCCACACTGCTTTCTTCTGCATGTTCACCTGATGCAAAAGAGTTGTCCGTTTGTTTTGACTTGGTATGTGCGGACTTATAATTCACTTTCTTCAATTCCTGCAACCTTCATCAAATGCCTTTGCAAACCAGTTTTCAATGGTTTGCTGCCGTGAACTGGCACAGAAATACGCGCGATCTCTCCGACTTTGCCATAAATATGATGGCTGCCATTGATCCGCTTCAATTCCCAGCCCTTACCTTCGATGAGCTTGCAGAATTTTTTGCCGCTTATCGCTTTCAAACGGCAATCTCCATTACCTTGTCTTTTTCAGATACAGTAATATCCTGAACATCTACAGACAAGCAACCTTCTACGGCATCGTAAATGTTGCTCAATAATTCATCGAAGGAGTCGCCTTGAGTCGCACACCCTGGTATGGATGGAACTTCTGCCCAGTAGCCGCCTTCTTCGGCTTCGTGTATTATAACTTTTAATTTCATGATAGTTCCTTTCTATAGAGCACCTGACACTGTTTATACTGATACGCCTAAACTGCTGATTTCTGAATTACAGCCCATCGACGGAACTGCCCCACCCCAAAACCAAGACCGAAAACACACCCACAGATCACAGGGGCCTTGTCAGCCGTTAACCCGCAAAATCAACCCCTTGAAATATTAGTGCAAAATCAGCTCCCAAACAACCACAATCATCTGAACAGATGCATAAACCAAAACAGCGCTGAAGCCAGCTAAGGAATCAGTGCTGTCGATGAACCGCAGGCTCAGATGAATGTCGAAAAAACGGATCACTGCACCGGGCTGCCCGGCGGCTGGAACTTCGGAGCGTCCTGACCCCACGCCCCCAACGCTGTACAACTCATGCGCATTTATGGATAACCGACCCGGCAACCTCATCCGCCACGCACTTTTTCAAGTAGCGCTCACACTGTTTGCGAATGTCGTAGCCAAGCATCGAGCCGAGCACGAAATCCTCCTCCGGCGTCAGGTCGCGCAGCTTCTTCTCTCCGCAGATCGAGCGGACGACCGCCACGCACTCCGGCGCTCCGAAGAACACGTTGATCGTCTTTATGCCCGGCGCATGAATGTGAAAATCGATGCCAAACCGGCGCAACTTCGCAGTCGCTTCGAGCATTTTTCCGGCGGGCAGCGTGTGCATTACCAGACTCCGCAAGCCTTTCCGGTATTCGTAAATATGATGGACAAGTACTTTCATGGATGCGCAATTCTTGAATTATCGAGAACCATTCTAACATTGGCGTGATCGCCTTCGCTCTGACTTTTCAACCAAGATGCGGCCTGATCGACTCGACCCAGCGGCGGATACGCTCTCGGGTCAAATCCGGCTGATTGTCGGCGTCGAGCGCCAGACCGACGAAGCTCCCATCGCGCTGGGCTTTCGATGAGGCAAACTCGTAGCCTTCGCTGGGCCACGCGCCGATCACCGTCGCACCGCGCGAGACAAAGCGGCCGTAGAGAATACCCATCGCATCGACGTACCATTCGCCATAGACGAACTGGTCGCCAAGCCCAAAGAGGGCAACCGCGGTTCCGCTGAAATCGAGATCGTTCAGCGCGCCAAATGCATCTGCCCAGCCATACGGCAACTCGCCCATACCCCAGGTCGAAGTTCCGACAATCACCACCTCGTATTCGGGCAAACGAAGCGCCACCTCGCGGCTCACCTCGAACAGATCGACCTCGCTGCGCCCGATTTCAGCGGCGATCATTTCGGCAGCCTCTTTGGTATTTCCGGTCTGAGAAGCCCAGACCACGGCTATTTTTTTCATGATTATGTAATGTTTTTCAGATGAAAGCTGACCGACGCCCCCGGCCACTATCAAGCTGGAGGCGTCCGTCAACCTGATGCTTCAATGCCCGGAGCGATGCGACGTATGCTGGTGGTGAGCATGGGGATCGTCACGCTCATCATGGTGCTTGGGCGCGGGACCGACCTGCAGGAACATCGGCTTCTGCTGGTGATGCTCGTGGTGGAGCACCGACTTGCGCACCTCTTCGTCGAAGCGGAACAGCGCTCGCCCGTCGATGGTATTGATGATTCGCGCCTTGTGCAGCATCGAGCCGAACAGGTGCTCCTCCTCGTGCTGCTCGGCCACGTACCACTGAAGGAACTGGAAGGTCGAGTAGTCCTTCTCCCGCAAGGCTGTATCGACCAGATCGTTGATGCTTTTGGTGATTTCCACTTCGTGATTGTATGCCGCTTCGAGCAGCTCGATGTGCGAACTCCACTCCGGCGCAGTCGTGGCGACATCGCCGATCAGAGCCAGCGAGCCGGTTTCGTTGATGTAATCGAAGAGCTTCATCATATGCGCCTTCTCCTCCTCGGCGTGGGCGCGGAAAAATGCCGCCGTGCTGTCGAGCGACTGGGACAGGAGCCACGCGCTCATTTGCAGATAGAGATGCGCCGAAGCCGCTTCGAGGTTAACCTGATGGTTGAGCTTGTCGAGAATAGTTTTACTGAGCATGAAATGAATTGTTTACTATTGACAGAATATAGAGTTACAAGAACAGAGAGATCGAAAAAGGAATGACCACCCCCTTTTTATTTATACTTTATTTAGATAAGTGAGCAGGCAAAAAAAATGAGCCTGCCGTTGCCCGAACTCACTCGACCCATTCATAGCGGATATGCCCCGTCCCGCTGCACTTGCCGCAACAGGCCGAGCCGAACGCATCGTGCTGCCGCGCCACGACGCGCCCCTTGAGAATCCAGTGATCCAGCATCGGTTCGACCAGCGATGAATCAGCTTTGAAGTGGCTCGAAATCTCTTTGAGCGAAGCGCTCCGCTCCTGCCGGAGATAGTCCCGAATATCAGTTAAACTCATGATTTGTATTGGTTTATGGTTGTTGGAAAATGGTTGCAATAAGGCTGCCTCAGAAACAAACACCCAGTCGTTTTTTCTTCTCCGCCTTCGCCCCTCCTGTCATTCTGAGTTCGACGCAGTCGGGCGAAGAATCCAGAAAATCCACATAAAATCGGATTCTTCGCTACGCTCAGAATGACAGGGAAACGAATAACTCACGCCCTCTCTTTCTTCGCAAATGCGCCGTTTCCAGCCAGATACATCAGCGTCACCGCGACGGTGAGCACCAGCAGCATTGCGGCAACCCACGCAGCGGAGGTGCCCGGATGCGTTCCCCACGTGCCGATCTGGTAGCTGAGCACGGCAAAGACATACGCCAAGCCGGTCGTCCACGCTCCGGCGAAGAGCGTCCAGGCGAGGTTGGTTTCGCGATAGACCGCCGCGATGGCCGCCACGCACGGGAAGTAGAGCAGGATGAACACCAGGTAGGCGAACGCCCCCACCGTGCCGTCGAAGAGATTGACCATCGATCCGAAGATCGACGCGCCGACGCCTTGCTCCTCGGCCACCGCGCCCCGATCGCTCACGTCGCCGACGTTGATGCCAAACGGATCGAGCAGCGATCCGGCGACACCCGCCAGATTCTCCGGAATCGTGGCGAACGCCTCGCCGAGGCTCGCCGCGAGGCTGAAACCTTCGTCTCCATCGTCAGCCGCTCCACCATCAGCCGCGTCGTTCGCATCCATAGCCGCGTAGAGGTTGTCGAGCGTGCCAACCACCGCCTCCTTGGCGAACACACCGGTGAAAAGGCCGACGGCGGCGGGCCAGTTCTCCTCCCGCACACCGAAGGGCTTGAACACCGGCACGAGGGCCTTGCCGGTGGCGGCAAGCACGGAGTTTTCGCTCTCTTCGTTGCCAAAGCTGCCGTCTGTACCGATGGAGTTCATGAAGCCGAGCACCACGATCACCGGCACCAGCACCTTGCCCGCCT
>DRSQ01000135.1 GCA_011372505.1 Chlorobaculum parvum | reverse complement strand
CATTATATGACAAATATACATAACAATTGTTATTCACAAAAGAACCACATTCACCCGAAATTTATTAATCGAATCGCATGAATCAAATAAAAAACCCAGACTATTCCATGAAATAGACCGGGTTTTTAAGACTCACCCAAGAGCGTATGGCAAAAGCGTTCAGTTCAGAATCGCACCGAAAAGAACTGAAGAGTAGTGCGCATAGTTGGCAATCGGCTGGAAGAAAAGACCAAAATAAAGCGTCAGTATCATGAGCGCTGCCGTTACAAGCTTGGCTCCCATGCCGGTTTCGACCACATCCTCGTCAGGATTCTCGGACTCCCGAAGGTACATGTTGAGCGGAATGAGCATGTAGTAAAAGAGCGAGATGACGCTGGTCAAAATACCGATCAGAGCCAGCCACATGAAGAGGCTTCCTTTGGACAGCAGTGCCGAGAAAATCATCAGCTTGCCGATGAAACCGAAGGTCGGAGGCAGACCGACCAGCGAGATCAGGAACACGGTGAGGGCTGCGCCAGCCAGAGGCATCTTTTTACCAAGGCCTTTGTAATCGTCGAGATTTTCGCTTCCGGTGCGGTTTGCGATCAGAATCACAACATAAAACGCACCATAGTTCATCAGGAGATAGGAAGCCAGATAAACCAGGGTCGCCTGGACGCCCAGTTCATCCATCGTAATGATGCCGAGCAGAAGATAACCTGCATGGGCAATCGAAGAGTAAGCGAGCAAACGCTTGACATTCTTCTGCCAGATGGCTACGACGTTACCATAAATCATCGAGGCTGCCGAAATGACCATCAGGATCAAAAGCCAGTCGATGTGCAGAAAATCTTCATATCCGGTCATTCCATGAGGGATCGCAACGTAGAAGAAGCGCATGAGCATGGCAAAACCGGCAGCTTTCGAGGCAACGGAAAGATAAGCGGTCACCGGAGTCGGAGCGCCTTCGTAGACATCGGGACTCCAGAAGTGGAACGGCACGGCACCCATCTTGTAACCCAGACCAGCAATGATGAGCAACGATGCCAGAATCATAACCAGAGGATCGTAACCATGAGCGATCAGCATCATGTTGATCCGGATAAGATTGGTCTCGGCAGTCATGCCATAGATCAGCGAGAAACCATACAGCAGCATTCCCGATGAGACAGCGCCATAGACAAGATACTTGAGCGCAGCTTCAGAAGAGCGCTTCTCGCGTTTGTAATAACCGGTAAGCGCATAGGCCGAAAGGCTGACCAGCTCCATGGCGAGGAACAGCATCAAGAGCTCGTTTGAAGAGGCCATCATCATCATACCAACAACCATGGCCACGGTCAACGCATAGTACTCACCCATGCCGAACTCGTGTTTTTTGATCGTGTCGTCCACCATGGTGGTGAGCACGGCCAGAATACCCGAGGCGATGAAAAAGTACTTGAAGAAGATACCGAACCTGTCGAGCGAGTAGAGTCCAAAGAAGAACTCCATATCCGGCATGGCATGCTGCTGGTACACAAAATAGAGTGCACCGAGCAGACCGAGAATTGTCACCGGGCCGAGCAGACGACTGTGCTTCCGGCCCAGCAGCAGATCGAGGGCGATCAGCACCAGGAACAGCGCCGACGTATAGATTTCAGGAATAAAATATCCGGCACCGCCCTTGAGCGTCGAGATGATGCTCTGTATTTCAGCGCCTGATGGCATTTCGAACATAGTGCTCAAACGTTTAGTCTTTTTACTTGGATTACCGGATCAATGCATCGCCGTCATGGCAACCGGGCCGAGAACTTCAACAAGCTTGTTGATGCTGCTGGTCAAAAGCCCCATCACCGGCATCGGATAGACACCAAGCACGATAACGATAATGGTCAGTGGAATAAGCATGGTCAATTCACGAGCATCGAGATCGAGCTTGCCTTTCCAGTCGTGGAAATGGATATGCTCATGGCCTTCTGTATCCGTTTCAAGTTCGTACAGGGCATCCGGTTTGCGCTTGCCGAGGAACATCCTCTGTAGCGACCAGAGCAGGTAAGCTGCACCGAAAACAATACCGAGTACCGAAACGATAGCGATCGGACGGGTGATCGGCTCGGTAAAGGCACCGACGAACACGAGCGCCTCGGAGATGAAACCGCTAAGGCCAGGAAGACCAAGCGAAGCGAACCATGCAACGGTCACGAAACCGGCATAGACCGGCATGTAGGTAGCCAGACCACCGAACTTGTCGATCTGGCGAGAGTGCGCGCGGTCGTAAATGACACCGACCAGAAGGAAGAGCATGGCGGTGATGGTGCCATGGTTAAACATCTGATACAGCGCGCCGATCATACCTTCGGTGTTGGCGGCGGCCAGACCGAGCAGCACATAACCCATGTGGCTGATCGACGAGTAGGCAACCATCTTCTTCAAATCCTGCTGTGCCAGAGCACAGAATGCGCCGTAAATAATATTAATAGCGCCGAACACACCGATCACATAAAGACCAGCCTGGAATACCTCAGGGAACAGCGGGAAGTTGATCCTCATCATACCATAGGTACCGAGCTTCAGAAGCACACCGGCAAGAATAACCGATATCGGGGTCGGAGCCTCAACGTGAGCATCAGGCAACCAGGTGTGGAACGGGAACATCGGAACCTTGATGGCGAAACCGACGAACAGAACAATAAAGGCGATATATCTCCAGGTCGTGCTTTCAGGGCCGAGGATAGCACCAGGGATATAATTCTCCTGGCTGGCCATCGCGACAAGGCTGAAGGTGTTGTGACCGGTCACCGGATCGATAACGCTGAAGTACAAGCCGATCATAACCAGAAGCATGAACACCGAACCGAACAACGTGTAGAGGAAGAACTTTATGGCGGCATACTCTCTTCTCGGACCGCCCCAGATACCGATGAGGAAGTACATCGGAAGAAGCATCAGCTCCCAGAACACGTAGAACAGGAAGAAGTCAAGGGCCACGAAACAGCCCATCATGGCCGTTGCGAGCAGGTTGTAGAGAATAAAGTAACCCTTCACCTGCTTCTGGATCGTCCAGCTCGACAGGACGCCGATGGTCGAAATCAGGGCGGTCAGGATAACCATCGTGATCGAAAGACCGTCAACGCCGAGGAAGTACTCGATGTTCAGCGGGCCGAACGAGCCGAGGTTCAAAGATATCCACGGCAGGCGCTCGATCATCTGGAAGGAACCTTCCGGCGATCCTCCGGGTGCGGCGATAATACCCGCCATCGTCGGATCGTATTGACGCCAGATAAGGAAGGCAAGCACTCCCTGCGCCAGCGCAGCCAGGAGCGACACGATCCTGATGATCTGCTTCTGCGACGCGGGCACAGCCAAAATGATAAGTCCGGCAATGATCGGCAGAAATACAATTAAGCTCAGCATGTTCAGTACCTGTTATGTTCGGAGATAAATTAAATCGTTCGGTTATTTCATGAATTGTGTAATGAACCAGGCAAACGAGCCCAGAACTGCCACAACCACCATGACCAGATAGGTCTGTACCTTGCCTGTCTGAACCTTCCGGAAGACGGCGCCGGTGGTCTGAACGGTGAAGGCCGTGAAATTGACCAGTCCGTCCACGACATACTTGTCGAAACTGCCGTTAGCGAATGCGATCTTTCTGAAGACGGTCGCAACGCCGTTGACGATACCATCGATAATGTTGGCATCAAACCAGGCAAAAATCCTGGCAATAAGCATCGAACCCTTGATAACAGTCGCGTCGTAAATCTCGTCCCAGTACCACTTGTTGAACGAGTACAGATAGAGCGGACGAATGGCCTGCGCAGTCTTGTCGGGATCGATAATTCTGAAAACATAGAAAATCAGCGCCATACCGATACCGATGACCACCATAATCGACGACAGCTTAATGGCCGTGTAGTGGTTCTCGTGGGTCATGTGCGCGATTTCGGCCTGACGCGGGTCATCGTACACCGGACCGTGGTGACTTCCCTCACCGTGAGCGGCTTCAGCAACATGACCATGCTCTGCTGCTGCCTCGACATGCTGCGTGTCAGTGTGGGCTTCAGCAAGAAGCATACCGGCCTGCGTTGTGTGAAGCGCAGCATCTCCGTGATGCACCGCCTCACCAGAGCTGACCACCGTTGCCGGGGTCTGCACCAGGTGCATGAACCAACCCTTTCCGCCATCAAACGGATCAGGCGAGAAAACGGCAAAGACCGAAAGCGTAGCCAGCACCACCAGCGGAAGCCTCATGTTCCAGGCAACCTCGTGAACCGGATGATGATCGTGACCGCCATGTGCTGCATCATGAATGTGATCGACATCGCCATCGGAGTGATCGTCCATGCTGTGAGCCGATTTCGGCTTGAGGTGAGTACGGCTCTCACCGAAGAAGACCAGCCAGATCTGACGGCCCATGTAGAAGGCGGTCAGAACAGCAGCACCGAAACCGAGCACCGGAATCAGGTAAAAAATTCCGCCGCCTTCGAATGCTGCAAAGCCGAGCGAACCGGCAAGAATAGCATCCTTCGAAAGGAAGCCGCTGGTGAGCGGCAGACCAGCCAGAGCCAGCGTAGCGATCATAAACGTAGCAAAGGTCCACGGCATCTTCTTGTACAGGCCACCCATCCAGCGCATATCCTGCTCGTGGTGCATAGCATGGATGATCGCACCCGAACCGAGGAAGAGGCAAGCCTTGAAGAAAGCGTGTGTCAGAAGGTGGAACAGTGCGGCAGAGTATGCGCCGACACCGAGGCCGAGCACCATGTAACCGAGCTGCGAAACAGTCGAGTAGGCAAGAACACGTTTGATGTCGTGCTGGGTAATAGCAATGGTCGCGGCCATGAAAGCGGTGAACGCGCCGATGAAAGCGATCACGTGCAGAGCGTCCGGAGTCAGGATCACGAAAATACGAGCCACGAAATAGACCCCGGCTGCAACCATCGTCGCCGCATGGATAAGCGCCGAAACAGGAGTCGGGCCTTCCATGGCGTCCGGCAGCCAGACGTGCAGCGGGAACTGGGCCGATTTACCGACACAACCCATGAAGAGCAGCACACCGGCAGCAGTCAGCCAGGCCTGCGACATGTGGAAGTCGCCGTTCTTGATATGCTCGAAAATCTCCTGGTAGCCGAAAGTGTGGAACTGCGAATAAAGAATAAGGATACCGAGCCACATGCCGATGTCACCAACACGGTTGGTCAGGAAGGCCTTCTTCTGCGCATCGGCCGCACTGTCTTTGTGGAAGTAGAAACCGATGAGGAGATAGGAAGACAAACCAACAAGCTCCCAGAAAATATAGATCGAGAAAAGGTTGTCGGAAAGAACGATGCCGAACATCGAGAAGGTGAAGATTCCGAGATAAGCGAAGAAGCGTCCGTAATAGGTTTCGCCCTTCATGTAACCGGTAGAATAGAGATGCACCAGGAAGCTGATGAGATTGACCATCGCCAGCATAATCGCGGTGAGGTTGTCGATCACGATTCCCATCTTGATCTGCAGCGGGCCCACGCCGGGCACATTGCCGAAATCAAGCCAGGTAAAATCCCAAGCAACCCTGAAAGCGGGATCGTAATGCTGAACGATCACGGTCCAGAAAATATAGAGGGAAATCGCCAGAGACGTCCCCAAAAGACCGAGTCCAACGAAATCGCCATTGCGCGGCAGCCTGCGGTTGAAGAATATCAGCACCACAAACGAGAGCAGCGGCAAGAGCAGAACAGCGATCGATAACTGGATTAAACTGTGCATCATGTTTCGGTTTACAGAGAATTTGCAGCTTTAAGAGTTATAGCGTGACGAGTCACTCTTTCATGGTGTCCACACTCGACACATCGACCGTCTTGAAGGTCTTGAAAATATTGATCACAATAGCCAGGGCAACGGCCGCTTCAGCAGCAGCCAGCACGATCACAAAAAGGCTGAACATCACTCCTTCCATTCCTCCGTTGTACTTCGAGAAGGTCAGGAAGTTGATATTGGCGGCATTGAGAATTAACTCGACACCCATCAGAATGACGATCGCGTTCTTGCGGGTCATCACAGCAAACATGCCGAGACTGAAAAGCAGAACCGAAATCGTCAGGAAGTGATTGACGCCAATCGACAAAAAGTGTTCCATGTATTCTTGAACTCCCCTTATTGTTCTTTGTTTTGAGCCTTGTCGTAGCGAGCCAGGTACGCAGCACCAAGAAGGGCGACCAGCAGCACGATGGAGACCATTTCAAACGGCAACATGTAGCGCGACATCGTTTCCAGACCGATACTTTCAACCACGCTGCCCTGAAGCTGCACCAGCCCCGGCATCCAGCCACCTCCGGTGTAGAAGGTAAACAGCATACCAGCAATCATGAGGAGCAACAAAATAACTCCCGGCACCACGTGCATCACATCCGCCTTCAGCTCGGTTGACATGATGGTATTGGTGAACATCACGCCGAACAGCAGCAACACCAGAATACCCCCGACATAAACGACCACCTGGGTTACGGCAATAAAGTCTGCGCTGAGAAAAACGTAGAGGGCTGCCACACCAAAAAAGGTGAAGAGCAGCGAAAAGGCCGAGTAGATGACGTTTTTCGAGAACACGACAAACGCCGCCGACACAACCGTCACAGCTGCGAAGATGTAGAAGATGATTGGAATGGTCAGTTCATTCATGATTTATCAGCACTTGTTGGTATTCGGCGCCGTTCTCGCCGTTGCATTCATCTACAGTTAATCGTTCAACCGAAAGCCGTATCGAACAGCCAACGGTCACAGCTCATTTCCTTTCTCAGGCCTGAGGCGGTGCCGGTTTCGGTTTCGGCTTGGGAGCCGGTTTTGCTCCAGGAGCACCTCCTGCTGCAGCCTTTTCCTTGGCTGCTTTAGCCTGCTGCTCGGCAAGTTTCTTGGCTTTAGCTTCAGCCTCGATCTTCGACAGATTGCCGAAGTGATACATCATATTCTCTACATTGAACTCCGAGAAATCAGCTACCGGAGTGTGATACAGGCAATCAGTCGGACAAACACTTTCGCAAATACCGCAGGTCATACATTTTGCCGTATCGATATCGAAAACCGGAACCCACATCCGCTTCTGCTGCCCACCGGAAGTCTTCCCACATGCAGCCAAGTCATCGGTAGTCGCCTTGATGGTTTCGATCTTGATGCACTGAACGGGGCAGGCACGTTCGCACTGTTTGCAGCCGATGCAGTCGTCTATATCGCAATACAGGCGGTAGCGTCCGTGCGGTGGCGTCGGTATCGCCTCCTTCGGATACTGCAAAGTGCACAGACCGTCAACCTGGCGGAAGTAATCGGCGTCATCGATACCCGCATCTCCCTTGCGCTTGACCGCATTGAAGAAGTGCTTGAGGGTAATACCCATGCCAGTCGCGATGGAGGTCGCACTGTCTTTTATATTGCTGAAGTACTCACTCATAGTTTATTGCTCGTCTTGCTTGCCTGTCTGTCTTCTCACGATTAATGGTTGATCACCCAGATTGCGGTCAGAACAAATGCGATCAGGGAGAACGGAGTCAGCACCTTCCAGCAGAGGTACATGAGCTGGTCAACCCTCAACCTGGGAAGCGTCCAGCGAAGCCACATCTGTACGAAGATGAAAAAGAAGCCCTTCATGATAATCCAGAACGCGCCCCAAACTGGCCCGCTGGTCATGGCATTGAACTCCAGGCCGCCAATGTTCGGAAGCGGAGAGGTCCAACCGCCGAGGAACGCGATCGAGATAATCGCCGACACCATGAACATGCTACCATATTCAGCAAGGAAAATCACGGCGAACTTCATGCCGCTGTACTCGGTGAAGTAACCGGCAACCAGCTCGGATTCAGCCTCGGGAATATCGAAAGGCGCGCGGTTGGTTTCGGCAAGCGAGGAGATGAAATAGATCAGGAACGGCAGCCATGCGATGGGATTGGTGAACAGGAACCAGTGCATGAAACCGCCGGGGCCAGCCTGCAACATGGTGATCTGCTGCATGCTCAGCGTACCGGCCAGCATGGCGGCACACAAGAGAGCAATGGCAGCCGGAATTTCATAGCTGACGATCTGTGCCACACTGCGAACCGCACCGTAGAGCGCCCACTTGTTGTTGGAACCCCAACCTGCAGCCAGAATACCAACTGCTTCGAGAGCCACGATACCGATAGCGTAGAACAGGCCAACGTTGAGGTCGGCGCCGATAAAGGCCGGGCCGAACGGCAGAACGGCAAAAGCGAGGAATGAACCAACAAACAGAACACCAGGGCCAATCACGAAGAGGAACTTGTCGGCCATCTTCGGCACGATATCCTCTTTCTGGAGAAGCTTCAGAATGTCAGCTAGCGTCTGCAGAATACCCCAGAAACCAACCTCCATCGGTCCAAGCCTGTCCTGCATGAAAGCTGAAATCTTGCGCTCGCCATACACGCCATAGGTCAAGGCGTACAAAGCGATGAACACGAGCGGAATGGCCGCAACAATGACCAGACCGAGCGGGAACCAGCCGATGGACAATCCTGAAAGGGCGTCGGACCAGGTATTCAGTGATGGTGATGCACTCATATCAATAGGCGAACCTGCTTGAAATAAATTTGAACTTGATAAAACTCTCAGCGGTCAACTTCACCCAGCACAATATCGATGCTGCCAATGATGGCCACCAGGTCAGGAAGCAACTGCCCCTTTGAAAGATCTTTCATGGCCGCCAGGTTGACGAAGCACGACGAACGGGCTTTGCAACGAACAGGCTTGGTCGATTTTCCATCGCTGACGATATAGTAGCCCAGCTCTCCTCTCGGGTTCTCGGCACGGCCATACACCTCACCTGCTTTCGGCCTTATCCTCTTCGGAATCAGCGCCCGCGGGTTGAACCCCTCTTCTTCCGGCATCCTGTCAAGGCACTGCTCGATAATCTTGAGACTCTCCTCCATTTCGAGTGCGCGAACAAGATGGCGCGACAGGCAGTCGCCAACGACGGAGGACTTGCCGTCCGGCACGCAGACATCGAAGTCGAGTTCAGGATAGACCGAGTAGGGATCGTTACGGCGCAAATCCCACTTGACGCCAGAGCCACGAAGCATCGGGCCGCTCCAGCCATAGTTGATGGCCACATCAGGGGGCATGATGCCGATATCATAGGTACGCTTGACGAAAATCTCGTTCTCGGTCAGAAGCCTGGCCAGCTCCGTAGCTTTCGGCCTGAAATAGGTAACGAACTCAGCAACGCGCTTCTTGAAGTCCGCCGGGACGTCATAGGCAAGACCGCCAATCCAGATATAGTTGTAAAGCATTCGCGCGCCGGAGATCCATTCGAGCAAATTCATAATGTGCTCACGGTCACGGAAGCAGAAGAGAAACGGAGTGAATGCACCGAGGTCAATCGCGTAAGTACCGATAGCCACCAGGTGGGAGGCGATTCGGTTCAGCTCGGAAACGATGACTCGGATAAATTCGACGCGGCGGGGAATTTCGATGTCGAGCAGCTTCTCGACGGTAAGGCAGTAGGCAAGTTCGCTGTTCATGCCGGCCAGGTAGTCCATCCTGTCGGTGTAGGGAACAATACCTGGGTAATCGACGTTTTCGCAGTGCTTCTCGAAACAGCGGTGAAGGTAGCCAAGATAAGGCTCAGCCTCGACGATCACCTCGCCATCGGTAATGCATTCGAGACGCAACACACCGTGAGTCGAGGGGTGCTGCGGGCCCATGCTGAGCACCATATTTTCGGTATCGAGATCCTTTTCGATGGTAACGCGATTGTCGTCCTGACGGGTTACCCTTATAGAGTTCGATTCGACTTTACCTAATTCCTGCATGCTCGGAAGCTTGTTTACGTTTTATGCTCTCGTCTTATGCTCTCGTCTGTTAGCGTCGTGATTGGCGTCAGTATGGCACCTTGATGCCGTGATAGGTTTCCTGAACCTTGTAATCCTTACGAAGCGGATATCCCGTCCAGTCTTCCGGGCAGAGAATCCGTCGAAGATCGGGATGGTCCTCGAAGACCATGCCGTACATATCGTATGCTTCCCGCTCGTGCCAGTTGGCCGTATGCCAGACGCACGAAACCGAAGGAATGGAGCCGCCATCACGCGGGCACTTGACCTTGACGGCAAGCTTGTGGGTGTACTTACCGATGCACTCGAGATTGCAGACGATACCGAGCTTCTCCTCTTCAGGATAATCCATACCCGAAAGGCAGGCAAGGTAGTTGAATTGCAGGAGAGAGTTATCGCGCATATAGAGCGCGATGTCCACCCATCGACTCGCATCGAGCACCTCAAAAAAGGGCATGGTGGGATTGGCGTCGAACTCCGACACCGCATCACCGAACCGCTCTTTGATAATATCATAGGCGGCCTTGCTTTCAAGAATCGCTGGCGACATCTGGTTTGCTGCTTCTTCCATTCCCTTGTCTCTCGATTGAATAATAGTTGTTACGCTATGGCTGCCTTGCGAGTCTGATCGAGCACCTGCTGGGCATCGACACTCTGATCGACAAGCTTCTTCAGAGCCTCTTCGCGCGAAATACCAAGTCCTTCCATGCGGATCAACTCCTGAACCTTCATCAAACCACCGATCAGCGCCTCGGGACGCGGAGGGCAGCCAGGAACATATACATCCACCGGAATAACCCGATCAACGCCCTTCAGCACGTGGTAT
>DRSQ01000134.1 GCA_011372505.1 Chlorobaculum parvum | reverse complement strand
TGTCCGGCGTCGGTAATGCCGAAAGCTTGCGCTTTCCATCGTACTTTTCAGCATACTCGCCAAAATAGCTGATCTTGGCGCTATTGAGCATCGTCGCCATCTCCTTTGATATGGCGGCATTACGCTTCTGTGCCATCAACATCATTTGCGCGGTCTGAGTGGCGGCATCGCCAACAAGCGGCACGGGCACGATGGAATCAAGCATCAGGAGCATGGAAAACTTGTCACCAACACGCGCCACCAAGGGATTTCCCGGCTTTGCCCTGGACAAGACCTCAAGAATTGCCGGCTGAATCTGATCTGAAGCCACCGCCCTTGTTGCACGTCTGAAACGAATTTTTTTCGCATTTAACTCATCAAGAAGCTGGTTTAGCGAAGCGCCGTTATCCGCCTTTTCATTCAAAGCTTTTAGCAGTGGCTCATCGACTCCTGGAATAAGCACCTCATCATACACCAGAAACTTCCGATTGGCGAACAAACGGGGATTATTGGCAACAATCTCCCTGGCAACCTCCGGAGTGACCGGAGAAACCTGCGAAGCAAGCTCTTTCTGGGCTAACCCGGCCAACACTTTGCGGCGGGCATCGTACATGGCCAGCGTAAAATCCGGAGCCTTGTCGAGCTTCATCGCACGGGCTTTCTGGGCAAGCAGCTCTGAACGTACAAGATCAGCAAGAATAGCTCTGCGCTGATTTTGCGCAGCTTCCGGGCTTGCGTTTGGAGCCGCCGATCTCTGGTACAGATAGTTCACCTCACGCTGCGTAATCTCAACCCCGTTCACAACAGCAGCAACCCCGCCATTCGTCTGACCATCTTCTTGATGAGAGCATCCCGTAAGGGTCAAAAAAACGGCAAAAAGACTTAGTAGCGTACGTAACGTTTTCACAATGAATCGGTTGAATTTTGTCCTTTTTTCATTTTACTGCGGAAACAACTCCAAGTCTGATCTTAAACATTTTCTCTATAAAAAACGACTATTGAATGCATAAACCCCAGTCCCCTGCCTTCCTTTGGCCAAAAATTGCTTAAAACATTCAAATTCAGGTAAATCCGTCCCCCACCTCAACGTTCGTTTTGTTTGAGCAACTTTTCCAATTCCAGTATTTTTTTTGACCGGCTCTGTATTTTTTTAGCTGGAGAACCGAAAAAAATGCCCCACTCATCAAGCGGTACGCTGACAAGAGAAAGCGCGCCCACAGCCGATCCGACTCCGATTGATACTCCGGGTAAAACCACACTACCTGAGCCAATTAACACATGGCGACCTAAATGAACAGGAGCTTTTTTGAGCTGCTTGTACTTTTCTGGAACAGTGGGATTTGTTAACGAATTTCCAGAATAATCGTCAGTAAGCGAATAGATTTTAACCCCTTGTGACAAGCCGCAAAAATCGGATATGAAAACCCCGCCATTGCAGTTTAAATGGCACAAGCCGCCGACATGAACATGATCACCAATCTGAAGCAGCCCTTTATTTGCTGCAATAAACACATGTTCATCGATTTGCACATTGGATTTGATTGAAATGTTTTCAAGTCCAACAATGGTACAGCTTTTGGCAATCCTGACATTTTCCCCTACAGACTTGAAGCCCATTTTCACAAGCTCTTCACTCTCGAAAAAGCCTTTGTAGAAAGGATTATGTGCTTGTAACATTTTCTGCTGAACCTGATTTTTCAGTCATGCCGTCGCGCCTGCGTCAACGGTGATCGTCGTTCCCGTCACACGCTCAGCCTTGTCACTCAACAGGTAGCTCACCGCATGAGCGGCATCTTCGACCGATGCCAACTGCCCGGAGGAAGAGCGACGCTTGATTGATTCGACCTTGTCTCCTTGAAGCTTTGAAGTCATCCCGGTTTCCATAAAACCGGGTGCAAGGGTATTGACGGTGATGTTAGTTTTACCAACCTCGCGGG
>DRSQ01000133.1 GCA_011372505.1 Chlorobaculum parvum | reverse complement strand
ACGAGGGCGAGGAGCTGCGCTATCGTGTCGGCGCGTCTTGGATCAACAACATTGCGGCTACCGACGGACTGAGCGGCGATTACGAAGCGCTCGACGGCAGCACCTCGGAGCTTGTCGGAGGCGTGGGGCTTTCGGCGATGGCGGGCTTCGGGCCGGTCGATCTGCGGGCGGAGTACATCACGGCGCTCGATGAGTTCGACGATGGCGACCGCGCGGGGCGCAAGCCGCAGGCATGGAACCTCGAAGCTGAATACGCTATCTCGGAGCCGGTGGCCGTGACGCTGCGCTACGCGGGCGCGACCGATTTCGACATCCGTCGGCAGTATGGCGCAGCCATCGGCTACGAGTTCATGGAGAATACGGCAGTGGCGCTCGAGTATCTGCGCGAAAATGGCCGTATCGATGAAGGCGTGAAGGGTGATCGCGACCTGTTTACGCTGCAACTGGCAATGGAATTCTGAGGAGGTGTGGTTATGGCTCCGTTAGGAATGCTTGGCAAAGGGGAGGTTGGCGAGATCGTTAGCCTCCGGCCAGGCCGGCACCATGCCGGTCAGCACGGTTATCGTCATCACGCGCATGGCCGTGAAAATGGAAAACGTTTGGCCGAGATGGGCTTCTCCGTCGGTCAGACCATTGAAATCATCGAAAACAGTCCGGGGATGCCTCTGCTTGTGCGGGTGCACGACGGCAGGGTGGCTATTGGCCGGGGAATCGCCATGCGCGTCATGGTCAGGAGGGTTACATTATGAAATTGTCTGAATTGAAAAAAGGGGACTCCGCTCGGATTGTCGCCATGCCGTCGTCCGGCGGGCTGCGGAGGCGGCTGGCCGAGATGGGGATGCTGGTCGGCGAGGTTGTCCGTATCGAGGGGGTCGCGCCGCTGGGTGATCCGGTCGAGATGACCGTTCGCCGCTACCGGCTTTCGCTGCGCAAGTCCGATATCGAGAACATCACGGTCGAGGAGGTGCGCTGATGGAGGCGACTGTACAGGAACAACGGACGAGCGGGAAGGCTCCGGCCTCGCCGCTCCAGCGAATCGTGGCCGTGGTGGGCAATCCCAACTGCGGCAAGACGACGCTCTTCAACGCCCTGACCGGGCTGAACCAGCGGGTCGGCAACTGGCCGGGCGTGACGGTTGACAAGAAGACGGGACGCTTCCGCTACGATGGCGAGGAGTACGAGCTGGTCGATCTGCCCGGTATCTACTCGCTCTCGTCGCTTTCGCAGGATGAAGAGGTGGCGCGGAGCTACATTCTTTCCGGAGAGGCGGGGCTTGTTGTCAACATTGTCGATGCCTCGAATCCCGACCGCAATCTTTATCTCACCAGCCGCCTTCTGGAGATGGGCGTGCCGGTGGTGGTGGCGCTCAACATGGTCGATTCGGCGGAAGAGCGCGGCATTTCGGTCGATCCGGAACGGCTCTCGTCGCTGCTTGGCTGTCCCGTCATTCCGATGGTGGCCTCTCGCGGCGAGGGGATCGAGGAGCTGAAAGCGGCTATTGCGAAAGGATTTGCGACCGGCGGGGCTGTCGCGCCCGGCTCGAAGGCGCGCTTTCCGGCGGAGCTTGACGAGGCGATTCGCCGGGTTGCCGAATCGACCGCCAATCACGCTCGTGCTTTCGGCTACGATCCCGGATGGTTCGCCATGAAGCTCCTCGAACACGACCGCGAGCTGGAGGCGCGGCTCGACGGCGCGGCCCGCTCGTCGCTCGCCGAAGAGCGTGACCGGGTTGCCGACGCGCTTGGCGACGATCCCGACATCGTCATCGCCGACGCGCACTACCGGCTCGTCTCCGATCTTTCGGCGGCGGCCATCACCCGCAAGGAAAGCACCGAAAAGTCGCTCTCCGACAAAATCGACTCGCTGGTGCTGAACCGCTTTCTCGGCATTCCGCTCTTCCTCGGCGTGATGTACCTGATGTTCCTCTTTGCGATCAATCTCGGCGGCGCGTTCATTGACTTTTTCGACATCGCCGCCGGAGCGCTCTTCGTCGATGGCTTCGGTCGCGTGCTCGGAGCGGTCGGTTTGCCGGAGTGGCTCACGGTGCTGCTCGCAAGCGGCGTGGGCGGGGCGTTGCAGACGATGGCCACCTTCATTCCGCCCATCGGCTTCATGTTCATCTTCCTCTCAATCCTCGAAGACTCTGGCTACATGGCCCGCGCGGCCTACGTGATGGATCGCGGGATGCGGGCCGTCGGCCTGCCCGGCAAGGCGTTCATTCCGCTCCTGGTTGGCTTCGGCTGCAACGTTCCGGCCATCATGTCCGCCCGCACGATAAGCGACGAGCGCGACCGCATCATGACGGTGATGATGACGCCCTTCATGTCATGCGGCGCGAGGATGCCGGTCTATGCGCTCTTCGCGGCGGCCTTTTTCCCGACCGGCGGGCAGAACCTCGTGTTCCTGCTCTACCTTATGGGCATTGCTGTAGCGATCATGACCGGTTTCATCCTCAAAAAGACGCTGCTCAAGGGTGAGCCGTCACCGTTCATCATGGAGATGCCACCCTACCATCTACCGACCATCAAAGGTGTTGTTCTCCGCGTCGGTGACCGGCTTGGCTCGTTTCTGGTGAAGGCGGGCAAGGTGCTGGTGCCGGTGATCGTGGTGCTCGGCTTCATGAACTCCATCGGTACAGACGGCAGCTTTGGCAACGAAGAGAGCGAAAACTCCGTGCTTGCCGCCACCGGCAAGGCCCTCGTGCCGGTGTTCAAGCCCTTCGGTGTGCGGGAGGAGAACTGGCCCGCCGCCGTCGGCCTTTTCACCGGTGTGTTCGCCAAGGAGGCGGTGGTTGGCACGCTCGACAACCTCTACGCGGCTATGGATGCGAACGACGCGGCTGATGGTGGAGCGGCTGACGGT
>DRSQ01000132.1 GCA_011372505.1 Chlorobaculum parvum | reverse complement strand
GGTCGTTGTCCTGCGCGAACGCCTTGCCCGCAAGATCCATGAGCCAGCCGCGAATGACCGAGCCGTTCGACCAGACCCGCGCCACGTTCTCGTTGTCGAGCTCGTAGCCGCTCGCCTTGAGCAGGTCGAAGCCCTCGCCGATGGCCTGCATCATGCCGTACTCGATGCCGTTGTGCACCATTTTGACGAAGTGGCCCGCGCCCGACGCTCCCATGTAGCCGCAGCCGTTCTCAACGCAGAGGTCGCGCAGCATCGGCTCGACGACCTCGTAGGCCTCGCGCTCGCCGCCGGCCATCATGCACGCGCCGTGGCGCGCACCGTCAAGCCCGCCGCTGGTGCCGATGTCGAGGAACCGCACGCCGTCGGCAGCGAGCCGCTCCGCCCGCGCCACCGAATCGGTGTAGCGGGAGTTGCCGCCGTCGATGACAATGTCGCCCTTGTCGAGAAACGGCACGAGGCCGTCAAGCACCGCATCGACCGCCTTGCCCGCCGGAACCATCATCCAGACCACGCGCGGCTTCGGCAGATCACCAACAACGTGTTGCAGCGACTGCGCCGGCGTCGCACCTTTTTTCGCAATCGCCTCGACCGCCTGCGCCGAAAGATCAAACGCCGCCACCCCGTGACCCAGCTCCAGTAGATGCTCGACCATGTTGAAGCCCATCTTTCCAAGACCGATAAATCCTATCTCCATAGTAAATCTCCTTTAATCTTCGTTACCATCCTTTTTGCGAATATGTACCGGCACCCGCAGTTATTGGTTCCGGAAAGCGCATCCCCACGACTTTTGCCCGGGCGACCGGCCGGTCGCACCTGCCACGACAATCCGGCAGATCAGCGATATTGCGTACGGGCGGTTTGCGAACAACCCCTACAAAATCCACGCCCGTCCGATCATCACCCCAAAGATCATCTCGGCCTCAATCCCAACTCCGTAGTAAAAAATACCCTCCGGTACAATCGAATTGTGCAAGAACATTCCGAAAACAACGGCGAATCATTTGCAACTGACAGGCCGATTGCCCAGATTGTGTAAACTGTGTTAAGGATGCCATTTTACGTTAGCAACGATTGACCGATGGGTAGAGAGATAGAAAAAACCGAGTTTAGCGAGGCTGATTTTCAGCAGTTCCGCCAAAGCCTGAGAAAGGAAACCAAACTGTTGATGGACTGGTTCACCTCCCCCGGATTTGAAACCGGGGGAATCCTGTGCGGCCTTGAGGTTGAAGCGTGGCTCATTGATGAAGCATTCGCGCCGGTACCGAAAAACGAGGAGTTCCTCCAGCGGGTCAACAATCCGCTGATAGTAGCTGAGCTGTCGAAGTACAATTTCGAGATCAACGTCGAGCCACATCCGTTGAATCGCAACCTCGCCTCGTTCCTCTGCCAGCGGCTCCGGACGCTCTGGAACAGCTGTTCGATCCATGCCCGCGACATGGGCTACCAGACCATCATGACCGGCATTCTACCCACGTTACAGGACCGGATGCTGACGCTGGAGAACATCTCGCAGCTGCAACGGTTCCACGCGCTAAACAGGGAGATTCTAAAATCCCGGTCGCGTCATCCGCTCAAAATTAACATCGAAGGCGTAAATGACAGGCTCGAGGTGGTGCATCACGACGTCATGGCCGAAGCGGCCACAACCTCGTTGCAGATCCATTTCCAGGTGCCGCTCAGCAAGGCGGCGGCCTTTTACAACGTGGCCCACGTGCTCTCTGCGCCGATGGCCGCCCTGACGGCCAACTCCCCGTTCCTTTTCGGCAAGGAGCTGTGGCATGAAACCCGCATTCCCCTGTTCGAGCAGGCGGTCAATACCCCGTCGTTCGTGGACAGGGAGGGGCGTCCGGTTTCGCGCGTCACTTTCGGCCACGACTACGTGCGCAACTCGCTGCTGGAGGTCTTTCTCGAAAACCTCGACGCCTACCCGGCACTGCTGCCGGTCAACTTTGGCGCAGACCCGAAAATGCTGGAGCACTTGCGGCTACACAACGGCACCATCTGGCGCTGGAACCGTCCGCTGATCGGGTTCGGGCCAGACGGCAAACCGCACCTGCGCATCGAGCACCGCGTGCCGCCGGCCGGGCCGTCGATTCCCGACATGGTGGCCAACATCCTCTTTTTCTACGGAGCGATGCTCAACCTGCAACCCGAAGTTCCGCAGGCGGCGATCAGCTTCGAACAGGCTCGCGCGAATTTTTACGCAGCAGCCCGCTTCGGACTCGACGCCGAAATCACCTGGACGAACGGCAAGCGCCTGCCCGTCAGGGATGTGCTGCTTCAGCACCTGATTCCCGGCGCAATTCTGGCGCTAGCCGAAATGGGTCTCGACAGCCACGAACTGAGCCACTATCTGGTCGATATTCTAGCCAGGCGCGTAGCCTCCGGGCGGAATGGCGCAGCATGGCAAAAGGCGTTCGTCGCGCGCTACGGGCCGGATTTCCGGGCAATGACGCAGGTGTGCCACGAAAACCAGAACAGCAACACGCCCGTCCACGAATGGAACTTGTGAGCACAACCCAACCGCCGAAACTTCACCACTTCGACCGGTTGCCCGCGGGACTGGCCAATGTCTCGCTCGACCGGCTCGGCACGATCCTGCCCGGTCCGTCGCTGATCCGGATTGCAGGCGAGCCGGGGCCGCCGCTCTTCGTCTCGGTGCTCCTGCACGGTAACGAAACCACCGGATTCCTCGCCATGCAGCGCATCATCTCGGAGTACGGAGCGCCGGAGCAACCGTTGCCGCGTCCGGTGCTGCTGTTTGTCGGCAACGTCGCCGCGGCGGCACAAGGGATGCGAAAACTCGACGGGCAGGCGGACTACAACCGCATCTGGCAGGGGGATCGCCACCCGGAGCACCTGCTGGCGCAGAAGGTGCTGGCCGAGGTGCGCAAAGCCGCGCCGCTGGCGGGGATCGACCTGCACAACAACACCGGCAAAAACCCCCACTACGGCTGCGTCAACCGGCTCGACTGCGCCTCGCTGAGCCTGGCCCGGCGCTTCAGCCGAATCATCGTCTGGTTCACCGAACCGCACGAAGTGCTCTCGCTCGCCATGTCGCACATCTGCCCCACCGTCACGCTCGAATGCGGCGTCTCCGGCGACGCGACCGGCACGAACCACGTGAAGAACTACCTTCGCCACTGCCTCGAGCTGCCCGAGGAGACCCTCTTCTCCCCGCCGCCAAACCACCTCAACGAAATTTATCACACCACCGCACGCATCACGGTGCCCGAAAACCTTTGCATCGGATTCGACCCCTGCGAAGACGGGCAGGACATCAGCTTCCGGGAAGACCTGGAGCTGCTCAACTTCGAGCCGGTACCCGCCGGAACCGAACTGGGCCGCTACGCCTCCGCAGCCCCCGCGCTCCAGGTCATCGACGACCACAACCGCGACGTCACCGAACGCTACCTCAGCTTCACGGATGGACGCATCCTCACCAGAGTCCCGATGACCCCCTCGATGTTCACGAGCGACACCAGAATCATCAAGCAGGATTGTTTAGGCTATGTGATGGAGACCTATCGGGGGAAAGAGGATTTTTGAGCGGATCGGTCGGATCAGTCTGAGGCGAAAGCTTTGCAGTTCACCCCAAACTCTTCGCGGCGATTATCCCCTTGTAACGGTCGATCAGCGCGCCATTGACGGCTGCCCAGGATTTGTCTTCGGCGAAAGCGATACCTCGCGCTTTCATCGCTTCCCAGGTTTCGCGGTCATCGATCAGCTTGCGGCAGGCGGCGAAGAACTCATCGATGTCGCCCGCTTTGGCCACGATGCCGCCGTCGGAGCGCTTGACCAGCTCCATGCAGCCGCCGATGTCCGAGACGATGGCGGGCAGGCCCGAGGCGAGCGCTTCGAGGGCCACGTTGCAGAAGGCCTCGGTGGTCGAGGGGAACAGGAACACATCGCCGCTTGCATAGGCTTCGGGGAGCAACGTGCCGGTCAGGTAGCCGGTAAAAACCGCCTCGGGCATCCGCGCACGCATCTGCTCCTCCTCAGGGCCGGAGCCGATCATCACGAACCGCACCTTGTCGCTCAGCCCCTCCTCAGCGAAGCGCTGGTAGAGGCTCATCACCACCTCGATGTCTTTGTACAGAACGAAGCGCCCGGCATAGACAATCACCATCCGCCCCTCGGCATCCCATTGGCGACGCAGCGATTCTGAGCGGCGAGACGGGTCGAACAGCTCCTTGTCGATGCCGCGCGACCACAGCTCCACCCGCTCGATCCCCTTGCCCGTCAGCCGCTTCCATACGGTCTCGTTGGGTGCGAGCGTCACGTCGCAGGCATTGTAAAATTTGCGGAGAAACATCCAGATCGCCGGTTCCGCAAAGCCGAGGCGATAGTAGGAGAGGTAGGAGGGAAAATCGGTGTGGTAGGCCGAACCGACCGGAATGCCCCTTTCCCGGGCGTACTGCAGGAACTTGCGACCTACAATGTCGGGCGTCGAAATGTGGATGATATCGGGCGCAAAGGCATCAAGCTGGCGCTCGACGACGGCGTTGAAAAAGCCGAGCTTGTAGTCGGGATAGAGCGGAATCGGTACGGCGGGAACCTTGTTGACCGGCACCATGCCATCCTCTTCCGGCGTGAAGTCCGGCGTCCAGACCACCACGCTGTGCCCGTTTTTGACCATCGAGGCCACGAGCTGGTAGATCGAGCGGACGGCTCCATCCTTGTCCTTGACATACGTTCCGGCGTAGAGGGCTACCTTCATATCGGCGGCAAAAAAACTGATAATCGTTGCTGAATCCCGTCTCCGGGAGATCGGATAAAAACGGATCGCGAAACAGCCGACCGCTCCGTAACCGTCGTCAAATGTACAATTTCCCATCCAAAAAGCCGCGCCGTCGCCATGAGGCTATCGGTAAACGGACCGGTTTCGGTGAATCAGGATGGTATGGTGATGTCTGCGAGAACAGGATTGACCAGCCGTTTGTAATCGACCCACGACATCCGGAGCAACTCATTATGGGTTCCAGCATTGAAGGCGATATCGACATCTTCGTCCAGCACCTCATCGGCATAAACCGCCATTCCGTAAAGATTGCCAAAGGGTGGCATTGCCCCGATTTCGGATTCGGGAAAAATATCGCTGAACTCCAGTTCTTCGGCCAACGCCACCTCATCACTGCCACACAGTGTGCGCAGTTTATCGAAATCAAGCTTGCGCGAAGCAGGCAGCAGCACCATGGCCATTTCTGCGTCGATGGTAACCATCACCGTCTTGAGCATCTCTTTACCCGACACATGAGCCGACTCGGCAATCTCCTGGGCCGTGTAGGCCGGCGAGTGGCTGAAGACGAAATACTTGATGTGATGACTGTCGAGAAACTCGCGCAACTTTCTGATGGGCATCGTCATATCCTCCGTTGATTCAGTGTTGAACCGCTATGGTGAACAAACCCTATAGCCATTGGTCTTTACGAACCCGACTGCATGGTCTTATCGTGCAGGATACGCCAGAATGGGTCAAAAAGAGTAAAACAACTTGACAATCGAATGAGATCAAAGGCCGAAATCGTTGACAGTAACGACCAGATATCGATCAGGGGTAATTTCTTATTTTACGAAAAAACGCCGCCCAGAACAAGGGATTCGCCGTTACGCCTCACTCATCCACGAGCTGAGACAGGGCAGCGCTTCGCGGTACCCGGCTTCGAAAATCTCCGGCACAGCGGAAATATCGACCAGACTGAAATCGGAAAGATCGGGACGGATCACCAGATCGGCTGCTTCCATCTGAATTTCGGACATGGTACGCATGGCACTGTAAAAGGCGTTCATCAGCAGCATTGCCAAGTGCTCGGGCTTGTGGAAGGTGTGGCGACCGAGCAGGTCAATGCAAACAATGCGGTCTGCTCCCATCTCCTTGAGTGGGGACACAGGTACGTTCTCGGTCAGCAGGCCATCGACGAGCAGCATCTTTTTGAGCTTGACCGGATTGAAAATTCCGGGAATCGATGCACTAGCCATAACTGCCGTAGCTACGCTCCCTTTGCGCATCACCACTTTCCCTCCAGTACAAATGTCGGTAGCGACAATGGCCAACGGAATCTGAGCGTCCTCGATGCGCTTCCGTCCGAGCAACTCCAGGACGAGCCTCCCAAACTTCCTGTTCGACAACAAGCCGTAGCTGGAGAGGGCGAGGCCTGACAGATCGAACCAGTCCAGATCCATCGCAACCTCTTCAATCTCCTGCCAGCTCCTGCCGAAAGCGTGCAATGCTGCCACGAACGAACCGATGCTGGTGCCGGCGACACAGTCCGCGCGAAAACCGGTTTCGTGCATCGCCTTGAGCACGCCGATGTGCGCCGCACCAAGCACCGCGCCTCCGCCAAAAGCCACTCCCGTGAGATTCGATATGTTGCCTGCCGTTTTCATCGTATCATGAAAAAAGGTTAACGATTCGTTTGAGCAGGCCAAACCGGCACACCGTGTAGGGGGGATAGCGCAGATCGGGATCGGGAAAGCCGCTCCGGCACAAGACGCTCCGCTCTGTAGTGAAGGTATCAAATCCCGCCTTCCCATGATAGCGCCCAATACCACTCACGCCCCGACCGCCGAAGGGCAAGTCAGGGATCGATGCCTGTAACAAGAGGTCGTTGCAGCACACCGTGCCACTCCGGGTCAGCCTCATCAGCTCTCGCCGTTCACTGCGGTCTCGGGAAAAAAGGTAGAGCGCGAGCGGCTCGAGCTGTAACGTGACAACTTCGGCCGCTTCCTGAAGCTTGGAAAAAGTGCGCACTGGCAGCACGGGCCCGAACACCTCCTCCGTCATGAGATCTGAATCAACAGGAACGTTCCGGACGATCGTAGGCTCGATGTAGCGCGACGACTCGTCCGAACCTCCGCCTACAACGAGCGTACCCTCGCGCTGCAACGCTTCGAGCCGCTGGAAATTTCGCTCATCGACAATCTGCCCGTAATGGGAACTCGACTTGGAATCGGCACCGTAAAAGGTCGCCAGCGCCTCCTTCATCAGCGCAAGCAGGCGCTCCTCGGCGGTGTGATGAACGAGCAGGTAATCGGGTGAAACACAGGTCTGGCCCGCATTAAGGAACTTCGCCCAGACAATCCTGCGGGCGGCCACGCGAAGATCGGCCTTCTCGGTCACGATGCAGGGGCACTTACCACCCAGTTCGAGCGTGACCGGCGTAAGATGACGCGCCGCGGCCTGCATCACCGCCTGACCCGTCCGGCGACTGCCGGTAAAGAAGATGTGGTCGAAGCGGTGCTCCAGCAGGCGGGCCGAAAGTTCACCATCCCCCTCGACAATTTTGGTCGCCTGCGGATCGACATAGCGACCCAACTCCGAAGCCAGTAACGCCGAGGTGGCCGGAGCCAGCTCCGACGGCTTCAGCACCGCGCAGTTGCCGCCCGCCAGCGCCCCGATGAGCGGCGCGAGACAGAGCTGCAACGGGTAGTTCCATGCGCCGATGATGAGCGCCACGCCCTCCGGCCCGCGCTCCACGAACGCACGCGCGAACTGGTAGTGCAGCGGCACATTAACCCTTTTCGGACGCATCCACCGGCGCAGATTGCGCAGCGCATACCGGATTTCCGTGCACAGATAACCGGTCTCGGTCAGCCAGGTTTCGGCAGGCGGCTTGCCCAGGTCGCTATGGACCGCCTCGCCGATAGCGGCCTCGCGCTCCCGCAGAAACGCATCGAGCCCGCGAAGCTGCGCCCGCCGCCACTCGAACAAACGGGTCGCCCCGCTATCGAAATAGCGTTGCAGTCCGGCATGGGTGGTTGCGTCGTAGAGGCCAAGCATGGAGTTTTGCGTTATCATGCAGTCTTGATATTTCTGTAGGGGCAACCCTTGCGGTTGCCCATCTTGCCGCGTAACTGAAAAAGGTCAACTGCAAGGGTTGCCCCTACAATAACACCGCGAGAACCATCAATTCGACAAAAAAGCCATCCTGAATAAATGTAGAAATATTCGCCACAAATGAACTCCCGATTTTGCCACTCAGTCTCTTCCAACGTACTTTCAGTTTCAGCAACACAACCATTTAGCCTGACTGCACCTCATGGAATGGATCACCAGCCCCGAAGCGTGGATCGCGCTGTTGACGCTGACGACGCTTGAAATCGTCCTCGGCATCGACAACATCATTTTTCTGACGATCATCGTCAGCCGAATGCCCGCCGAACAGCAGAAATCGGGTCGCGTGCTCGGCCTCGGGCTGGCCATGCTCAGCAGAATCGCGCTGCTTCTGTCGATCACCTGGGTCATGCGCCTGACAAACGAGCTGTTTACCGCTTTCGGCCACGCTGTCACGGGCCGCGACCTCATCCTCCTCGGCGGCGGCCTGTTCCTGCTCGCCAAGAGCACCCACGAGATCCACCAGAGCCTCGAAGGCACCGAAGAGGTTATCAAGGAGCGCTCCGCTTCGAACTTCGTCATGACGCTCATCCAGATCGCCCTTATCGACATCGTCTTCTCGCTCGACTCGGTCATTACCGCTGTAGGCCTTGCAAAAGATATTCCTGTCATGATTCTGGCCATCATGATAGCCGTGGGCATCATGATGGCGGCCGCGCAAACCATCGGTGATTTTGTCGAACGGCACCCGACCATCAAAATGCTTGCCCTGAGCTTTCTGATTCTGGTCGGTGCCACACTTGTGGCCGAAGGCGCCGGATTCGAGTTCCCGCGCGGCTACATCTATTTCGCCATGGCCTTCTCTGTAACCGTAGAGATGCTCAACCTGCGGCTGCGCAAACGTGAGGCTGAACCGGTGCATCTGCGCAAGGCCATCGAAGAGGAAGAGGCTGCCTGAGGTCAACTGAAGGGAACCATTTCTGAACCGTCGCAAGTTGTGTAAAAAAGGGAGATAGACCGGCACCGGCTGCATCTCCCTTCTGGCGGCATTTCGATTCCGGCGGAATGCCGCTTCAAGGCAATTGCCTCTTGTCGACCGGAAAAAGGAGCATACAATATGCCCGTTCCCGACAAACTCCTCCCCGCGCAACTCTTCAACCGTTGCGATCCCGATGCATTCGAATTCAACACCACGGCTGACCTCGACGGCACCGCCGAAATTGCCGGCCAAGACAGAGCCCTTGAAGCCATCCGGCTCGGCATGGGCATCCGGCGTGACGGCTTCAACCTCTTCGCCCTCGGCCCGGCCGGTACCGGCAAGCAATCGACCGTCCTGCAATTTCTGAACAACCTCGCCCCAGGAGAAGCCCGGCCCGACGACTGGTGCTACGTCTACAACTTCGACAAGCCGCGCAACCCGAAAGCCCTCCGCCTGCTGCCCGGCCGCGCCTGCAAGCTGAGCGACGACATGGCTCATCTGGTCGAAACGCTCTTCAGCGTCATGCCGTCCGCATTCAGCAGCGAGGAGTACCAGACGAGGGAAAAGGAGATTGAAGAGTCGATCCACGAGCAGCAAGCCAGCGCCATCGAAACGCTTGAAGAGGACGCCAAGAAGCACAGCATCTCCCTTATCCGCACTCCCGGCGGCTTCGCCTTCGCGCCGCTCAAGAAAGGAGAGGTGATCAAGCCGGACGATTACATGCGCCTCAAAGAGGCTGAGCGCGCCAAAATCGAAGAGCAGATCGACAGCCTTCGGGACAGCCTGCAATCCATCATGGCTCAGTTCCCCAAATGGCAGCGCGAAACTGCTGAAAAGATCAAGGAGCTGAATCGGGAGGTTTCGGCATTCGCCCTGAAACCGCTCATGGATGAAATCAAAGCCAAATACAAGGATATCGATGAGGTGCTGAAGTATCTCGACGATGTCCAGAACGACATAATCGAAAATTTCACCCAGTTTCTTGAAAAGGAGTCCTCCGAGCAGGGCGCGCTGTCGATGCTGGCCTCGCTCAGAACCGGCGGCCAAAAACAAGCCATGATCCGTTACCGGGTCAACGTCATGATCGACAACAGCGAGCTGAACGGCGCACCGGTAATCCTCGAAGACAAACCCGCAAGCCAGAACCTGGTGGGCGACATCGAACATTCCGCCCAGATGGGCACGCTGGTCACAGACTTTACGCTTATCAAGCCGGGCGCACTGCACCGGGCCAACGGAGGCTATCTCATCCTCGACGCGCGTCGCCTGCTACTCGAGCCCTTCGCTTGGGAAGCGCTCAAAAAAGCGATCCGCACCCGTCAGATCCGCATCGAATCGCTCGCGCAGCTCTACAGCCTGGTCAGCACCATTTCGCTCGAACCGGAGCCAATTCCACTCGAAATCAAGGTAATTCTGCTCGGCGAGCGGCATCTCTACTACCTTTTGAGCAGCTACGATCCCGACTTCAACGAGCTGTTCAAGATAGCCGCAGATTTCGAGAACGATATGCCACGCAACCCGGAAACCCATCAGGCCTACGCGCGTCTGGTAGGCTCGATGGCCACGTGCGACAAGCTCCTGCCTTTCGACCGCACGGCCGTTTCCCGCATCATCGAGCACGGCTCCCGCATGGCAGGCGACGCCACACGGCTGACCTCGAACCTCCAGAACGTTTGTGATCTGGCACATGAGGCCGACCACCACGCATCACAAAACGGGCGCAAAGAGGTGGTCGCCGAAGATGTGGAGGTGATGCTCGAAGCGCAGCGATACCGCGCCGCACGGATTCAGGAGCGCCTGCGGGATAACATGATGCAGGGCACCATTCTGATCGACACCGATTCGGAAAAAACGGGACAGATCAACGGCCTGTCGGTCTATTCGCTGGGCGAGCAGAGCTTCGGCAGCCCGACCCGCATCACGGCGCGGGCGCGCCTCGGCAAGGGCGAAGTGATTGACATCGAACGCGAGGTGGAGATGGGTGGGCCGATCCACTCGAAAGGGGTGATGATTCTGTCTGGATTCCTCGGATCGCGCTATGCCGCCGAGCAGCCGCTCTCGCTCTCCGCCACACTGGTGTTCGAGCAATCCTACGGCGGCGTCGAGGGTGACAGCGCGTCTTCAGCCGAACTCTACGCGCTGCTCTCGGCGATTTCGGGGATTCCGATCCGGCAGTGGCTCGCCGTCACCGGCTCGGTCAACCAGCACGGCGAGGTGCAGGCCATCGGCGGAGTAAATGAAAAAATCGAAGGATTTTTCGATCTTTGCAACGAGCGGGGCCTTGACGGACGCCACGGCGTGCTAATCCCAGCGTCGAACGTCAAGCATCTGATGCTCAGACAGGACATCGTCAAAGCGGTCGAATCAGGACTGTTCTCGATCTGGCCCGTCACGAACATCGATGAAGGCATCGAGATTCTGACCGGCATTCCGGCTGGAGAACCGGATGAAACCGGCGCGTGGCCCGAAGGCACCGTTAACGCCAAAGTGTATGAGCGACTCAAAACGATGGCTGAAAAACAGAAGTCGTTCGGCAAGAAGCAGGGCGATGAGTCGGAAAAATGATTTGATCCGGATTTGATGAAAAAGCCAGATGAACGCAGAAACAGTCTCATTCTTTCCTGTCATTCTGAGTCCGGTGTAGCCGGGCGAAGAATCCAGAAAAGTCTCGTAATGTACGATTCATTATTAAGTTACTGCTAAACTTAGAAAACCGGATTCTTCACTTCGTTCAGAATGACAAAGAGACCAAATCCTGATCATTAACCTTTTGAGACAGCCTCAACAGGTTTTAGAGGCGCACTGAGACAAAACCAACGATGACAAAACGCATCATCCATTCAATCGCCGTAGCCATCGACTGCTCGCCGCACAGCAAGGCATCGCTCGAAGCCGCCGCCGAAATGGCCGCCCGGCTGAAGGCCGAGCTGATCGGCATCTTCGTCGAAGACATCAACCTGCTGCACATGGCAGGCCTGCCTTTCGCCGAAGAAATTCGCCTGTACAGCACCGAAAAGCTCGATACCGCGCAGCTCGAACGCCTGCTCCGGCATCAAGCGCAACAGGCGCGCGAAATGCTGGAGCATATCGCCCAGCCCCGAACACTGCGTCATACCTTCAGGGTACTGCGAGGCCTTGTGCCGGAACAGGTCATGCAAGCCGCTCTCGAAGCTGACATGCTGGTGCTCGGCCGCAGTGGTCGCTCCCCGTCGTGCCGCAAGGGGCTTGGATCGACGGCTCGTTCCGCACTTGACGAAGGCAAAACGAGCGTCCTGCTGATGCGCCCCGGCGTTACGGCTGCCGAAGGGCCGTTGCTAGTGCTCTATGACGCATCGGAAGCCTCGAAACGCGCACTCGCCACCGCGCTCGAAATCGCCGGGCCAGCAAGCACGCTAAACTTGCTCATCACCGACCCAGCCCCGGAAGCCCTCGAACATTGCAAGCAGGAAACGGATGCTGTCGTTCGCGAAAAAGGCCTTGAAACCGAATACTACCACCTGCCTTTCACCGACAGCCGCCAGTTCGTCAGCTTCATCCGCATGATCGACTCCGGACTGCTCATCATCGGCAAAGGTATGAATCTGCCCGAAGAGACCATCCGGGAGCTGATCGACAACATCGACTATCCGGTACTGGTGGTGCGGTAAACGCAATGGTCAAATCAACCCGCTCTCACCTATCCCGTCAAGCATGAACTGCACGGCAAGCGCCGCGAACAAGAGACCGGCCATGCGGTTGATGACGTGCAGACCCGTAACGCCGAGGACACGCTGCACGCCCGATGAAACCATAAAAAGCAGCAGGGTCACGCCAAGTACGGCGATCATGCCGGCAATGACCCCGACCTGCTCCAGAGGATGACCTTTCGTGCCCGCCATCAGGAGCACGGCGGCGCCAATCGACGCCGGACCGGCAATCAGCGGCATGGCTAACGGAAACACAGCAATATCTTTTTTCTGCATCGCCTCCATTGTCTCCTCCTCGGATGAACGCCGGTCGCCACCATTTTTTCCAAACACCATCGAAATGGCCAGCACCAGCAGCAGAATGCCCCCCGAAATCCTCAGTGCCGCCAGCGAGATGCCGAGCCAGTCGAGCAGCGCTTTGCCGCCGAAAGCGAAAAACAGCAGAATACCGGTAGCAATCGAAACCACCCTGACGGCAAGCATCCGCCGTTCACCGGCTGAATGGTAAGGGGTCATAGCGGCCAGAAGCCCAGCAAGATCGACCGGGCCGATTGTGGCGAAAAAGGTCGCAAAAGAAAGTAACGCTGTATTGAGCATGGCTCCCGTACCGCCAATTGTTTTGAAAACAGAATCAGATACCGGAACAACAGCAGCGAAGCAAATGATTCCTGCAAACCGTCACTCGATCAACTTAAGAAGTGCAAGAAAAACAGGGGCAACTGGAGAGTTGATCTTCAATTATCAACTATCAATTATCCATTATCAACTGATTTCCGCCATCAGAATCCCCGCAGACACCGAGGCGTTGAGGGATTCGACAGCGGGGCGTTCTCCGGCGTGGGGAATCAGCAAACGGCGGTCAGCCAGGGAGAGCACGGCGGCGCTGATGCCGTTGGCTTCGTTGCCGATGACAAGCGTGCGGCGGGCGGGCCACTCGCCAAAGGAGCGGTAATCCTGCCCGTCAAGCGCGGCGGCAGCGACCGTGAAGCCGTCGGCTTGCAGGCGCTTCAGCTCGGCAGCGAGATCGGGCATGTCGATAATGCGGAGTGAAAAGATGCTGCCAGCGGTCGAGCGAACTGTTTTGGCGTTGAACGGATCGGCGGTACCCGGCCCGCAGATGACCGCTTCGGCGCCGAACCAAGCCGCCGTGCGGATGATGGTGCCGACGTTGCCCGGATCCTGCACGTCATCGAGCGCCACGACGAACGAGCGCTTGGAGGGTTGGAACTCGCCCGCCTCCGGCTTGCAGAACGCCGCGCACACGCCCTGAGGCGAAGCGGTCTGGGCGAGGCGTTTGAACGCATCCGGCCCGCCGAGCCAAACCTTTCCAGCAAAACGCTTCAGCCCGCCAAGTTGACCGACGGCAGCTTCGTCGAGCACAAGCGCGTGCAACATCGACGGGTCGGGCAGGCTGTCGAGAAGCTCGCTCACCGTGCGCAGCCCCTCGGCCAGAAAAAGCCCTTCGCTGTCGCGATACTTCTTGCGCGACAGCTTGGCCAGCCGCCCCAGCATCGCCTTGCTCAGCGGCGGAAATTGTTCGCGCCTCATCGCTTGCCTGCCGACCGTTTGAAGCGCTCAATAACCGCTTTCGGATCGTGGGAAAACTCAGTCGGCGGCGTGCCCGGCTGCGCCGAAAGATCGCCCGCATCGAGACCTACAGAAAAGCCTTCGCTGTTGTTGGCCTCCTCGTCGGTGCAGGTATCCGGATCGCTCATGCAGCGCTTGATGTAGTCGTCGAACGAACCCTTATCGATGGAGAGCGACATGGCGGACCTTTCATCGCGAACCGGCTCTCCCGCTTCTGCGGAAGCTGAAGCAACAGAGGATTTTGCCGCCGTCGGTTTCCGCCCGCCGTGACCGCGTCCGAGGAACTCCTCGTCAACGTCATAGTCGTCGAGCAGATCGCCTACCAGCCCGTCACGCTTAGCCCGCGCGCGACGCTCCGAAACGCTCTCGACCACCTCGCGGCGGCCCTCGGACAAGGTGCGCACTCCGAACAGCAATCCGACCAGCCCGGCATAGAGCGAAAGCAGCAGCACCATCCACCCCGGATCAAAACCGCCGTAAGCGGCGACAAGAAGTTCGGCAACAATCAGTGCGATAGAAATGCTGACAAGCAAACTGGCAGTCAAGCGTTCGTTCATATCGAGAAATCAGATGTTATATTTTTGGCTTTAAAGTTAATCAATAAGAACACCTCTAAAAAGTGTCATGACAAACCTGGGGGCAAGGCTTTTGGAGCTTGGCAATCAGAGTTGTTCAGAAGGGTTTTAACCCTTCGGACATTTAGAATTCTTACATTCACATTGCCCCGGCTTTCAAGCCGGGGAACAGATTTTGAGCGCCACTCAACTTTTCGAGAAACCCATAATTCGCTTTTCACCCTTGTTGCCCATGCCCCTCACCAAACCCGAACTGATCTCGCCCGCCGGCGACTGGACTTCGATGCGAGCCGCGCTCGACGCCGGGGCGGACGCCCTCTATTTCGGAGCCGAGGGGTTCAACATGCGGGCGGCGAAGGGTTTCGCGCCGGGCGACTTCGGCGGCATCGCGCAGCTCTGCGCAAAGCACGGAGCGAAGGCGTACCTCGCGCTGAACTCAGTGATCTACGACGCCGAACTTGGTGAAATGGACAAAACTATCGCCGCCGGCAAAGCCGCCGGACTTGACGCCGTGATTTGCTGGGATCTTGCGGTCGTCGAGGCGTGCCACCGCCACGACATGCCGATCCACCTCTCGACGCAGGCCTCGGTGAGCAACATCGAGGCGCTCCGCTTTTACGCCTCGCTCGGTGCGCGGATGGTCGTGCTCGCCCGTGAGCTGACGCTGGAGCAGACGGAGGCGATCACGCAGCGCATCGTCGCTGAAAAGCTGCCGGTGACGGTCGAGAGCTTCGTGCACGGCGCGATGTGCGTAGCGGTCTCCGGGCGCTGCTTCCTGTCGCAGGAGCTGTTCGGGCGGTCGGCCAATCGCGGCGAGTGCGTGCAGCCGTGCCGCCGCTCGTACCGCATCGCCGACGTCGAGGAGGGCTTCGAGCTGGAACTCGGCTCCGACTACGTGATGAGTCCGAAAGACCTCTGCGCGCTCCCCTTCCTCGACAAGCTCTTCGACGCAGGCATCGGCGCGTTCAAGATCGAAGGGCGAAACCGCAGCCCGGAGTACGTTGCCACCACCACCGCCGCCTACCGCAAGGCCATCGATTTCATCGCGGCACACCGGAATGACGAAGATTTCGACGAAGCGTACCGCTCGCTTGTGGGCAGACTTCAGGACGAGCTGGCGCGAGTCTATAACCGGGGCTTCTCCAAAGGCTTCTTCTTCGGCAAACCGGCGGATGTGTGGGCGCGGCGATCCGGATCGGCGGCGACCGAAACCAAAAGCTACGTCGGCATCGTCCGCAAGTACTTCCCCAAAGCGGACGTCGCGGAAATCCTCGTGCACTCCCCCGGCATCGACAGCGGCGCGACGCTCTCCATCCAGGGTCAGGCAACCGGCCTCGTCACCGTGCCGGACGCCGAACTGCATCTCGACGGCCAGCCAGTAAACCGGATCGAACAGGGCCAGATTTTCACCGTCAGATGCCCCCGCGTCCGGAAAAATGACAAAGTGTATGTGTTATTGAAAAATTAACAAGTGTTCACTTCGCAGTCTCCCTCTTTTGTGTACATTCGTATGAGATGACGCTTGCCATATAGACGGCACGTCGATAACTGGCACCTTGCCAAACCGGAGACAACGAATGATTTACAAAGTCATCTCCAAAGACGAATTCCGCGCTTTTGTCGATGCCCTCGTCAGGGCGAACACCTCCTACGGGCCGCGCCAGGTCGATACCGACCGCAACGGCGAACCGATCTACCAGTTCATGCCGGTCGCCTCGGCGGATGAGATCGCCTTCGACTACACCGTCACCACATCGTCGGCCAAGCACCTTCTCATGCCATTCCGCGAAGAGCTATCGAAGTTCAGCTTCAAGGATAAAAACTGGGATCAGGAGGTCAACTACAAAGCGCCGCCGATCGTGCTGTTCGGCCTGCGCCCCTGCGACATCAACGCCATCAACATCCTCGACGAGGTGATGCTCAAGGGGCCATACCCTTCGCCGTACTATCTGGCGCGGCGCAAGAACACCTTCATCATTGGCATGGATCACCTGCCGCTGCCGGACTGCTTCTGCAAGTCGATGAACAAGCACACGACCGATCATGGCTTCAACGTGTTCGCCTCGGACATTGGCGAGAAGTACTTCCTGTCGATCAACTCTTCGAAAGCCTTCAACTTCCTCAAGGAATTCAAGACCGAAGACCCAACTTACGAGGACGACTGCAAGCTCATCGAACGGCGCAAGCTCATCAAGCAGAGTTTCAAAACCAACGTCGAGGTGACCGGGCTGCCGATGTTCCTCGACCTGGAGTTCGACTCGCCGATCTGGGAAAAGTGGGGCGACAAGTGCCTGAACTGCGGCACCTGCGCAATGGTCTGCCCGACCTGCTACTGCTACAATATGGAGGAGCACGTCGCGACCGGCCTCGAAAGCTCCAGCCGGGAGAAACGGCTCTACTCGTGCAACCTGATCGATTTCGCCGAAGTGACCGGCGGGCACAACTTCCGCCCGAAAAACGGCGACCGGTTGAAGTACCGCTACTACCACCACTATCGCGGCTTCGCCGTCAACGACAACCAGCAGATCTGCGTCGGCTGCAACCGCTGCGGACGCGCCTGCCTGGCCGGCATCAACCCGAAGGACGTCATCAACGACCTCAGAATGGAAAAAGAATCATGCGTGACCTGCGTTTTACCATCCCCGGAGAAGAGCTGAACCGCGAGCCGTTCGCCCGCACGAGTCCCGATTTCGGCAAGAAGTCAGAGATGATGGTGACCGATCATGGCTACAAGTGCCGCATTACCAACATCGTGCCGCTCTCGGAGCACGAAAAGCTGTTCCAGCTCCGCATCGTCGATCCGCACGAGCGCGAGATGTTCACCTTCAGGCCGGGCCAGTTCCTGATGCTCGAAGTGCCGGGCTACGGCGAAGCGCCGATCTCGATCTCCAGCGCCACGAGCAACCGGGAGTTCATCGAACTCTGCATCCGCAAGGCGGGCCACGTCACCTCGGCGCTGTTCGAAGCAAAGCAGGGCGCGTTCGTCGCCGTGCGCGGGCCGTTCGGCACCTCGTTCCCGATGGAGTCGATGCAGGACTCGGACGTGCTGCTCATCGCGGGCGGTCTCGGCATCGCGCCGCTTCGCGCGCCACTCTTCTGGATCAACGACCACCGCGACCACTACCGCAACGTCAGCTTCCTGTACGGCGCGAAAGAACCGTCGCAGATGCTCTTCACCTACCAGTTCGAGGAGTGGAAAACCGTCAGCCACATCGACCTGCACACCATCGTCGAAAAGCCGGACGACCAGTGGACGGGCCGCACGGGGATGATTACTTCGCTGTTCGACGACATCACCATCGACCCGAAAAACACCTGGGCGATTGTCTGCGGCCCGCCGGTGATGTTCAAGTTCGTCTGCACGCACCTCGACAAGCTCGGCATTCCGATGAACCGGATGTTCGTGTCGCTGGAGCGCCGGATGCACTGCGGCATGGGCAAGTGCTGCCGCTGCATGGTCGGCTCGACCTTCACCTGCCTCCACGGCCCGGTCTTCGACTACTGGAGCGTCATGAACCTCAAGGAAGCGATTTAACGATTGACCATGAACCACCTCGGATTCGACATAGAAAAGCTGAAAATCGGCTCCTTCGACTTCACCTGCTGCGAAGGGTGCCAGCTCCAGCTCGCCAACAAGGAATTGACCCTGCCAGAGTTTCTCGCGCTGCTCGACATCAGGAACTTCCGCGAAATCTCCTCGGAGCGGCTCGACGACTACGACATCGCTCTCGTCGAGGGAAGCATCACGCGCCAGGACGAAGTCGAACGGCTGAAGGCGATCCGCGCCCAGGCAAAGGTGCTCGTCGCTTACGGAACCTGCGCCTGCTTCGGCGGCATGAACGCGCAGAAGAACAAGTTCCCGAAAGAGGAGTGCATCCGCACGGTCTATGGCGACAAAGAGATCGACACGATGCAGGAGTCGCACAAGATCAGCGACTTCGTAGAGGTCGATTACTCGATTCCCGGCTGCCCGGTCAACAAGGAGGAGGTCGAGCGCATCGTGGTGAGCATCGCCACCCGCTCGCCCATCGCGCTACCGAAATACCCGGTGTGCGTCGAGTGCAAGCAGCGGCTCAACACCTGCCTGTTCGATTTGGGTGAAGTGTGCCTCGGGCCGATCTCACGCGCGGGGTGCGACGCGGTCTGCCCCTCCGGCAAGACGGTGTGCCTCGGCTGCCGCGGCCCGGCGGACGGCATCAACTACGACTCGTTCGTGCAGCTTGTAAGGGAGCATGGACTGAGCGAGGACGAAATGAAGGAAAAGCTCGCATTTTACAACGGTTTCGCAGAGTATCTGAATCATGAAGGTTGACTTCAACATCGACATCCACCACCTGCCGCGCGTCGAGGGGCACGGCGATATTCACATTTCGGTCAAAGACGGCAAGCTCGCCGACGCCAAGTGGGCGGTGGTCGAAACGCCGCGCTTTTTCGAAGTGATGGTGAAGGGACTCTCCGCCGAGCGGGTGCCGTTCCTCACCTCGCGCATCTGCGGCATCTGCTCGATCAGCCACTCGCTGGCCAGCATCCGCTCGCTGGAACGCGCCATGCAGATCACGCCACCCGAAACGACCAGGATCATCCGCCTGCTCGCCATGCACGGCGAGACGCTGCAAAGCCACGCGCTGCACCTCTTCTTCCTCGCCGCGCCGGACTTTGCGGGTACGCCGAGCGCCGTGCCGCTCTTGCAGTCGCATCCGGAGGTGGTCGAAGCGGGGCTGATGCTCAAGGAGCTGGGCAACGAACTGAGCATCGCTACCACGGGCCGCGCCACGCACCCAGTCAGCCTCGTGCTCGGCGGCGTCAGCAAAGCCCCGTCGAAGCAACGCCTCGCCGAAATCAAACAGATGATCGTTGACCGCAAGCCGATGCTCGATAAAGCCACGGAGTTTTTCAAGACGCTCACGATCCCCGACTTCGTACGCGAAACCGAGTTCATCTCGCTGCATGATGGCGAAAACTACCCCTACATCGGCGGCGACCTGGTCACGACCGACGGCGTCCGCCGCGACGAAAACGACTATCTGGCGATGACCAACGAGTACACGGTCAAATTCGCCACCACGAAGTTCACGAAGGTGAGCCGCGAATCCTCCGCCGCTGGAGCGCTAGCACGGTTCAACAACAACTACGACCTGCTTCACCCGCAAGCGAAGACGGCGGCGGAAGCGTTCGGCCTCAAGCCGGTCTGCCACAACCCCTTCATGAACAACGTCGCCCAGCTCGTCGAGTGCTACCACCTCGTCGCCGACGCCGAAGAGATCATCGACCGGCTGCTCGACGACGATTTGCGCGACATCAAGGCCGACTACAAGCCCCGCGCCGGAGCCGCCACCGGAGCCGTCGAAGCCCCGCGAGGCGTGCTCTACCACTACATGGAGACCAACGACGAGGGCAAGGTGGTCAAAGGCGACTGCATCATCCCCACGACGCAAAACAACGCCAACATCCACTACGACCTGCACGCCCTCGCCGAACAGGCGCTCGCGCAAGGCAAAGGCGAAAAAGAGGTTGAAAAGCTCTGCGAAATGCTGGTAAGGTCATACGACCCCTGCATCTCCTGCTCGGTGCATTGAAGCCTGGGAGCGCCATGCTCCAGCTTGGCATCCGTCCCGAATCCTTTCGGGATGGAACCTGATCTGTCGGATCCGACTGATCTCCCCCCATTACGGCACTTGTCGCCGCTATATTCTGCCATTTGAGGGCATCAAGGCCTAATGCTGACGTATTTTGGAAAAGGGAAATACTTCGGGCATATTGTCACCTGCACCTCTCTCCCGGCTTGAGCGCCGGAATCACCACAAGACAACAGGAGCCACCATGCCTGAAGAATGGGTAAAGCAGATGCAGAATCAAGTGAACTCACTTGAGAAGCTTGAACAGTACATCAATGTCACCGACGAAGAGCGGCGCGCGCTGGGAGCGCTGAACACCAAATGGGGAGTCACTCCCTATTTTGCCTCGCTGATGGACAAAGACGACCCCAACTGCCCCATTCGCAAACAGGTGATTCCATCGATGCAGGAGGAGGTCAATGTTTACGGCATTGACGATTATCTGGTCTGGAAAGAAAATCGCTCGACAGATGAAGTCCGCCCGGACAGCATCGCCCGTCAGTACCACGACAGGATCGCGTTCACGGTGATCGAAAATTGCGGAATTTACTGCCGCCACTGCTTCCGCAAGGAGCTGGTGGTCGATCAGAATCTGCAACTGAACATGAACATCGACGAGGGGCTGAAATGGATTGCCGAGCACACCGAAATTCGCGACGTGCTGATTACAGGCGGCGATCCGCTACTGCTGTCGGACGAAAAGCTGGAGCACCTGATTTCCAAACTTCGCGAAATCCCGCATATCGAAATGATTCGCATCGGTTCCCGCCTGCCGATTGTGCTGCCCCAGCGCATCACCGAAGGGCTGAAAAAGGCGATTGGCGGATTTCACGAAGTCCCGGTCTGGATCAACACACAGTGCAACCACCCGAAAGAGATCACCGAAAAAACGGAAAAAGCGGTGTACGACCTCTTGAGCTGCGGCATCAACGTCGGCAATCAGGCGGTACTGCTGAAAGGAATCAACGACGACGTCGAGACATTCCGTGAGCTGCACCAGAAACTGCTGCGCACGCGCATCAAGCCCTACTACGTCTTCTATTGCGAACCCGCACCCGGCATGGATCACTTCCGCACGCCGGTCGAAAAAGGAGCCGAACTGATCCGCGACGCTCTACGCGGCCACACTACCGGCCTCGCCCAACCGATGTACGTGCTGGCCACCAACATCGGTAAAATCCCGCTGATGCCGGACTACTACATTGTCGATAAAAACGAAAAAGAGTACACCCTGCGCAACCACCAGGGCAAGATCACGAAGATTCCGAATATTCCGGAGTAAGGCGCAGAACAAGATCAGTCGGATCGGACAGATCTGTCCGATCCGACTGATCTTTCAAACCGGCACCACCTCTTTGCACTTCGGATAGCCGGTGCAGCCCCAGAACTGCTTACCTGCTTTTTTGCCAGCTTTCGCCGTGCGCAACACCATCGGCTTGCCGCACTTCGGGCACGAGGGAATTTCCCCGGCGGGCGTCGGCTGTCGGCCAGGCTCAGCGCGCTGGCGCTCCCGCTCGGCGAGGCGGGCCGTGGCAAGCTGCTCACTGTACCCACCCTCATCGACGAACGCCGCCTCCAGTGCAGCAATCTGCCGGTCGAGCAGATAGTTCGCCTGATGAATCAGACAAATAACCGCATTGGCCCGAACCTCGGCCCGCTCATGCTCCAGCCAGTGAGCATACAACCCCCACCGCTCCCGATCTGTCAGATCAGACTGATCCGTCCGATCTCTCTTGAACCGCCTCGGCACTTCACGCACCGCACGCGCTTCCGCGCTGGATAAAAACCACTGCGCCAAACCGTGATGCCGCAGATAATCCTCGTAATCGAGCAACAGCTCTTCGAGGCTCGATCTGGCAACGTTCACCAACCTCAGCTCCGTCTGCGAAGAGGTCGCCGCTGCGCGACTACCCTCCGCGATATGCTGCCGACTCGACCGGGCAGCCTGAATCATCTGATCCAGCGTCCGCGACCGCAAATCGACAAACTTCTCGCAAAACTGGTACGTCGCATCGTAGATCAACGTAGCCGTCTGAAAGCTCGCAGTGTTGCGATAACCACCGCTCGGTCGTAGTGTTTTCATGGTATTCGATGCTCACTCGTTCTTTTTCGCATACCGGGTTTGCCAGTACAGGGGGCACGAAGAACGCAAGGGCTTGAATGGCTATACCTTGGCAAGAACAGGGTTCTCGTCAGACTTCAAATCGGCTCAACATCTCGCCGGTCAGCTCGCGCAACTCCTGCCGGGCGACGGGATCACGAACAACGGATGAACAAATGGCGGCACGAGCATTCTCGAAATACTCGCCGTTGTGGTTGTGCTTCGCAATCGCCACCATCACCGTCTCGAAAACATCATCGCCACCGACCGACACGTCGTCACCGGCGAGCGCCCATCCGGCGTGCAGCAGCTTGGTGGCGATCACGCCGGGATCGAACGAATTGGAACGTATGGGCCGCACGGGACCGTCGCCGCTGGCGGAGTCGATGGTGAACATGATGTTGAACAGCTTGCTCCGTGCGTAGGCCTCGTAGCCCGAATAACTCCGCTCGCCCTGCATGTTGCCGGAATCGAACACGGCGCTGTGATGATCCATAGAGCTCACATTCAGCACCGAGCCGCCGTTGGCAATCAGCACTGGCTTGACGACGCTCGTCAGCAGCACCGGCGCAAGATAGTTGACGCAGAAGGTCGTTTCGTACCCCTCCGGCACAAGCGTCCGCATCGGCATATAGACCGCCGCATTGTTGATGAGCAGATCAAGACCAGGAAAGCGTTCCGCCAACTCCCGCCCCATCGAACAGACCGCATCGAGATCGGTAAAATCCGCCTCGACGAAGCCAACCGCCTCGACGCCCGTGGACTGGACAATTGCCGCGCAAGCATCGCTGATTCGGAAATCATCCCGCCCATGCACAATCACCCGATGCCCCTCAGCAGCGAACCGCTTTGCCGCCGCGAGGCCAATGCCGTCAGTGCTTCCGGTGATGCAGATGGTGAAGGTGTTCATGCCGCCTTGATAAGAAATTACGAGGATGGAGATATAATCACCGTACTCTACGAGTGCCTCATCAACCCACTCACCACCCAGTCATTCGCAGTGCTGTTCAGCGTGCTGCCGCAAAAAGCGCATTTGATGTCGAGCGTGTCTTTGACCGGTGCGCCACAGAATGAACAGGTGTGCTGGTAGATCGAGCCTTTTCCGGCTCCGGCGCGGGCGTCTCTGCTGAGCGTCATGATCTCTTCGCGCTCCATGATCGCTGGATCGACAAGCCGAACGCTGTTTCCGGTGAGCACCGCTCTCTGGTATGAGCAGGCAATCTCAAACGTGAGGATGTTTTCCCCGTCGTGCTGTTCGGCATTGATAAGCGTCACACGATTCAGGAAAATGCGGTTGAAAATCTCCCTGTTCTGTTCGTACTTCGGCGCAAGCTGCCGGAACAGGTCGTCTGCAACGAACCGCCGCATGATCGCGGGATTATGCATAGCCTTGGCGGTCATCATCTGCATGTACGCATTCGAGGCCTTGTCTTCGACGAGCTGCACGGAAAAGTCGCCATAGACCATCGCCATTTCAGCCATTTTCGCATCGAGGCTGGGCATCTTTTCTGCACGATCCCCGTCTCTGCGGTAATCCTCCTGCTGGGTGATTTCGGCGAGCACCCAGTCGAATTCGCCGGAATTGATCGTTGCATTGCAATACTTGCATTTGCAAACCTCGCCCATATCCTTCGGCAACGGCGCGCCGCAATTGGGGCATTGCTCGGAGTCGTACATATCCTTGCCAGCCGCGCCGCGCTTGCGGATGAACGACCAGTACTCGATGAATTCGTTCGTTCCCTCTTCGTCAAGCTCATGGTTCAGGGCGCACACAAAGCGATCGGTCATGCTCGCTTTGATCCCGGCATGGACAATATCGTACCGACCATCCTGCTCGATTCGGTCAACCCAAACCATCGAGATGTTGATGTCGCTCACCGGGTTGCCCTGCTGAAGCAGGCGCATCATTTTGAACTGGGTGTTGAACCGCTGATAGACGCCATCGGAAATAAACCGGCGCATCATGTCCGTGCTCTGCGCTGACCAGGCCCTCTGCACTTCGAAAAATGCCTTGCGAACTTTGGCGAGGAAGGCGGCTTGATCGAAGCCGGGAGGCACTCCGGGAAAAAGCGGTGTGTTGTCGATTCGCGAATCGGGAGTTGCTTCAGGCACAGGCTCGCCGAATGCGTTCTCATTCGACCGTTTCCGGAATTTCGCAACGACGATGAAGAAAGCGAAAAGAACGAAAAGTAATAAAAAAGACAGTGAGAACCACTGAAAAATCGAACTGGCCGGGCGAACCGTAACCACGAGAACTATTGAAAGCATAATCGATGCCGTTTCCACCGCCGCCGGAAAATCCGCCGTCATCACCGATTCCATCCCCACCACCGCCACCGGCACGAGCCAGGAGATCACCGGCGAGAAACGAAATGGCAAGAAAGGCGAGAGTGGCCCCAAGAAAAAGTCGGGAGTAGAAGCCTGATCGCATGGCGGTGGCTTATAGCTTACATTTGTGAGAGAATCTGCTGTTTTTTCGCGTCGTACTCTGCCTGGCTGATGAGTTGATTGTCGAGCATCTGCTTCAGCTGGGAGAGCTTGGCTACCGGATCATCCGCCGCTGCCGGTTGCTGTGCGCCCGGCTGCTGTGCGTTCATGTTCCCCATCATGCCAGCCATCGCCTGCCCCAGCCCGACGCCCGCGCCAAGGCCGACGCCTGCGCCAGCCGCACCACCCTCGTTCTGCGCGGCATCACGAAGCGCGGCGAGCTGCTGGAGCTTGGCGAAATCGACTCCCACGGCCTGCGCAGCCTGCGCTTCGGCCTGCATGTCGGCAACGCGCCCAACCCGGCGTTTCGTGTCATCGTCGAAATCGGTGTTCTGGACGCGAAAATCGGTCAGCCCGAAGCCGAGCGTCGCAAAAATCGGCGCGACCTTTTCCCTGACACCATCGGCAATTTCGTTCCGGTTGGCATCGATTTCGTTGTAACCAAACTTGGCTTCGGCAAGAAAATCGGTCAAAGGCTGCACCAGCCTCGCCACGATCGCCGTGCGAAGTTCATCGATGGTCAGCTGATCCCGCTGACCCATGATGTTGACGAAGAAATTTCCAGCATCGGTGATGCGGAACGAGAAGTTGCCATAACCTCTCATCCCAACGGGAAATTTGTACTGCGGATCGAGGTACTTGATCGGCCCCGGCGTTCCCCACCCCTGGTTCAGAATTTCAGCTGTCCGGAAAAAGTAGATGCCGACCTTGTGCTCACTCTGGAACGCCTGCATGAATTTGGTGATGGTAGTCCAAAAGGGAATATTCGCCGTTTTCAGGTCGGTCATACCGGGTTCGGTGATGACCGCTTGCGGCTTACCTTCATAGACGAAAATCGCGCCCTGTCCGGGGCCAACGATCAGCTTCGATGCGTTTTTTATCTCATCACCACTGTCCGTCCACCGCTCGAAAAGCACATCTGGAGCCGGATTTTTCCATTCGATGACCGACCGGAGCTGCCCCGTGACTGAATTCCATAATGCCATAGCATCTCTCCCGTTTACGATTGCTTCAAGAAATTCATAAAGATTGATACATGAGACGTCAACCTGTCGAGCTTCTTGTTTTCACGCAAAATCCCGTTCTCTCAAAATCATCCTTACATCACAACTCATCCCCCCGACCTTTTTCCAGATGATTCTCCGTCCGCCACGGCCGGGCGGCGAGGATGAAGGCCACGAGGAAGGTGATGACGATCCAGCTCCAGCCGATGCCGATCAGGCTGGCCCAGGAGTAACCTTCGTAGGGAGCGGTGAGTTCGACCACGAGCTGGTTCAGCAAAATGACCGCAAGCGAGATGGGCAGAAAGAGCTTGATGACCCAGTTCCACCAAGGGCCAAGCTGAATCTTCGACACGTTGTTGAGGTGCTTTCTGATTTTGTCGATGTCAAAAAACCAGCCAACCACGATGCATTCGAGGATTCCGGCAAGCACGAGGCCGTAGTTGTTGATGAAGTGATCGACAATGTCGAGCCAGAACAGACCGCCATTGGTGGTGAAGACGATGCCCCCGGCAAAGCCCATGAAGCATAGCACCGTAGCGAGCTTTTTGCGGTCAATGGCGAACTTGTCTTCGACGCCGGAGACGAAGGCCTCGACAATCGAGATTGCCGACGATACGCCCGCAACCGTGAGGCTCAGAAAGAAGAGAAATCCGAAGATCGGGCCGTAGTCACCGAGCATTGAAATACCTTGCGGATAGACCACAAAGGCCAGGCCGATGCTTTGCTTGACCAACTCATCTACCGGCACGTTCTGGCTGGCGGACATAAAGCCAAGAATGGCGAACACGCCGAAGCCGGAGAAAAGCGAAAAGCCGCTGTTCACCAGCGCCGTAATCAACGCGCTGCCGGTCATATTCGAGTTGTGAGGCATATAACTGGCGTAGGTAATCATGATGCCGAACCCCAGACTCAGCGTAAAAAAGATCTGTCCGTACGCACCCACCCACACCATCGGATCGGCAAGCCGGGCAAAATCGGGCTTCAGGTAAGCCGTGATGCCGTTCATCGAGCCTTCGAGGTTGAGCGACCAGAACACCAGAACCACGCTCAGAATCAGCAGCAACGGCATGAACACCCGGTTAGCCAGTTCAACCCCTTTACTGACGCCCCGCATGATGATGAACCAGGTGATCAGCCACACCGCCAGCAAGCCGAACAGAATGGGCGTTCGTATCGTATTGATGTCGGTCGGACCGTCGCTGATTTGCAGAAACTGCTGGAAAAAGAAGGCTTCGGAGTTTTGCCCCCAAGCGAGATTGACCGAGTAGAACAGAAAGTCGATACACCACGCAATCACCACGGAGTAGTAGAGCACGATGCCAAACATGGTAAACAGCAGCGGCCACCAGCCGAGCCACTCCCACTTCTTCTCCATTTTCCGGAACGCCAGCGGAGCACTGCCAATACGCTCGTGCCCGATGCCAAATTCCAGAATCAGTAACGGAATCCCGGCTGTAAACAAAGCCACAAGGTAGGGAATGAGAAACGCACCGCCTCCGTTTTCGTAGGCCAGATAAGGAAATCGCCAGATGTTCCCGAGACCGACGGCGGAACCGATAGCGGCAAGAATAAATCCAACCCTGGATCCCCACATGCTTCGTTTCATAGAGCAAGAAATGTCTGTTGTTCAGAGAAAGGAAGGCTTGAAAAACATCGTCCGCAATCAGCCTGCTGCATTGCAGGAAATGAACGGATAGCCATCACGATTCATCTCTCGTTGGAATTGATGAGCGGGCTCGATATGCTTTGTCGAAAAGAAAAGAACGAAAAAGGCCGATCCCCCCTGCAAACGCTTTGGATGAATCGGCCTTCAAGAAAAAATCAAAGAATATCGACCAGTTCGAGTTCAAAATTCAGATCCATTCCGGCCATCGGGTGATTGGCATCGAGGGTGACAGTTTTTTCGCCAAGATCGACGATCATCACGATTGCTTCGCCGCCATCGGCCAGGCTGAGCTGCAACTGCTGACCCACTTCAAGCTGAATGTTCTCAGGAATGCGCTCACGCGGGATTTCAGCCACCAGCTCCTCGGCTCTCGGGCCATAGGCGTCTGCAGCCGGAATGTTGACTTTCTTTTTCTCGCCAAGCTCCATATCGACCAGTGCGCGGTCGAAGCCCGGAATCACCATGCCGCTGCCAACGGTCACCTCCAGCGGATCGCGCTCGACGGAGCTGTCGAACACTGTTCCGTCATCGTAGGTTCCGGTATAATGAACCTTTACTTTGTCACCCTGTTTGACCTGTGCCATAAATCGTTCTCCTTATGTCATTAAAATCGGGACATCCGCGCATCAACCATCAAATCCTTAGACCCGAAAGCCCACGACTGCCCACACAAAAAAATTTACGTCGCAAGATAACACTTTTTACCGGAGGGGCCTGAAACGATGAAGGGGATGAGGGAAATAGGAGAACTACTCCTGCACGGCGACGGCGACTGGCGCTCCGCCGTCCACCTCCATGCGCACCTTGGGCAGACCGCCAGGGTAGTTGATACGGATGAAATCGATAAGGCGTTCCCGCACCTGGCAGCGAAGCTCCCAGAGGTCGGAAGAGTTGGCGGCGCTCATGAGGGCACGAAGCTCGACGGTTTTGTCGGTAGCTTTGGTGACGTGC
>DRSQ01000131.1 GCA_011372505.1 Chlorobaculum parvum | reverse complement strand
GGGCGGTTGCAAAAGGATGGCGTCGCGCAAATGCAGGCGCTCACGGACGGTTCCGACCCCAATGTGTCTCGCATCGTGACTGGCTACACGCAGGCTGTGGTGCACAACTACCTCGCCGAACAGGCGGACGGATCGGCCCGGCAGGTGGGCGTCGAGGCGGTACCGCTGATGATGTTCAACCCTTCGCTCAAGAGCGTTTATCTGTTTGTGCCGGGGCTGATGGCGATGATTCTGATGCTCGTTTCGACGCTCATGACCTCCATCAGCATCACGCGCGAAAAGGAGAGCGGCACGATGGAGCTGCTTCTGGTCTCCTCGCTGCGCCCGGTGCAGATCATCGTCGGCAAGGTGGTTCCGTACCTGCTGCTTTCGTTCGTGAACGTTGTCACCGTGGTGTCGCTGGCCTACTTCGTCTTTGGCGTGCCGTGCCGGGGCAACATCGCGCTGCTCTTCGCCGAGTCGCTGCTTTTCATCATGACCGCCCTCTCGCTCGGCATCATGATCTCCACTATCACCAATTCGCAGCAGGTGGCGATGATGATTTCCCTCGCCGGGTTGCTCCTGCCGACGGTGCTGCTTTCGGGCTTCATCTTCCCGATCCACAGTATGGCATGGCCGTTGCAGGCGATTAGCCACATCATTCCTGCTCGCTGGTATCTGGTTATCGTGCGAGGAATTATGCTTAAAGGGGCGGGCATTGCCGTGCTCTGGAAAGAGACGCTCATCCTCTTCGTGATGACTGTGCTGTTCATGGTGGTCAGCGTGCGGAAATTTAGTGAGAGGTTGCAATGAAGGATCGTATAGACAAAATTCGGGCCTCGCTGGCCGTCGTCGGCTATCTCTTGCAGAAGGAGTTTTTACAGATTTTTCGCAACAAGGGGATGCTGGCGATCATGTTCGTCATGCCCTTCGTCCAGCTCATCATCCTCTCCAACGCGGCCACCTTCGACGTGCCCGAAGTGCCGTTTCACTTGCAGGATTTCGATCGGACGGCATTGTCAGATCGGCTGGTAAAGCGTTTTACGTCAACGGGTTATTTCAAGATGACAGGGGAGTCGTTCCGGCAGGGGAATGCCATTGGCGTGCTCACCGGCAACAGGGCGGACATGGTGCTGACGATTCCGAAGGAGTTCGAGCGGGAGATGATGACCACCGGCCACGCGCAGGTTCAGCTCCTTATCGACGCGGAGGACGGCTTCACGGCGGGCGTGATTCAGGGCTACGCCAACGATATCGTGGTTGCCTTTAACCGCGACCTGCCGGAGCTGCTGCCGCAACTGGCCGGATCGCAAACCGTCCAGCCGGTGATCGACATTCGACCGAGAAGTTGGTACAATCCGGAGCTGGTCTATATCGACTACATGGTGCCGGGTGTGCTGGTGGTGCTGGTGACGCTGATCGGGCTGTTCCTGTCGGGCATGAACGTCGTGCGGGAAAAAGAGATCGGCACCATCGACCAGATCAACGTCACGCCGATCAGGCGCTGGCAGTTCATCACCGGCAAGCTGCTGCCGTTCTGGATCATCGGCCTCGGCGAACTGACCGTCGGCCTCATCATTTCGCGAGGGCTGTTCCATGTGCCGATGCTTGGGCACTATGACGTCATCTACCTCGTCGCGGCGATCTACCTGCTCGTGGTGCTCGGCATGGGTTTGTTGATTTCAACCGTCACCGAAAGCCAGCAGCAAGCGATGTTCATCGCCTGGTTTTTCATCGTGATTTTCGTCCTGTTGAGCGGCCTCTTTACGCCCATCCAGAGTATGCCGCACTGGGCGCAGAACCTCACCCTCGCCAACCCCGTCCGCCACTTCGTTGACATCATGCGAAGGGTGATGCTGAAAGGGTCAGATTTGGGTGATATTGCAGGGCCGTTTGGAATTCTTGGAGCGGAAGCAGTGGTGATGCTGGTGCTGGCGGTGAACCGGTATCGGAAGACTTCGGAGTGAGATCGAAACAATTCCGTGAAAAATTGATTGCAGCCAGTGCCGCACGGTATTCATTTATCTCTTAGCCTTGACTGGAAAAACCTCCCACCGGAACCGAAGCAAACGGCTCGTGCGTTACTACTTGTCAAATGTCAAAAAGCGCAAGTTTGCAAAGAGGGCAGGCAAGTAAATTGGATAGATAACCTATGAGCAACAACTGGTACAGCAAATCGGCAGAGGAGACGCTGAAAACGTTTAATGTTTCGCGCTCCGATGGCCTTGGTGAACAGGAGGTCGCGAAACGCAATGAGGAGCATGGGCCGAACAGGTTGACCCCTCCCGGTCGGCAGAATCCGTTCGTGAGGTTTCTGGGCCAGTTCAATAATATTCTCATCTATGTGCTTCTTGTCGTCTGCGTCGTCACGGCGTTGCTGAACCACTGGATCGACGCATGGGTGATTTTTGGCGTCGTGCTTATCAACGCGCTGATCGGCTTTATCCAGGAGGGTAAAGCTGAAAAAGCGATGGAGGCGCTCAAAGGCCTGCTGTCGCCCCAGGCGATGGTGCGCCGGAACGGCAGAACGGTGCAGATCGATGCCGAAGGGCTGGTGCCCGGCGACATCGTTGTCTTGCAGTCGGGTGACAAAGTTCCGGCTGATCTCAGGCTGCTTGCAACCAAGGATCTCCGGATCGACGAATCGCTGCTGACAGGGGAGTCGGTTCCGTCGGAAAAGAGTACGCCGCCGGTCGAACCGGAGACGCCGCTCGGCGATCGTCACTGCATGGTTTTTTCGGGAACGCTTGTCACCTACGGCAAAGCCGACGGCGTTGTGGTCGCGACTGGCGACCGGACGGAGATTGGCCGCATCAGCTCGCTGCTTGGTAAGGTCGAAACCCTCCAGACCCCTCTGTTGCGAAGGGTCGAAGAGTTCGCCCGGACGCTGACCTTTGTCATCATCACCCTCTCGGCGATGCTGTTTCTGTTCGGTATTTTTGTTCGCGGCTTCACACCCACGGAGATGTTTAACGCTGCCGTCGGGCTTGCGGTTGCCGCGATCCCGGAAGGGCTTCCGGCCATTCTGACAATCACGCTCGCTATCGGAGTTCAGGCGATGGCCCGTCGCCGTTCGATCATCCGCAGGCTGCCGGCAGTCGAAACGCTCGGATCGGTATCGGTCATCTGCTCCGATAAAACCGGCACCCTCACCCAAAACGAAATGACTGTGCGCTCGGTGGTGTTGCCCGAAAAGGAGTTCTCAATCACCGGCGCCGGGTACGCTCCTCACGGCTCTTTTGTGCTGAACGACCAGGAGACCGATCTCGATGACCATCCGCAGATGCGGGCCTTGTCCCATATTTCACTCTTGTGCAACGATGCGTCGCTGGAGCAGAAGAATGGGCAGTGGATCCTTTCAGGTGACCCGACGGAGGGGGCGCTCACAGCTCTTGGCATGAAGGCGGGATTCGATCCTGACACGGAACAGAAGGAGTGGCCAAGAATCGATTTGATTCCGTTCGAGTCCGAACACCGGTTTATGGCTACGCTGCACCACAACCACACTGAACGAGCCTTTATCTACCTGAAGGGTGCGCCTGAAGTCGTGCTTGAACGCTGCACGCTGCAACGCAACGGCCAAGAGGATGAGCCTCTCGACCGGGAATTCTGGGAACAACGGATGCGGGAGATGGCCTCCAGAGGAGAGCGGCTGCTCGCAATCGCCTGCAAAAAGGTCACCACGGAGACGACGGTTCTGCGCATCGACGACGTCGAGACCGACATGACCCTGCTCGGCGTGACCGGTATGATCGATCCTCCGCGCGAGGAGGCGGTCGAGGCTGTAAAACGGTGCCAGGCAGCGGGCATCAGGGTCAAGATGATAACCGGAGACCACGTCGATACGGCCAAAGCGATCGGCAAAATGACAGGCATCGGCGACGGCAAGAGAGCGTTGACCGGTCAGGATATCGAATCCATGAGTGACAAAGAGCTGATCGAGCGCGTCGCCGAGGTGGATATTTTCGCTCGCAGCAGCCCCGAGCACAAGCTCCGGCTGGTGAAAGCGCTTCAGGCCAGGGGAGATGTGGTGGCGATGACCGGGGACGGCGTCAATGATGCGCCCGCGCTGAAACGGGCCGACGTCGGCATTGCGATGGGGCAGAAGGGCACGGAGGTGTCGAAAGAGGCCGCCGAAATGGTGCTGACCGACGACAATTTCGCCACCATCGCTAACGCTGTCGAGCAGGGACGGAATGTCTATGACAACATCAAAAAGTCCATTCTGTTCGTGCTGCCGACCAATGGCGGCGAGGCTCTCAGCATTCTGTTCGCCGTCGCTCTCGGCTACACGCTTCCGATCACGGCGGTGCAGATTTTGTGGGTCAATATGGTGACAGCGGTGACGCTTGCCCTGACCCTTGCCTTTGAAAAACCCGAAAGCAACGTGATGGCCCGAAAGCCGCGAAAATCGGCTGAGCCGCTGCTGTCACGCTTTATCGTGTGGAGAGTTGTCTATGTCTCGCTGATTCTGCTTGCAGGCACATTCGGCCTCTTTTTATGGTATGAACAGAGCGGCTACTCCCATGAAATTGCAAGGACGATGGCCGTCAACACTCTGGTGTTTTTCGAAATTTTCTACCTGTTCAGTTCACGCTATTTCGTGCGGAGTATCTTTTCAAAGGAGGGATTCTTCGGAAATCGCTATGTGCTGTATGCCGCCGGAATCCTTGTCGTGCTTCAGGCGCTCTTTACCTATGCGCCGTTCATGCAGAATATTTTCGGAACTGCCGGGTTGCAGGCCGCCGAATGGCTGCTCATTATCATCGTCAGCTCAAGCGTTCTGTTCCTTGTGGAACTCGAAAAACTGCTCCTGCGCAAGTTCTCATCGGAAGCGGTGAATTGACAGAGTGAATGCGAATCTATTGCCGACCGGCGAAAGCAGTTCCGCAATGCCAGATTGTTGTGGACGCTTGCATGAACTATCAAGAGCGCCTACTGCTTTGATTCTCATGCAAGCCATCCCCTGCATCTGAGGATTTTTCATGTTGTGGTTTGATGCATGCCTCCAAAGTAACGGAGGAATTGCAATGCCTTTGCTTCGGATTTTTTTATCTTTGGCATTCTGACTGCATAGTTCTTCGGTTACTTCTGTGACGTGGGCTGTGCGAACATCACTGGACGCTTAACTTCTTCTGAGGCATGAAACAAACCTGGCTGTGGGCATTGTTGCCATTGACCGTTCTTCTGGCGGTTTTCGGATTCTTTTTCGCTCTTTTTCCCGACCGGTTTCTTGACAGCGGCTTGCTGTTCGGTTCGGTCTCCATGATGGCGCTTGCTGCCGCATCGGCAGTTTATTCGCCTGTCCGGGGTTTTGTGCACGGCTGGAGCGTTTCGGCGCTTGTCGGTACGGTGATTGCGGCGCTTATGCTCCTGATTTCTGCCAGTGGTGTGGCGATGGTGCTGAATGGTTTTCACATGGGAGCGATGATTGCCGGGCTGGTGACGGTGATCGGTTTCGTTCTTCTGCTTGTAGCCACGGGCATGGATGGCGCTGCGATGCGGCGCAAGGCTGAGCTGGTTCCAGAATCGAAGGGTAGCCCGAAAGAGTGGGCCGAGCGTCTTGAGGCTATCGGCCATCAATGCGCTCGCCAGGATATGAAAACCAGGGTTCTGCGGCTTGGCGGCGAGACGCGCTTTTTGACCGAATCCGGTTCGGCAGATCCCATTGTCGACCAGCATATCGGCCGCGCCCTTGAGGAACTTGCCCAGGTGGTCAGGAGTGGAGACGACCAGTCCGTTATTTCAATGCTTTCGGGAATCCGGAGCCTGTTCGCACAACGTGAAAACCAGTTGAAGCCGTGAGGGGTTCCGTTTTTTCATCGTCACATAACCCCGTCCCGATAGTTCAGTCGTGACGGGGTTTTTGCTTTTCCCCGTTCGTTTTCTGTGAGAATCCTGCAAACAGGATTTGCTGTCAATATCGACTGAGTGGCATGAAATCGCAGGATTCGATTCCTGATTCTCTTTGGATGAAGGCGGAACTGCAGGTGGAGTGGGGATGATTTCCGACGCGGCGGTTTCCAAAAACGGTGCGATTTTGTTACATTCCGTTCAATATTTTCGGCGAATCAACCTTTGTTAATGGACATGGCGCACCGGCATTTCTCACCATCGCTCCTCAGGCTTTCGTCTTTCCTGCTGATTTTTGTACTGTTGCTTTCCGGTTGTTCCGGGAAGGAAAAAGCTGCCAGCTCAAATCCGGACGCTTACAAGGTTGGGCTGGTGTTCGATGTCGGCGGTCGGGGCGACAAGTCGTTCAACGATTCCGCATACAATGGCCTCGAACTAGCCAAACAACAGCTCGGTATCAATTTCGACTATATTGAGCCTCCGGGAGAGGGGGCCGACCGTGAGGCCGCATTGCGCCAGATGGCTGCCGATCCTGATGCCCAGCTTGTAATCGGTGTCGGTTTGCTTTTTACCGAAGACATTACGGCAATCGCCAGAGATTTTCCGGACAAGAAGTTCGTCTGCATCGATTACAATCCCCAGCCCGGAACCGAGATTCCATCAAACCTTTCGGGGATCGTGTTCGAGGAGAAAAAGGGTTCGTTCCTGGCTGGGGTGCTTGCGGCGCTTGAGTCTAAAACTGGCACCATCGGTTTTATCGGCGGCATGGATTCGAACATCATCCGCAAGTTCGAGAGCGGCTATGAGGCTGGCGCGCGCTATGTCAAACCGGACATCAAGATCATTACAAACTTTATCGGCATGACCGGCAGCGCGTTCAACGATCCAGCCAAAGGCAAAGAGCTGGCGTTTGGTCAGTACAGCCGTGGTGCGGACATTATCTATCAGGCGGCTGGTGCAAGTGGTCTCGGAGTGATCGAAGCGGCCCGGGAGACCGGCAAGCTGGTGATCTGCACCGATATGGCACTGGAGTGGCCCGCACCGGATCACATGCTGACCAGCATCAACAAGGCGATCGACAAGGCGGTGCTGACCACGATTGACGATGCGATGAACGGCCGCTTCCAGGGAGGACGCCAGCGGATGTTCGGCCTTGACGGACGCTACACCGATTACTTCTGGAGCAGTGATACCGAAAAGTTGATCGACCCGTCTGTTCATGAGCGCATCGAAAAGGTTCGCCAGGACATTCTCGATGGCAGCATTTTCATTAAGGATTAGCGTCGGCTTTCAGCGCCGCAGGAAGGCTCGGCGCACACCTATTACCAACAGTTCTTGACACTATCCGTGGGGAAAAAAATCGTCGTTACCGGAGGCACCGGCTTTATCGGCTCCCGTCTTGTGCACAAACTCGCTGAATCGGGGCACGAGGTCAATGCGCTTGTTCGTACGAGCTCCGACCTCACGTCGCTCAAGGGCTGCCTCGACAAGATCAATCTTGTGTATGGCGATGTCACCAATGCTTCGTCTCTGAAAGGTGTGTTCGATGGCGTCGATGAGGTCTATCATTGCGCCGGCATTACCTACATGGGGGGCAAGAAGAATCCGCTGCTTCAGAAAATCAACGTTGACGGCACCCGCCATGTGCTTGAAGCATCGCGCCTGGCCGGTGTCAGGCGGGTTGTGCATGTCAGCTCGATTACTGCGGTTGGCATCAGCGGCCCGAACCGGAAATTCGACGAGGAGAGCCCCTGGAATTTCGATACGATCGATCTCGAATACGCTCGCACCAAGTATGTTGCCGAGCAGATCGTGGCCGAAGAGGTCCGCAAGGGGCTCGATTGCGTGATCGTCGTGCCGGCGTTTGTGTTCGGTGCCGGCGACATCAACTTCAATGCCGGTCGCATCATCAAGGATGTCTATAACCGCAAGATGCCGTTTTATCCCCTCGGTGGCATCTGCGTGGTCGATGTCGAGATTGTGGCCGAGACCTTGATAGCTGCGATGAACCAGGGTCGCAAAGGTGAACGCTACATCGTCGGCGGCGACAACGTCTCCTTCAAAGAGCTGGCGCAGACCATCATGAAGGTGACCGGCGTGCACCAACATTCATTTCCGCTTCCAATATGGGCTGCGCATTTCATCTCGTATCTTCTTAAATTCAGTAAGGAGAGGAACAGGATATCCAAGCTGTTCAACATGAGCATGTTCACCGTGGCCTCGAAATTTCTCTATTTCGACTCGTCGAAAGCGGAGCGTGAATTGGGAATGCGCTACGAACCCTACGAAAAGAGCATCAAGCGCACGTTCGAGTGGTATCGTGAGCACCGCATGCTGGTCTGACTTTCTGTCCCCTTCCTGTCGCATCGTTCCGGTGCGGCCATAGATAAGAGGATGAACCCGCCAATCTTCGGGAGTCTCAGGCATGAACAACGCTACTCCGTCCAACACCATTGTCGAGAGGGTCGCTGCCGATCTCGGCAAATATCCCCCCTTTGATCATCTTTCCGAAGAACGGATTCGCAAAATAGCCGAATCGCTGTTTGTCGAGTACCATGAGGAGGGCGAAATGCTCTTCCGGAAAGGTGATGAGCTTGGCAAGGTTTCCTACATGGTTATGAAGGGGGCTGTGCGCCTGTTCGATACGATCGATGGCGAGGAGGTGCTCGTCGATTTGTGTGACGAAGGCGATCTGTTTGGTGTGCGGGCTATTTTCGGTTCAAGCGCCTACCTGCTTTCGGCACAGGTGGTTGAAGAGAGTCTGCTGTTTGCCATTCCGGTCGAGACGATCCGCGAGCTTTCCCAGTCCGAGCCATCGGTTGCTGCCTTCTTTACCGGAGCGATTGCCAAGAGCGTGCAGAACATTGAGCACTCGCTCTCCGAGGCGTTCGATCTGCGCAGGGGTTCTGTGGAACCGTCCGAACTTACCCTCAGATGCCTGCTCGATAACGAGCCACTCGTGGTCGATCAGGTGCGTGACGTGATCACCTGCTCTCCCGATATTCTCATCAGGGAGGCTGCCGGAATCATGTCAGAAAACAACATTGGATCGATCATCGTCGTCTCCGACAAGCGACATCCACTGGGCATCATTACCGATACCGACCTGCGCAAAAAGGTGGTTGCGATGCCGGGCCAGGTCAACGAGCGTCCGGTGAGCGAAATCATGAGCAGCCCGGTCTATACCATAACCGCCGGCAAGACCGTGGCCGATATGACGATGCTTATGGTCAGAACCAAGCTTCGCCACTTCTGCATCACAGAGGACGGCACTTCGAACAGTCCGATTACGGGCATTATTTCCGAGCACGATATCGTGACTTCCGAGGGGGTGAACCCCGCCGTGCTCATGAAGTCGATCATGCAGTCTGAGAGCGTCGAACAGCTGAGCGCTGAGCGCGACAAGGCCGAAAAGCTCCTCCAGATGTACATCGCTCAGGAGGTCTCGATCCATTTCGTGCTGAATATCTTTGCCGAGCTGAACGACGCGGTGATTGTAAAGGCGCTCGACTTCGCCTTTGCTGATATGAGTGCCGAGGGTTTAAAGAAGCCCGATGTGGAGTTCTGCTGGCTCTCTTTGGGGAGCGAGGGACGCAAGGAGCAACTGCTTCGCACCGATCAGGACAACGCAATTCTTTATGCCGACCCGTCACCGGAGAGTCGTGAGGCGGCGAAGCGCTACTTTCTCGAACTTGGCAAGCGGGTCTGCGATACACTGCTTGTGTGTGGATTCTCGAAGTGCCCTGCCGATATCATGGCGAGCAATCCGGAGTGGTGCCAGCCGCTCGATGGATGGATGAACTATTTCCGTAAATGGATTCAGACACCCGAGCCGAAGGCGCTGATGAATTCCACCATCTTTTTCGATTTTCGCCCGGTTTATGGCAGTACGCAGCTGGCGGTCGAGATGAAGCGCCAGATTCTGAAAGAGGTCGAAAAGGGGCGTGGATTTCTCCAGTTCTTCGCAAAAAATGCGATGCAGAATCCGCCACCACTCGGCTTCTTTCGCAACTTCCTGGTCGAGAAAAGCCGCGAGCACGCCCACGAGTTCGACATAAAGGCGCGGGCTATGATGCCGCTCTCCGATGCGGCGCGGGTGCTGGTGTACGAGCAAAAGGTCACCGATTTTCTAAGCACCACCGAGCGCTTCAAGCGTCTCAGTTCGCTGATTTCCGGCTTTGAGACGCTGGCCTCAGAAGCAGTCGAAGCGTATGAATTCCTGATCCTTCTGAAAACCAAGCATGGTTTGGCTACCGATTCTTCTGGTCGTTACATCGATCCGGAAGGACTCAACAAGATCGAGCGCCAGACGCTCCGAAATGTCTTTTCAACCATCGGCAAGGTGCAGAGTATGCTTAACCTCCGGTTCCAGCTTGACTACCTCCGTGCTTGAACTGATTCAGAAAAAGCTGGCGTTGCGTAAATGCCGGAATGGAGAGCTGCCGGAGAGTGTCTGCTGCTATCTTCACCGGTTCGACGATCCTTTTCGTGGAAAGACGCCGATTGAAGAGGTGCGTTTTGTTGTTTTCGATACCGAGACCACGGGATTCGATGTCAAAAGCGATCGGATCATCTCGATCGGAGCGGTCGGCATGGAGGGGACGGTAATCGACGTTGCAGGTTCGTTCGAGGTATTGCTTCAGCAGGAGGTCAGCAGTGAGCGGGAAGCGGTTACGGTGCACGGCCTGTTGCGGCGTGATATCGATACAGGGATGGAAGAGAGCGAGGCTGTCTGCCGCTTTCTGGACTATCTTGGCAACGCTGTGATCGTCGCTCACCATGCCGATTTCGATATCGGCATGATTAATCAGGTGCTTGCACGGCGGTTTGGGACCCGCTTGTTCAACGAGGCGCTCGATACGGCAAGCTTCGCCAAACGGCTTGAAAAAGGCCCCTACTATAACCTTGCGCACAAAGGCGGCGAGTATCGCCTCGACAACCTCTGCGATCGCTACGGCATCCGTCTCTACGACCGCCACACCGCGCCCGGCGATGCCTACCTCACCGCCCAGCTCTTTCAGCACCTGCTTGCGCTGGGCCGGAAAGCCGGAATCGATACGCTTGGTAAATTGCTGCTCAAGTGAGTTATTAGATCGGTCGGATCGGTCAGATTTGTCGGATCAGTCCGATCCCACCGGCTTGCGCGCAATCAGCATCATTCTCGGTGAAGTGGCGGCATCGAACGCTCTGCCTTCATAGTCGCCGATCATTCGTTCCACGATAAATCCTTCTGACTCGAGCAGCCCGGTGGCTTCATCAGGCGTAAAAAATCTGACAGATTCAGTGAATGCGTGGCTCTTGCCGTTCTCTTCAGTGAGGATCAGGCGTTTGGTGACCTTTCGTTCGCTCAGGGTTCGTTCTTCGGTAATCTGGAGGGTGCCAGAACGGCGTTCGGTGCGCGGCACGAAGTTGCGTTTCAGGTGGTCGGGATTGAGCAGATCGAGCACGTACCAGCCGCCGGGGCGGAGCAGCGAAAAAACGTTGGCCAGAATGTCGCGATCTTCCTGATCGGTCTCGAAATAGCCGAAGCTGGAGAACAATTGCGTGACGAGTTCGAACTGACGGTCGAACCGGACCTTTCGCATGTCTTGTCGGCTGAAGGTGATCTGGAGCTTTTCGTTCTTGGCGAGGTCACGGGCCTGGTTGAGCAGAAATGCCGAAAGGTCATTGGCGGTTACTGTTAGTCCCGAACGGGCGAATTCAACGGCGTGCCGTCCCGCACCGCAGGCGATGTCGAGCATCGAAGCCGGGGGATTGGTGGCCGCAAGGCCGGTCAGTGACAGAATAGTCTGTACGCAACGAGCCGCCTCCTGCTGATTGCGGTGTTGGTAAACTTTGAGGTAGAGGGGATGGTCGAACCACTCTTCGAACCATTCCCGGGTTTCGTTGCCCCGGGAATGTGTCTGGTGATCGCTCATGCGAAAAAGGAGAGATAGACAGCTTGAGCCGGTAGGGAATTACTTGCCCTGATCGGTCATGGCTTTTTTCAGAACTTCCACATCATTTTCACCACTGGGAATGCGGACGTTCTTTTCAACAAATTTCCAGGCATTGGTTTTTTCGGATTTCACCGAATAGACCAGCTTTGCCATTTTGAAATCAGTTGCGCCTTTTTTCTGCTTGTCACCGAACGTTTGTTTCTTGGCCATAGGTCGTTACAGGAAATGCTTGAAGTTGACTCTAATACGTACCTTCCAATAAAAAGATACCGAAAGTAAGAAAAATCGTGTAAAGAAAAAAGATAAAAGAATGTAACTCGAAAACAGTTTTATCTCATGATGAGTTTTCCCCGATTGTAAATGCCGAGCGCCTTGCCTTTGAGCGTGCGGCCCATGAAGGGGGTGTTTCTCGACTTTGAACCAAAGTTCTCCTCGCTTACCGTCCACTCCAGGTCGGGGTCGATGATGACGAGGTTGGCTTTCTTGCCAGGTTTGAAGAGAATATTTTCAAGTCCCATGAGGCATCGCGGATTGGTTGAAAGCAGTTCGATTGCGCGTGACAGGGGGATGATGCCTTTATCTACCAATTCGGTAATGGTGAGGCCAAGCGAGGTTTCGAGGCCGATGATGCCGAAAGCTGCCTGATCTGGCGGGCACTCTTTTTCGTGGCGAGCGTGCGGGGCGTGGTCGGTGGCGATGGCCTCGATGGTCCCGTCCCTCAACCCTTCGATCAAAGCGTCGCGATTCTCTTCGGAGGGAAGCGGCGGCTTCATGATATAGTTGCCTTTTTCCTTGGCGGCTACCAGATCGTTTTCGGTCAGGGTGAAATGGTGTGGCGTCACTTCGCACGAAGCCTTCAGGCCAGCGGCCTTGGCCTTGCGCACCAGATCGACCGAGGCTGCCGTGCTGATATGTGCCACATGGTAGCGCGGTTCCGGCAGGGCGCCGCTGAGTTTGTGCTTTTTCAGCCAGGTGATCAGTTGCAGGTCACGGCCAATCATGATTGGTTCGGCCACTTCGGGGATACCTTTCAGGCCAAGCATGGCCGATGCTGCGCCGTCGTTCATGATGCCGCCCGCGGTGAGGTATTTGTCTTCGGCGTGCTGGATGAGCAGCAGGTCGAAATTAGCCGCATATTCGACGGCGAGTCGCATGATCTGGGTATTCTGGATGGCCGTGCCGTCATCCGAAATGGCTTTGACGCCGTAGGCGCTGTACTTCCCATAAGGAGCGAGCGATTCGCCAAGACTGCCGACAGTCATGGCGCCGATCACTTCGATGTCGATCGGCAGTTCGGCGCTGTGGTGGCGTATGTAGGCCACTCCGAGCGGGCTGTCGATCACCGGTTTGGTGTTCGGCATAAGCGCCACGCCGGTGAAGCCGCCCGCGACCGCTGCTGCCGAACCGGTTTCAAGCGTCTCCTTGTAATCTTGGCCGGGATCGCGGAAGTGGCAGTGCATGTCAAAAAGGCCGGGAGCGAGCACCTTGCCCTCGAGGTCGATGACGCGGTCCTTGTCAGTAACCGGCATGGTTTCGTCGCCGATCGTCACCATTTCGATGACGCCCTCCTCGTCGATTTTTATCGAGCCGGTGGTATCGAGATTTTCGGATGGATTCAGCAGTCGTGTGTTCAGGAATATCGTGCTCATGATCGGGGAGTGAAAAGTTCAGGATACTTGTGCTTCGAGCCGGACAAGCCGCTCGGGGTTACCGCTTGCGCTGCCGGTTTCAAGCGAGACCTCGAGCTGATCGCCGGGCTGGACGCTTCCGACGCCCGCCGGTGTGCCGGTGAAGATGAGGTCTCCGGCGCTCAGCCCACAAATATACGATAAATAGTAAACCAGATAACCTGGCGAAAAGGTCATCGCCGACACGGGGGCGTGCTGCCTGACTTCGCCGTTCAGCTGAAGCGTGACTGACAGTTCACGCCACGCTCCGGCATCGTCGGGGGAGATGAACTTCGAGATCAGCGCGCTGTTGCGGAACCCTTTGCTTTTGAGCCAGGGATAGCCGGCATTTTTGGCTTCGAGCTGTACGTCCCGAAGCGTCATGTCGAGCCCCGCTCCGTAACCAGCGATGCAGGAAGCGGCTTTGTCGATCGGAACCTCGCAGGCATCTCTGCCAATCAGCAGCACCAGCTCACTCTCGTAGTGGAGGTTCGAGCTGATTGGTTTGCCGTCAAAGCGGGGGATCGAAGTCGTGCCGTCGGCGGAGAGTGCCGAACCGGGTTTCATGAAAATGATCGGTTCGCTTTCGTGCGTCTCCTCGGTCGCCGTCTCCCAAGCTTCCCAAGTTGCCATTTCGCGGGCGTGATCGGGATAGTTTTTGCCGACGCAGAAGATCGAACGAGGCACTGCTGGTAGTGTGATGTAGTGCATAACGGCTGCTTCGGAGGTGATTGTTGCCTTCACAATGTACGCCACCAGCTTCGCTCGTCCAACCTTTCTCACGAGGTGGCATTTCTGTGACAAGTCGCCCATCGACGTTCGCTGGTGACGGTCAGCCGGACCAGAAATGCCGAAAGCCCTTTGCGTTGCGATGACGTAAAGGGCTTTCGGTTTGGTTGCGCCGTTTTTCTGTCCAGAAGGGCAGGTGACGCGCAATCTTACTGTTTCGGGGCGATTGCCGTGGTGATGGCTTTGGTGACGCCTTCGACGAGCTGGGTGGCCGAGTTGATGGTGGTGGTGCAAAGCTCCACGGCGGCGTTGCCGACCGGCTGCACGGCGTCGGTGGCGGTTTTTACGGCGCTGCCAGCCATGTCTGTCGCACCCTGTGCCAGGTCGCCGACAGCCGTGAAGAGATCGCTGAATACGCCGTTTGCTGATTCGTTTGCCATGATCGTCTATGGTTTATTGTTTGATGAAAAGGAAAAAATCTATTTAAGCTCTGGCTGTGGAGTGTTCGTAGCCAAGCCTGTACTTATAAATGTAATACAATTCGCACTTATTTCACATAACTGAAAGGCTTAAGACCTCTGACATCATGAGTGTCAGGTTGCCAAGTCTGAGCAGTGCATGTTGTGCTCAGTGTTTCTCTGTGTTCTTTTCTGCGTTATCGGCTTCTATTTTATTATTTTAACATTTTAGTCCCCAAAGCTGGGAATCGGTTATTTACCGGAACTGGCTGAAAGGATTGAATGGTCGTCAAGACCAGTTTTTTGTTGCCGATGATGAATACCAAGGCACAGATGCGAAGGGAGCTGCTTTCGAGGCGCAGGAGCCTCAGCCGGGAGGCGTGGAGCGAAAAGAGCGACCAGATATGCCAGCGGCTCATCACGATGTCGGAGCTGCTCGACGCCGATCGGGTGCACTGCTATGTGGCGATGGAACGTGATCGCGAAGCCGGAACTTTCGAACTGCTCGAATGGCTGGCGAGCGAACGGAAAGCGGTTTTCATGCCTTATATTGAGCGGAGCCAAATGCTGGTCGCTCGGTATCTGCCCGTCCAGCGTTTTGAGGCTGCGAGGGTCGGTCCGCCAGTTCCCGTGCCGCTCGAACTCACCGACGAAGAGCATTTCGACGCGGTGATCGTGCCACTCGCCGGGTTCGACCGACGTGGCGGACGCATCGGATTCGGCAAAGGGTGGTACGACCGCTTTTTCGATGCGCTGTCTGCCAAAGGCATTCACCCGGCCAGAATCGGTCTGGCGTTTGACTGTCAGGAGGTGCCCTCGGTTCCGTCCGATCCTTGGGACCAGCGGCTCGATTTTGTGGTAACAGAAACCGGAATCATCAAGTGTTTGAACAGCAGGTCATGAAGAACACGCAGAACGGAATCCAGATCGCAGCTCTGGAAAAGGACCTTCGCGATCCGTCGCTCTACGTGAACCGGGAGCTGAGCTGGATCGATTTCAACCAGCGCGTGCTGGAGGAGGCTGTCGACCCACTCGCCCATCCGCTGCTCGAACGCATCAAGTTCATCTCGATTTTCAGCTCGAACCTTGACGAGTTTTTCATGATCCGCGTGGCCGGTCTCGACGACCAGTGCGCGGCGGGCATTACCGAGCGCTCGGTCGATGGCCTGACGCCGATGGAGATGGTCGATCAAATCCGTGAGCGCGTCACCGATCAGCTTCGTCAGCGCAACGATTGCTTTTTCGAGGTGCTCTATCCGGCGCTCCGCAGAAAAGGAATCGAGTTTGTTCGCACCTCGTCGCTGACGCCGCACCAGCAGAAGCTGCTTCAGGAGTTTTTCCGTGAGGAGATTTTTCCCGTGCTGACCCCGCTGGCGTTCGATACGGGCCATCCGTTTCCCTTCATGTCGAACCTGTCGCTGAGCCTTGCCGTCGAGCTCGAAGACGAAGAGAGCGGTTCGATCAAGTTCGCCAGGGTCAAGGTTCCCGGCATTCTGCCTCGCTTCATCCGGCTCGACCAGGTCGAGGGACTCGACTTCAACGACGACCGCATCCGCCTGCTCCGGCTCGAAGACCTGATCGAGCACAATCTGTGGCAGCTCTTCCCGAAGATGCGCGTCCTCCAGTGCCACCCCTTCAGGATCATCCGTGATGCTGATATCGAGATCGAGGAGGACGAGGCGGGCGATCTGCTCGAAAGCATCGAGCAGGGGGTGCGTTCGCGGCGGTACGGCAAGGTGGTGCGGCTCGACGTTACCCCGGAGATGCCGCACTCGATCCGGAGCCTGCTCGTCAAGAACCTCGAAATCTACGAGCGCAACGTCTATGAGATTGGCGGATTTCTCGGCATGAGCGCCCTGATGGAGCTGCTTGTCATTGATCGGCCCGACCTCAAAGACAAGGCCTTCGTGCCGAACAATTCTCTCGACGACCAGCGCTTGCCGGACATGTTTTCGCGGCTCCGTTCAGGCGATATGCTGCTGCACCACCCGTACGATTCGTTCAAGCCGGTGGTCGACCTGATCTGGCAGGCGGCGCGCGATCCTGATGTGCTCTCGATCAAGCAGACGCTCTACCGCACGGGTAGCAACTCGCCGATCATCAAGGCGCTCTTGTTTGCCGCCGAGCAGCACAAGCAGGTGGCGGTGCTGGTGGAGCTAAAGGCGCGGTTCGACGAGGAGAACAACATCCTTTGGGCCAGGGCGCTCGAAGATGTTGGTGCGCACGTGGTGTACGGGTTGCCGAACCTGAAAACTCACGCCAAGCTGACGCTCATCGTGCGGCGTGAACAGGGGAGGCTTTGCCATTACCTCCATCTTGGCACAGGAAACTACAACTCCACGACGGCAAAAATCTACACCGATTACAGCTATCTGACCACCAGCAACGCGCTTGCCGACGATGTGTCGGAGCTGTTCAATTCGCTGACCGGTTACTCGAAGCACCGCAACTATCGCTCATTGATTGTTTCCCCGCTGCACACGCGCAAGTGGGCGCTGGAGATGATCCAGCGTGAAATCGATTGCCAGCGGAAAACGGGAGATGGCAGGATCATCCTGAAAATGAACTCGCTGGTCGATGAAGATATCATTCGAGCGCTCTACCGTGCGTCGATCGCCGGGGTGCAGATCGACCTGATCATCCGTGGTATCTGCTGCCTGAAGCCGGGTGTGCCGGGGGTAAGCGAGAATATTCGCGTGGTGAGCATCATCGGGCGGTTCCTGGAGCACAGCCGTGTCTTTTACTTCGGCAATGGGGGGTCCGGCGAGCTGTTCATGGGTAGCGCCGACTTCATGCCGCGCAACCTCGATCGCCGCGTCGAAGCCATCTTTCCGGTGCTCGACCAGAAGCTCGTCGCATCGGTCATGGCCGATCTCGATCTGATGCTGCGGGACAACCGCAAGTCGTGGGAGATGAGCGCCGATGGAACCTACAGCAAAAAGAGAAAGGAGGAGCGCCGTGCGACTGACAGTCAGCGGCTGTTGATGCGGCGCTCCGCCCGGAGAAAGAAAACACACAAAACCAAAGTTAACGGATTATGAAGATTGCAGTTGCAACCGACCACGCAGGCGTGGAGATGAAAAAAAGTGTCATCGCCTGGCTCGAAAAGAACGGTCACACAGCCGAGGATATGGGGCCTTACACCGAAGAGTCGGTCGATTATCCCGATTATGCGCACAAGGTGTGCGAGGCGGTTTTGGCAGGCAAAGCCGACCAGGGCATCCTGATGTGCGGTACCGGCATCGGGATGTCCATCGCGGCCAACAAGGTGAAAGGTATCCGCGCCGGTCTGGCGTGCGGTCCCGAATTTGCGGCGCTCGCCCGGCAGCACAACAACGCCAACGTGCTCTGCTTTGCGGCCCGCTTCAACGACGTGCCAACCGCCGAGAAGATTCTCGAAAGCTGGTTCGCCTCGGAGTTCGAGGGTGGTCGTCACGAGCGCCGCGTCGGTAAACTCGAACCGGCGAACTGACGTGAGCGTCACCTTCTCATATTTTGCTGATGCGCTCTGGCCGGTTTTCACCATCGGCGAGCCGGTAGCAGACGTGGTCGCAACGCTTGCCGCCAAAGGGCTCGAGTGCGCTCCGGTGCTTGACGATGGCAAGTATGTAGGTATGGTGTTTCTGTCCGGATTGCTCGGTGACCGGACGGGAGCGCCCGATGCCGGCGCAAAGCTCGACGCGGAGATGATCGAGAGTGCGCGGGCATTCGGCCTGGACGAGCAGTTGTTCGACAATCTCGCCGCCGTGGCGGAAGCTCGGGGAGGCATCGTGCCCGTCGTCGATGAGGATGGTGGCCTGGAGGGGGTGGTGTCCAGAAGCCGCATCCTGAAGTTTCTGGCCGACCGGATGCACTCCGGCGAGGGGGGCTACACCCTCGAAATCGAGGTGCCGCCGTCGGGCGCGAAGCTGTCGGAAATCATTGACACGATTGAAAAAAACGACGCCTCGGTGCTGAGCTTCACCTCGTGGCCGACTGGTGCGGTTCACGAAGGCAAGATCATCTTTTTCCGGCTCGCTACGCACGACTTTTTCCGGCTCATCCGGAATATGGAAAATTATGGCTACCTGATCCGGTACCACTCCGCATTTCCCGATTCCGGCACGGACGAACTTCGCGAAAAAGCGCTGGAGTTCATCCGCTACATGGATCTGTAGTTGTTTTACTCAACTATCCCGGAGACGATCAGAATCCGATGCTGAACAAACAACCCGTGTGCCTTTGCATTTACGAACTCACCCTGAACGATACGGTTTATGCACAATGATGAAATGAGCGCCCTTGCACAGAGGGTCAGAGAGGCAGCACAGCGGTTGTATCTGGAGGTAGCTGCTGTGCGGCGGCATCTGCACATGCATCCGGAGCTTTCGTACCAAGAGTTTGAAACGACCGCTTTCATCAAGAAGCAGCTCGCCAAACTCTGCATCGAACCCGAGCCTCAGCTTCTCGAAACGGGCGTAGTGGCTCTGCTGCGCGGCGAAGGCATGCCAAAATCCGGCGAGCGCAAGACGGTGGCGCTCCGGGCAGACATCGACGCTTTGCCGCTTCAGGAGGAGAATTCCCACGACTTTTGCTCGACCGCGAAAGGCCGTATGCACGCCTGCGGTCACGACATGCACGCGGCGATGCTGCTCGGCGCGGCCTCGGTGCTGAGTGGCATGAAGGAGGAGCTGAACGGCGACGTGCTGCTGATTTTTCAGCCTGCCGAAGAGAAAGCCCCCGGCGGCGCGAAGCCGATGATCGAGGCCGGATTGC
>DRSQ01000130.1 GCA_011372505.1 Chlorobaculum parvum | reverse complement strand
CACCGGGGCATCACCCGACCTCTTGAAAAACAACATCTCCGTTCCGACTATCCCGGCTCTCGCGAGGGCGCGGCGGCATCTCGACAACTGTGCTGCCCGACACGTCAGCTTCGTCATTACCGGCGGTTTGCGCACCGAATCCGATTTCATCAAAGCGCTCGCCCTCGGGGCCGACGCCATCGCCCTCGGCAATGCCGCAATCCAGGCTTCCGGATGCCTCGGAATGCGCGCCTGCAACAACAACCACTGCCCCGTCGGCGTTGCCACCCAGGACCCTGAACTTCGCCAGCGCCTCCAGATCGACCACGCCGCACAACGGGTTTACCGCTTCCTGCGCAACTCCGTCACCATGATGCAAGTCATGGCAAGAGCCTGCGGCCACAATCACCTCAATCGCTTCACCGCTTCCGATCTGGTGAGCTGGAAGCAGGAGATGACTGCGCTCGCCGGAATCCACTATGGCGGCATTGCTGGGGGCTGAAACCTCTGAGTTGCCGGGGAGCCTCAGCTTTTTTGCATTGGCGCACAAGATGACATCTTGAGCATCGTCAAAAAGATTAGTGGCTTTTTCCAACTCTATACCTGGACCCCCTGATGAAAAAACGACTGATCTCACTGCTACTGGCGACCACGGTGCTTCCCGGCAACGCCATCCTCGAAGCCAAGTCCGTAACCGAAGCCGGACGTTCCGAAGTGCAGCCACTTCGCGACCAATCGCTGAAAAAGATATTCGCAAACTATGCGCAGAAGTATGACAATCTGAGGCCTGTCAAAGAGCGCTGCCCGTCGGACTACAAGCTGGTGCAGCTTGCCCTTCTGCTCGATACCAGCAACAGCATGGATGGCCTGATCAACCAGGCGAAAAGCCAGCTCTGGCGCATTGTGAACGAGGTGTCGAGAATGCGCAAAAGGGGCGAACCCATCCGCCTGCAGGTTGCGCTGTACGAGTATGGCAACAACGGCCTCTCTCCACGAACCGGGTACATTCGTCAGGTTGTTCCGTTCACCGAGGATCTCGATCGGCTCTCCGAAGCGCTCTTTTCGCTGACGACCAACGGCGGTTCGGAGTATTGCGGCCACGTGATCGGCAGTAGCCTGAACCAGCTGAGATGGAACACTTCTCACGATGGCCTGAAACTGATTTACATCGCCGGCAATGAGCCTTTCGATCAAGGGGAGGTCAGTTATGAAGCGGCATGCCGCTGGGCAGCCGAGCGCGATGTTGCGGTTAACACCATTTATTGCGGCGACTATTATGCCGGTGTTCAGGGCCTCTGGAAACGAGGTGCCGCGATTGGCGGCGGCAGCTATTTCTCCATCGACAGTGACCGCTCGACAAGGGGCATTGTGACTCCTTACGATGACGACCTCATGAGGCTCAACAGCAGAATCAACGACACCTACGTTCCTTATGGCGCACAAGGTAAAGAGCTGAAGGCTCGGCAGTCCATGCAGGATCGGAACGCCGCGGCAGTATCGGCACCGGTTGCGGCAGAACGCGCGGCCTCGAAAGGTTCGTCTCTGTACAAGGCTTCCGGCTGGGATCTTGTTGATGCCATTGACAACAAGAGGGTGACGGTCGAGGGACTTAAAAAGGAGAGCCTTCCCGATGAATTGAAGGGCAAGTCTGATAAAGAGATCGGCAGGTATGTGCAGCGGAAAAAAGAAGAGCGCGAAAACCTGAAATCGCAGATCTCAGCACTCAGCAAAAAGCGGGATGCCTACGTTCAGGCGAAAGAGCGTGAAACCGCAGATTCAAAGAGCCTCGGAACGGTGATTCTGGAAAACCTTCGCACGCAGGCAGCCAAGAAGAATTTCAGCTACAAATAACGTTTTTCGGGAACCGCTGCTCTGGCGCAGAAGTCGGGACAGTGGTTCTCGTGTAATGCCTTGCATTGCCCCCGTTTCGAAAAGTGAAGCCATGCTTGCGACCTCGCTCTTCATCATGGCCTTGTTCCGATGGCGCGAAGTTGCGTTCGCGTATTTGCATTTAAGGCAGTACGGTTGGATTTGTTTTCCCTATGCGTTTGGGTTTGGTTTGTTTTTGTTTAACATGTATTGCATTGATCAACATGTAATACGAAAGAGCTATGGAAAAGGAAAAGGCGGATCAGATGATCGGAATTCGTATTCCGAAGAGTGTCGGCCAACGGCTGGATAACCTTGCCAAAAGAACTGGCCGAACCAAGACTTGGTATGTTCGCGAGGCCATCATGGAGCATCTTGATGATCTTGAAGACATTTATCTGGCTGAAGAGGTGCTTGAGCGGGTGAGACGGGGTGAGGAGGCTGTGTCTGATATCGATGAAGTGGAGCGTCGTCTTGGGCTGGACGATTGAGTTTGCCTCGTCAGCGGAAAAGGAGCTGGCCAAGCTGGATAAATCTGCGACAAAGCGGATTCTCAAATTTCTGAAAGAGCGTGTTGCCACTGATCCTCGCTCATCGGGCAAGGCGTTGCGTGGCGATCATGCCGGGCTTTGGCGGTATCGCGTCGGAGATTATCGGGTGATTTGCAAAATCCGGGATGAGACCGTTTCGGTTCTTGTCGTTCGGGTCGGGCATCGGAAAGAGGTTTATCGTTAGCTCAAGAAAGAAAGTCTTCCCGATGAGCTGAAAGGCAAATCCGATAAAGAGATCGGCAGGTATGTGCAGCAGTGAACTTGCAACAAAAAAACGGACACCCTAAGAAGCCATACTGATTGATTGTTGATACTGCTGCAAAAACGTGGCCGGGGTTGTATATCCCAGCGTTGAATGCAACCGTTTCCGATTGTAAAACACCTCGATGTAGTCAAAGAGCCCTTGTCGAAGTTCTTGTTGATTCCGATACCGTTTTCCGTACATCCATTCTGTTTTCAGTGTTTTGAAAACAGTCTCCGTGACAGCATTGTCATAGCAGTTTCCCTTGCCACTCATGCTCTGGATCATCTGGTACCCGTTCAGTTGTTGCCTGAATGCTTTGCATGCATATTGTACACCTCGATCCGAGTGCAGGATCACTCCCGGTGGCGGCTGCCGATGCAGAAACGCCCTGTCCAATGCCACCATCACGGTGCTCTCCGCCGTCCATCGGCTACTGAGCGAATAACCGATGATTTCCCGGTTAAACAGGTCAAGAATTATCGTCAGGTAGTACCAGCCACTGTCGGTTCGCAGATAGGTGATATCACTGCTCCAGACTTCATTGGGCATCTCGACCGAAAAATTCTGCCCCAGAAGATTTGGCGCAATCGGCTCATGATGTTTGCTGGCCGTTGTCACCTTGAACTTCCTTGCTGTTCTGACTCGAATGCCCAAGACCCGCATCAGCCTTGCTGTTCGGGATCGGCTACATCGGTATCCCTTGTGCCGCAACACCTCGGCAATCCGGGGACTGCCATACGTTTCATGATGCTCCTGATGAATGGTTTTGATCGCTTCCATCAGGTTCCGGTTTTCTTTGCTCCGTTTACTTTCCGGTCGCTGTGTCCATCCGTAATATCCGCTGACAGAGACGTGCAACACTCGACACATCGTTCTGACAGCAAAGAGATGTTTGTGTTTCTCAATGAACCGGTATTTCATTGCGGGTTTCTGGAGAACACAGCCAATGCCTTTTTTAGGATATCACGCTCCTCTTTGACTGATTGTAACTCACGCTCAAGCTTGCGAAGTCTCTCGGCTTCAGGATCCTTGAGATGGCCACTTCCCGGAAACGATGATGCTTGCTTTGCCTGATACTCTGATTTCCACCGGTACAGTAGTTCGGCTCGAATGCCAAGGTCTCTGGCTATTTCGACGACGGACTTGTTGCTCCGTAAAACCAGCTCGACAGCATCGGTTTTGAACTGCTTGCTGAACCTCCGGCGGGCCTGCTTTTCTTCTATCCCTTCATACCTCCTTTTGTTGAAAGGTATGACTTCTTACACTGTCCGTGAAAATGTAGCATGTTCAGACGCATTATGGTCACCCTTTTCTCCTTACTCCCTCCCCTCTTCTCACCGCAACAACAGCAACGGAATCCTACTCGAACTGATCATCTTCGTCGTATTGCTTCCCACAAAGAACTGACGGATTTTCGAGTGGCCGTAGGCTCCTATGACCATGAGGTCGATGGCGTGGCTGTCCTGATAGTCGTGCAGGGTTTCGATGACTTCGCCTGAAAGCAGCGACTGTTCGACCGTAAATCCAGCCTGTTCGAGCTTCTGGCAGGCGGCGTCGAGGCGTTGGTGGTGCTTAGGTTTGTTGTTGCTGACCACCATCACGACGTGGCATTCGAGGCCTTTCAGGAGGGGACTTTGGGCCACCATGTTGAGCGCTTTTTCCGACGTTTCGCTGGCGTCGTAGGCGATCATGAAGCGTTGCGGCGGCGTGAATCCGGGCATCACGACCAGAATCGGGCGGTGCATGGTGCGGACGACGGTTTCGATGTGGCTGCCGATTCTTCCGGGGCTGTTTTCGTGCGCTTCGCCCTGCCGGCCCATCACCAGCAGGCGGCTTTCCGGTTGCAGCTCAAGCACGGTTTCGACGAGGCTGCCGTGCCGCTGCAGCGAATCGGTCTCACCCTTGTAGAGTGCCGCCGTGCGTTCGCAGGCGTCGCGGAGCATCTGCTTGCCGAGGTCGAGCGCGATCCGGCTTTTTTTCTCCTCCAGCTCCACCAGCTCTTCGAGCATGTGCTCGCGGGTGCCGAGGCCGATGTTGCCCGAAAGGTCTCCCTTCACCGGCGTTTCCGGTTTTTCCAGCACGTGCATCAGCAACAGTGGCGCGTCGAGTTGCGAGGCGGCCCAGGCTGCGGCGTCGCATACCGCTCCAGCGGCAGCCGATCCGTCAATACAGGCGATTACTTTTGGCATGTCGGTTCTCCTTGATTATCCGGCGACACAAGTCGGGAAGTGTTGTCAATGGATGAGATTGGGCTGAAGCCCTGAGATATTCTGATTGATTCTGTATCCCCCGGCTTGAAAGCCGGGGCAATGTGAATGTAAGATCGGATTATTGCTCCAGTGATTACAATTAGTAAACAGTTGCCCCGTCCCGAAAGCTTTCGGGACAGGATTACGCATAAGGCAATATATATAAGGGCTTTAGCCTAATATATATTGTCGCTGTCGGTTCTCCTCCGTTAATGGCTTGCGAGCAGTTTTTCAACCTCTTCGGGCTTGTCGTGAACGCCGAAGCGATCGACGATGGTGGCGCTGGCTTCGTTCATGCCGATCAGCTCGACCTCGGTGCCTTCGCGGCGGAACTTGAGCACCACCTTGTCCAGCGCGGTGACGGCGCTGATGTCCCAGAAATGGGCGCGCGACAGATCGATGACCACCTTGTCGAGCACCTCCTTGAAATCAAACGAGCCAAAGAATTTCTCGGACGACGCAAAGAAGACCTGCCCGCTGACGGTGTAGGTTCTCGCGCCCTCACCGCTCAGTGCGCTGGTGACGGCCATGTAGCGCCTGACCTTGTTGGCGAAGAACATCGCCGCGAGCAGGATGCCGACCAGCACACCGATGGCGAGGTTGTGGGTATACACCACCGTAATGACCGTCGCCACCGTGACGATGTTCGTCGAAACCGGGTAGGTTTTCAGCTTCGCGATTGAATCCCACGAGAAGGTGCCAATCGAGACCATAATCATCACCGCAACCAGCGCGGCCATCGGAATCTGGCGGATCCAGTCGCTCAGAAACACCACCATGATGAGCAGCAAAATGCCGGCGATGAGCGTCGAAAGCCGCGTACGCCCGCCCGATTTGACGTTGATGACCGACTGGCCGATCATGCCGCATCCGGCCATGCCTCCAAGAAATCCGGTGGCGATGTTCGCGTACCCCTGCCCCGTGCACTCGCGGTTTTTGTCGCTCGGCGTGTCGGTGAGGTCATCGACGATGGTGGCGGTCATCATCGATTCGAGCATACCGACGACGGCCAGCGCAACCGAATACGGGAAAATGATTTGCATCGTTTCAAAATTCAACGGCACCTGCGGCAGCAGGAATACCGGAAGGGCATCGGGCAACTGCCCCATGTCCCCCACCGTTCGGATGTCGAGCCCCAGAAAAATCGAAACGATGGTCAGCCCCACGATGGTGACCAGCGGCGACGGAATGACCTTGCCGACCACTGGCACGTAAGGAAAAAGGTAGATGATGGTGAGGCCCGCAGCGGTCATGGCATAGACGTGCCAAGTGACGTTGGTGAGTTCGGGAAGCTGCGCCATGAAGATGAGGATCGCCAGCGCGTTGACGAAGCCGGTGACCACCGCGCGCGATACGAAGCGCATCAGGTTGCCGAGCTTGAGATACCCGGCTATGAGCTGGAGAATGCCCGTAAGAATCGTGGCGGCAAGCAGATACTCAAGCCCGTGATCCCGAACGAGGTGCACGATCAGAAGCGCCATCGCGCCGGTCGCCGCCGAAATCATGCCGGGACGCCCACCGGCAAACGCCGAAACGACCGCCATGCTGAACGAAGCGTACAGGCCGATTTTGGGATCGACGCCAGCGATGATCGAAAAGGCAATCGCCTCGGGAATGAGCGCCAGAGCCACGACGAGGCCGGAGAGAAAATCGCCGCGCGGATTGGACAGCCACTCCTGTTTCAGAGTTTTTTGCATGAGCATGGGTCTTCAGGTGGTCATCTCCATGGCCGGTCTCAGACGACAGAAATACGTAGGGTGACAGAGAAATCGCGAAGGAAAAATCCGGCAGGCCAGGGAGTCACAAAAGCAGGCGGGAATATATGGAAATCGATGGACTGAATCAAGAGCGACGTTCCCGAAAAAACGGCATTTCAAGCAACCTTCAAGCCCTTTTGTGACACGTTTTTGTACCATCTTTTATCCCACGAGCAAAGTTCATTATATTAGGCTACTTGAGTTTTTTATCACCTATTCTTTAGTGATCCCTGGAAAAGCGCAGAAAAAACATCATGCGCTAACAGTGTCGGCTACATCAGGATTGATGCAGCGACCGACCCAGGCGTAATCTGAACGATACAGAAGAGCACCATCGCTTATGTGTGGAATTGCAGGCGAGCTGCGTTTCGACGGCGTGGCCGCATCTCCGGAATCTGTCGGTTGCATGATTGACATTCTTGAACCGCGCGGTCCTGACGCCGAAGGGCTTTTCGCCCATAACAGGGTCTGTTTCGGGCACCGGCGACTGAAGATTATCGACCTTTCCGACCACGCCTCACAACCAATGGTGGACAGCCAGCTCGGCCTGACGCTGGTCTTCAACGGCGCGATCTACAACTACCCCGAATTGCGCGACGAGCTTCAACAAAAAGGCTACACCTTCTTTTCACACTCCGATACCGAGGTCATCCTCAAGGCTTACCACGCATGGGGGCGCGATTGCGTCCTTCACCTGCAGGGCATGTTCGCTTTTGCGGTATGGGAGCGTGACAGCGGGCGGGTCTTTTTTGCGCGTGACCGGCTCGGCATCAAGCCGCTTTACTACCAAAAGAACGGTTCGTTGATGAGGTTCGCCTCGTCGCTGCCCGCGCTGGTGAAATCGGGTGGCATCGACACCTCCATCGATCCGGTTGCCCTCAACTATTACATGAGCTTCCACGCGGTGGTGCCTGCGCCGCACACGATCTTCAACGGCGTGAAAAAGCTGCTTCCGGCCACGACCATGACGGTCGAATCCGATGGCCAAACGAGCTTCGAGACCTACTGGCGGCCTGATTACAGCCGGACGTCCGAGGAGCTGAAACGTTCCGAAAAAGAGTGGATCGACATGGTGCACGAGAGCTTGCTGACCAGCGTCAAGCGCCGGCTGGTGGCTGACGTGCCGGTCGGCGTGCTGCTCTCCGGCGGACTGGACTCGTCGCTGGTGGTCGGCCTGCTGAGCGAGCTGGGCCAGGAGCATCTCAACACCTTTTCGGTCGGCTTCGAGGATGTGGCCGAGGAGGAGGGCAACGAGTTCCGCTACTCGGACATCATCGCCGAGCGATACGACACCCGGCATCACAAGATATTCGTCGATCACCGCGAGTTGCAGACGCACCTCTCCGACTGCATCCGGGCGATGTCCGAACCGATGGTGAGCCACGACGTGATCGGCTTCTACCTGCTCTCGCGCGAGGTGAGCAAGCACGTCAAGGTGGTGCAGAGCGGGCAGGGGGCGGACGAGGTGTTCGCGGGCTACCACTGGTATCCGCCCATGATGGAGGCGACTCCGGTCTCGGCGGTGCAAAGCTACCGCAATGCCTTCTTCGACCGTGACTTTGACGAGTATTGCCAGGCAGTCTCATCTACCTACTGCGAACAGGATTACGCCACGGCATTTGTTACGGATCACTTCGCCGCTCGGGGCGCGGAGGAGCCTATCGACCAGGCGCTGCGGCTCGACAGCAACGTGATGCTGGTGGACGACCCGGTCAAGCGGGTGGACAACATGACAATGGCCTGGGGCCTCGAAGCGCGCGTGCCGTTCCTTGATCACGAACTGGTGGAGCTGGCTGCAAAAATTCCCGGCAAGTACAAGGTGCCGGATGGCGGAAAGTACGTGCTAAAGGAGGTCGGACGTCGGGTGATTCCCCATGAAGTGATCGACCGGCCCAAAGGCTACTTCCCGGTTCCGGCGCTGAAGTACCTCGAAGGTGACTACCTCGATATGGCCGGAGGGGTGCTCAATCGCGACGCGGCCCGGCAGCGCGGGATCTTCCGAAAAGAGTACATCGATATGCTGCTCGATGCGCCAAAAGAGCATATCACGCCGCTACGAGGCTCCAAACTCTGGCAGATCACGCTTCTTGAATACTGGTTACAAGAGCAGGGACTATGAGCAGAAAAAACCGAAGCGAAGAGAACCTCGTGCCGATGCAGTCACCCAGCATGAAAAGCTGGGGGCAACCGGCAGAGTTGCCGAAGCAGGATGTGGTAATCGAGTGCGGCTGGGGGCGGGTCATTTTCGGCCACACCTTTCACGACAACACCCGGATTGCCGAAATCCTCCGGCAGGAAAAGGAGGGGTTCCGCGACATCGCGATGTATTTACGCGATCCTCAGGTGGTGCTCTCCTACGCCCCGCAAGACCTGTTCATCGATCCGTCGTTTACTTTCCGGCTTTGGCTCGATGAATACAAGCCGCTTCAGGAGTCGAGCGCCATGTTTTCCGTCCGTCCGCTCGATCCGGAGAAGGATATCGACCGAGTGAACTCGATCTACAGCGTTCACCACATGGTTCCCGCCGATCCGGAATTCCTGAACGACATCGCCGACAAGCTGTGCATCGACTACTGGGTTGCTGTCGAAAACGAAACGGAGCAGGTGATTGCGGTGTGCATGAGCATCGACCACAAGGCAGCGTTCGACGATCCGGAAAACGGTTCGAGTTTGTGGGCGCTGGCGGTCGATCCGCAGGCCAGGCACTCGGGCCTCGGGCTTCAACTCACCCAAAAGGTCGCCGATCACTACAAGGCCAAGGGGCGGAGCTTCGTCGATCTGTCGGTGCTGCACAGTAACGGCGCGGCCATTGAGATGTACAAAAAGCTCGGCTTCGTGCAGATTCCGGTTTTCACCGTCAAGAACAAGAACGCCATCAACGAACGGCTCTTCTCGGGGCCGCAGCCCGAAGCGGAGCTGAATCCCTACTCGACCATTATCATCAACGAAGCGCGGCGGCGCGGCATTCGCGTCGATGTGCTCGACCCGATCGATAACTATTTCCGGCTTTCGTGGGGCGGGGCGACTGTCATTTGCCGCGAGTCGCTGACCGAGCTGACCTCGGCCATCGCCATGAGCCGCTGCGCCGACAAGCAGACGACACACCGCCTGCTCTCCGCCGCCGGCCTGAAGGTGCCCGATCAGCAGGTCGCTGCAAGCCCGGAGGAGAACCTCCGCTTCCTCGAAAAGCATGGTCATCTGGTAGTCAAACCGGCTGACAGCGAGCAAGGTAAGGGCATTACGGTTGGCATCACGACCGTTGAAGAGCTTGAGCAGGCAATCAAAACCGCCGGAACAATTTGCTCCAAGGTACTGCTCGAAGAGATGGTCGAAGGCGCAGACCTACGCATTATCGTGATCGACTATGAGGTTGTGGCTGCTGCGGTCAGACGCCCACCGAAAATTACCGGCGACGGCCAGCACACCATTCTCGAGCTGGTCAAAAAGCAGAGCCGCCGTCGCGAAAAGGCTTCGCAAGGCGAGAGCAAGATTCCCATCGATGATGAGCTTCGGCGCACCATCGGCCTGAAAGGCTACAAACTCGACGACATTCTGCCCAAGGCCGAGGAGCTGGAGGTGCGCAAGACGGCTAACCTGCACACCGGCGGTACGATTCACGATGTCACCGACCAGCTCCATCCCGAGCTTGGCAAAGCTGCCTGTAAAGCCGCAGATATTCTCGGCATTCCGGTTACCGGCCTGGATTTTCTTGTTTCATCGCCCGAGAAGAGCGATTATGTCATTATCGAAGCCAACGAGCGACCGGGGCTGGCCAACCACGAGCCGCAACCCACTGCCGAACGTTTCATCGATTTTCTGTTTCCGCAAAGCATTGCAAGGGCGATTCCATGATCAACATTGACACCGACTACCTCCGCTCCATTCTCTTCAAAATGCTCCAGATTCCCAGCCCGACCGGCTACACCGACGAGATCGTCCATTTCGTCGGTCGGGAGCTGGTGAAGATGGGCGTGCCGTTCGAGCTGACCCGACGCGGCGCGATCCGCGCGACCCTCAAGGGCGAGCAGCCCAACCTCGACCGCGCCATCGTCACCCACCTCGACACCACGGGCGCGATGGTCAGGGAGCTCAAGAACAACGGACGGCTCGGCATCGTCATGATCGGACACTGGTCGGCACGTTTTGCCGAAGGGGCGCGGGTTACCATCTACACCGACGACAACATGTTCCGGGGCACCATCCAGCCGCTCAAGGCTTCGGGGCATGTCTTCAACGAGGAGATCGATACCCAGCCGGTGTCGTGGGACAATCTCGAAGTGCGGGTGGATGAAAAGTTGTACGACAAGGTGGGGCTGGAGAAGCTCGGCTTCAACATCGGTGATTTTGTGGCGGTCGATACCAATCCCGAAATCACCAAAAGCGGCTTCATCAAGGCGCGGCACCTCGACAACAAGGCCGGAGTCGCCTGTCAGCTCACCGCCATCAAGGCGATTGTGGAGTCGGGCATCACGCTGCCGGTGCACTGCCATCCGCTTTTCACCATCACCGAAGAAGAGGGAACCGGCGCGTCGTCGATCCTCACCGGCAACATCGCGGCGATGGTCGCCATCGACAACTCCACAGTCGCGCCCGGTCAGAACTCGCGTGAGGATACGGTCATCATCGCCATGCGCGACCAGGGCGCGATCTACGACTATCACCTTACCCACCGGCTCATCCAGATCTGTGAGGACAACGAGATTCCCTACGTCCGCGATCTCTTCCGCCACTATCGCTCCGACGCCGCATCGGCACTTTCGGCAGGCAACGACATCCGCACCGCGCTCATCTGCTTCGGCCTCGACGCCTCGCATGGCTACGAGCGCACGCACATCGACTCGCTTGAATCGCTCACAAATCTCATCTGCGCCTATCTGCAAACCACGCCGCGCATCAAGCACGACAAAAACAAACTCGGCCCGCTCGAAAGCTTCCCGATGCTTCAGGTCCGCAAACGCCGGGCGCTGCTGAAGAAGAAAGCGTGAGGGTGAGCTTTACCTGAAAACAGACAATAGAAAGCACGGTGTCGAAGCAGCCAGACCAAATAACCTTCAGCCTCCCGGAATGGCTGGCAGAATATGCCGGAAACTACCGGACATCCATTGTGCTTGAAGAATGGATGCGGTTCGTGATCGGCGCGGCGAGGAAAAATATTGAGGAATGTACGGGTGGACCATTTGCCGCAGCCGTGTTTGAGCGTGAAACAGGCAAACTGGTATCGCTCGGCGTCAATCTCGTCGTTTCCCGACAGTCATCGGTACTTCATACCGAAATGGTAGCCATCATCTTGGCGCAACAGCAATTGGGCACCTACGATCTGGGCGGTACCGATATGCCAGCGCATGAGCTGCTCTCCAGCGCCGAGCCCTGTGCAATGTGTTTCGGCGCTCTCCCATGGTCGGGAGTCCGATATGTCGTAACCGGGGCGCTAAGCGAAGATGGCAGGTTGATTGGTTTCGATGAAGGAGCAAAGCCGGAAAACTGGATTCAGGAACTCGAATCGCGAGGCATTGAGGTACGCACCAGCGTTGAGCGCGACCAAGCGCGTGAGGTGCTGTTGCTCTATCAACAAACTGGTGGGCATATCGTACAACACGAAGGAGAGCTGACGCTCACCTTCCGTCTCTACTGAGTTTCGATAATCGAAGACGTCTAAAGTGCTCTGACAGGGGATAGGGGTTTTCCCCTGCCGGGCACCTGATCTTGCCGGGTAACGCGTGCTTCCAACAAGCTAAAAATGTTCAAAGGAAGTGTGACGCATATTAGACGTATTACTTGCCATGCACAGCAACACGAAAAACAGCACTAACCAGCTATTAATCTAGTAATAAATGTCTGAAATAAAAAGGTTTGATTGGGTCTTCTGCTCGGTGATTTCATCATAACTGACGCAGGATATGTGTATGTTAAGTGTTGATGGTGCTTTGCGTTATCAATTTCTTGTGTCGATATTTTTTTTCTGCTGAGGTGACAAATCATTATGACTGTAGCATCCAAACCGCAGAAGAATCTCCCTTCCGTTCCGGCTTTTCCTGAATTCAAGCATATCTCCAGCTATTCGACTGATCGGCTGAGCTTTGGATGAACGTTGATTTTTCCCGTTCGAGTGACTTTTTTTTGTTCGCTATTTGTAATTAATTTAAATAAAGATTAGGTTCTGTGAGTTTCAAGAGCCTCTCCGGCGGCTCGCTCTTATCAACTCACAAATCATTCTGATCCATGAATTTCTCATTTTCCAGAACTCTTGCCCTTGCTTCGCTCTGTATGCTCTGCTCGCAAGGGTTGTATGCGGCTGAGCCCGATGGCGTGGTTGCGGGGCCGTTTGGCGACAAGCTTGCTGTTGGCGGTCTTATCGAAGTCGAAGGCTCGATTGCCGATCCCGACGGCGGCGACACCTCGTCCAATATCATCCTTTCAACCTTT
>DRSQ01000129.1 GCA_011372505.1 Chlorobaculum parvum | reverse complement strand
CCGACGAAATGTACGAGCATTTCATCTTTGACGGTCGCTCGCACGTTTCGATGGCTACGTTACCCGGCATGAGGGAGCGGACGATCACCATCTCCGGCCTCTCCAAAACCTTTAGCATTACCGGCTGGCGCATTGGCTACGCCATGTGCGATGCTCGCTGGGCGCACGCGATCGGCTACTTCAATGATTTGTGCTATGTTTGCGCGCCGTCCCCGCTTCAGGCTGGCGTTACCGCTGGACTTCGCAGCATCGGCGGCAGCTATTATCACGGACTTGCCACCGAGTACCAAGCCAAACGCGACCGCTTCTGCGCAGCGCTTGCCGAGGCCGGTCTCGATCCGTTCATCCCTGAAGGAGCTTACTACGTGCTTGCAAACACGGACGGCTTGTCGGGTGAAACGGCCAGGGAGCGGGCGATGCATATTCTCCATCATACCGGTGTCGCATCGGTGCCCGGTTCGGCGTTTTTTCACGGCACAGGTGGTGAGAATCTTGTCCGCTTCTGCTTCGCCAAAGAGCAGTCGGTGCTGGACGAGGCTTGTGAAAAACTGCAAAAACTTCGAACGGTCTGAACCATTTTTCAAACGGTTGCGAAACCTCTCCGAGGCAGCGGTTGTTTTACACAAAGAAGCAGGGCAGCGGCCTCTGGTAGAGCACGCAGCCCTGCCGATTCAATTTTGTAGCACATGGAAGAGCGAGGCAGTTATGGAGTATGAACAGAGCGTCACCGTGCAGTGTCCCTACTGCGGCCAGAGTTTTGAGGTGCTTGTCGAATGTTCCGTCGAGCATCAGGAGTATATCGAGGATTGTGAAATCTGCTGCCGTCCGGTAAGCCTTGTGATCGATGTCGCCGAGGATGGTACCGTGACCGCAATGACCCAGGGAGAGGATGTCTGAGCAACCTGTCGAAAATTCCCGAGAGCAGGAGCTGCTGAGCCTTCGCCGTGAGCTTAAAGAGGCCAAGCAGCTCAACGAAAAGCTTCAGGACGAACTGGTCGAGCAGCGCAGTTTCATGGCTGCGCTGCTCGAAGCCACTCCGGATCTTTTAGTTCTGAAAGATGCGAACTTCCGTTACCGTAGCGTCAACCAGGCGTTCTGCCGTTTTCTTGGCAAGAGGGCAGAGGAAATTATCGGCAAAAATGATGAGGAGCTGCTCTCTCCTGAGGATGCGGTTTTGTGCGCCGGTCAGGATGCTGAAGTTCTGAAAACCCGGCATTATGTGGAAAAAGACAGGGTAATTTCCGGCCCGAAAGGCCGGGTCTGGTTCCGGGTGAAGAAGACCCCCGTGTTCGATGCTTCCGGTCAGGTCACGGTCATTCTGTGCATGGCAAGGGATATCAGTCGCAGAAAAAAGGCTGAGCTCGAGTTCGACAGGCTGTTCAATCTCACGCCGGATATGGTGTGTATCGCCTTCTCCAACGGGCACTTCACCAAAATCAACAAGGCATGGCAGAAAACGCTCGGTTATTCTGAACAGGAGCTTCTTTCCACGCCATTCCTCAAACTGATTCATCCCGACGATATCAAGCTCACTTGGGCTGAAATTGAAAAAATACTGGATGGTCAGAGTTCGCTGAATTTTGTGAACCGTTACCGGGCCACCGACGGCTCGTATCGATGGTTTGAATGGAATAGCTCGCCGCTTGAAGAAGGGGTGATTTATGCTGTTACGAGAGACATTACCGAGCGAATCGAGCAGGAGAAGCAGACCCGTCTCTGGGCCGATGCATTCAGGCTTTTTGCTCACGGCATCGCCATAGGGTTGCCGCAGACTAACCGGGTGCTTGCCTGCAACGAGGCGTTTGCTCGCCTGTGCGGTCGGCCGGTCAGTGAGATCGAGGGGGTCGGTATTGTGAGTCTCTATGTTCCCGAAGATCGTGAAACGGTGATGAACAATATCAGAACCGTTGACCGTACGGGATTTATCAGTTACCAGGCCAGAATGCAACGACCGGATGGCAGTGCTTTTCCCGCGCAGATGGATGTGGTCAGCGTCCGGGGAGATGACGGGCAGCTTATGTACAGGGTTGCCACCGTGCAGGATATTACCGGACGGCTCAAATCACAATCAGCCCTGCGCGAAAGCGAGGAGCGGTTCCGCTCGGTGGTGGAGTCGGCGCCGGATGCTATTTTCATTCAGACCGGTAAGGGGTTCAGCTATCTGAACAATCGCGCGCTGGCTCTGTTCAGAGCCTCGACTCCCGATCAGTTGCTTGGTCGCAAGGTTCTTGATATGATTCATCCCGATTACCGTGAGCTGGTCGATACCAGAATGCGCAAGCTCAACGAGCTTCGCCAGTCTGCTCCTGCGATCGAAGAGCTGCTTTTGCGTCTGGATGGTTCTGCCGTTGACGTCGAGGCGTCCGCCGTGCCGTTCACCTTTTCCGGTAAGCCAGGCGCGTTGGTCTTTCTGCGTGATATCAGGCGCAGGAAAAAAGTTGAGAAGGAGCGTGCCGAGCTTGAGCAGCAGCTTTTCCAGTCACAGAAAATCGAATCGATCGGGCGGCTTGCCGGTGGTGTTGCGCATGACCTGAACAATCTCCTGACCCCGATTCTCGGCTACTCCGAGATGCTGTTGAAGCGCATCCGTGAACCCGAAAAGAGCAAGCAGTATGTCGAAGTCATCCATCACGCCGCCCTCAAGTCTCGTGAACTTGTCCGGCAGCTTTTGGCCTTCAGCAGCCGCCAGTCGCTTGAGTTCAGAACCGTTGACCTGAACGAAGTAATCCGGGATTTTGAGCAGCTTTTGCGGCGAACCATTCGGGCCGACATCGACATTCGCTACCATCTGCATGAGCAACCGCTTCCCATGCGCGGGGATGCCAGCCAGCTCGAACAGATCATCATGAACCTTGCTGTCAACGCCGAAGACGCCATGCCGACGGGGGGCGAACTGATTATGGAGTCCTCGCTGCTGGTGATCAAAAAAGGGGAGGAGAAATATTTCGAAGGTCTGGCCGCAGGCTCCTATGCTTTGCTGACGGTTCGTGATACCGGAGAGGGGATGGATCAGAAGACGCTGAGTCATCTGTTCGAGCCTTTTTATACTACCAAGCCCAAGGGCAAGGGCACCGGGTTGGGACTCTCGACCGTTTATGGCATTGTTCGCCAGCATGGTGGCATTATCCAGGTTGGCAGCGAGCGTGGTGAGGGTACGCGTTTCAAAATTCTATTGCCCATTCAACAAAGCGAGTATCAAGAGATTTCTGCTGGTGAAGAGCTGGTGGATCAGCTGGAGGGAGGAGCCAAGGTATTGGTTGTCGAAGATGACGAGCTGGTGCGAAAGTTTGTTGTTCAGGCTCTCGAAGAGGCTGGCTTTACCATTTGTGAAGCTGAAGGCGGGGAAGAGGCGCTTGCGCTGATTGAGGAGGATGGATTTATTCCGGATTTACTCCTGACCGACCTGGTCATGCGCGGTATGAACGGACGCGTTCTGTATGAAAGAATTCAGGAGATCATCCCGTCGATCAGGGTAATTTACATGTCCGGGTATGCCAAGGACATCATTTCAAGCCAAGGCATCATGAATGAGGGGCTGACCTTTCTGCAGAAGCCGTTTGCAGTGCCGGTACTTCTGGATAAAGTCAGGTACGTGTTCGGGAACGGAAATAAAGCAGCGGAAAAGCAGGATAGAAAAAAGCTGAAACCGAAGCTGTAAGCCGAATTCTGTAAATCATCATCAAGTGATGAAGCTGCAGTCATTTATCTGATGCGGCCTACCCGAAAGCTGCTTTCAAGGCAGTGCCTTGAAAAGTTGGGCGGGCAACCCTTCTTTTCTTGCGAAAAAAGCTTCCTTATTCGGCCTTGCTTCGGGGAGGTTTTCATAGCGCAGGGCATTACTGACCTGCCTGGTGGTCTCTTAAACCCCCTTTTCACCCTTACTCCGGCCGGAGCCGGGGCGGTTTGCTTTCTGTTGCACTCTCTGTGACAGACGGTTTGCACCGCTGCCCCCGGCCTTGAACCAGGTTCCCAGGTTCTCGACCGGCACCCTGCCCTGTGAAGTTCGGACTTTCCTCTGCACGGCGTCAAGCCATACAGCGACTGCACACTTGCGGTTTCAGCTTTAAAGATGAACAGTGCTCCCCATGCGGGGAGTGAAAAAAGAAAACAGCCGAACAGAGTTATTCCGTTCGGTTGTTCTGACAAAAAAATATTACTTGCCGTCTTCGCTTGCAGCTTCTTCGAACAGACGCTCGTGAACCACGATGCGCCCACACGATTCACAAACGTAGAACCCGCCCTGTACAATCAGGGTGTGGCGATTGGTCGGAACCCTGGTGTTGCAGCCCGAGCAGGCCTGACGATCCAGCTTGACCACAGCGTTTTGCAGTGCACCGCTTTTGAGGTGGTCGTATTTGTCGAGCAGGCGCTTGGCTTCCTTGGCTACGACGGCTCGCTGTTTGTCAAGGCTTTCCCTGAGTTGGGCAACCTCTTCGGCTGTTTCGACTTCGATGCTCTCCAGCTCCTCTTTCTTGAGCTTGACCTGTTCGCTCAGATCCGCCATCTGCTGCTGAAGCACATCGTCAGGCATCATCTCTTCGGAAATCTCGTCGTAACGGTTCTCGGCAATCAGTTCACGTCCCTTTTTCTGCACCTCTGTAGCATGGTGTTCGGCCTGGGCAATGTCCTGGAGCTGAATTTCGCACTGCGCGATCTCTTTTTCCTGGTATTCGATCTGTTTTGACAGCGCATCGTACTCTTTGTTGTTGCGTGCCAAGGTCTGCTTTTCCTTGAATGATTTGATTTTTTCCTTGCAGTCGGTAATGAGAGCGTTCAGTCGCTCCCGCATTTTCTGATGATCTTCGGCGATTTTCTTGCGTGCCTCGATCTGGCGAATTGTGAAGGCCAAATCCTCTTCGAGCGCAGAAATCTCTTCCGGAAGTCCTTTCTGCAGGCTCATGATCTCCTCGATCTGATTGTCGATGTGCTGAAGGCGAACGATGAGATTGATTTTAGTATGATCCACTACTGCACCGGTTTAGATTGTATAAAAAACGAAAAAAAAAGCACCTCCATCGAAGGTGCTTAACCCAGTATTTCACATCATTTGTCAGAAATTGACAACGTCGTGATTGCTTTAGTTTCGATCCTCTTGCACATTTATGCTCTTGCAATTAGTTGGTGCCCGAAAGGAGATTCGAACTCCTACACCTCTCGGCGCTCGCCCCTGAAACGAGTGCGTCTACCAATTCCGCCATTCGGGCATTGCAATGGTCAAAAAGACTTACCCAGAAAGATAAATTCTTTTCGAAGATTATGCTAATTACTTGATCTCTTTGTGCTCTGTGTGCCTCTTGAGATTCGGGTTGTACTTCTTGAGAATGAGACGCTCGGTGGTATTCTTCTTGTTCTTGGTCGTGGTGTACCTCGAAACCGTTTTGCCCTCTTTCTTGGCTTCAGTGCACTCAAGCGTGACGATGATCCTGTTCTCTTTTCCTTTTGCCATCAGTAACGTCAGTCAGTTGATTATTTTAGAAGGAACGAATATACAGCATGAAGCCTGATTATGCAAGCAAAGCTGTTTTTTTGTTTCAGGAATGTAGAAAGGCTATTATGTTAAAGAACTTACCGATATAAACCACAAAATTGCAAGCATATCGTGCTCGACAGTCACTTTTTATCCTACTCCGACGGAACTCTCTCTTGTGAATCCCTTAAGCTCGACAAATTGGCCGAGCAGTACGGCACGCCGCTGTTCGTGACCAGCCACCAGAGCCTGATCAGCCAGTACCGGACCTTCGAGGAGGCATTTGCCGCTCTTCCGCATTTTACCTGCTACTCGGTCAAGGCGAACTTCAATCTTGAGGTTATCCGCACGCTTGCCGCCGAAGGTTGCGGTTGTGACGTCAATTCCGGCGGTGAACTCTATCGCGCACTCAAGGCTGGCGTGCCGTCTGAGAAAATCATCATGGCAGGTGTCGGCAAAACAGACGAGGAGATCGAGTATGGCCTGAACTCTGGCGTGATGATGATCAAGGTCGAGTCGATTGCCGAGCTCAGGGCGATCAATCGTGTGGCTGCTCGTCTTGGCAAGGTTGCACAGGTCGGCGTCAGGGTGACTCCTAACGTGACCGCCGAGACCCATCCCTACATCACTACGGGTGACAGCAAGGAGAAGTTTGGTATCGACGAAGCTGGGCTGGCAGAGGTGTTCGACCTCTTCAAAACGTTGCCGAACCTTGAGCTTCACGGTCTCGACATGCACATCGGCTCGCAGATTTTCGATCCTGAGTACTACGTGGCTGCCACGCAGAAGTTGCTCGAAGTGCTCGAATCAGCCCGTCATCTCGGTTTCGATATCAAATGGCTCGATCTCGGTGGCGGTTTCCCGGCAACCTACGATCCGCAGAAACCCGCGACGCCGATCACCAAGTTTGCCGAAAAGCTCATTCCGATGCTTGACGACAAAGGTGTGACGGTTATTTTCGAGCCGGGCCGGTTCATTGCCGCCAACTCGTCAGTGCTGGTCACCAAAATTCTCTACCGCAAGAAAAACCATGCCGGCAAAGAGTTCTTCATTGTCGATGCCGGTATGACCGAGCTGATTCGTCCCGCGCTCTATCAGTCGCACCACGAAGTGCTCACGGTCCAGCAGCACGATAAGAGCGTTGTGGCTGACGTGGTAGGCCCGGTCTGCGAATCGAGCGACTTCTTCGCCCGCCACCGCAGCATCGGCGATGCTCCCGAAGGCGAACTGCTCGCCGTACTCTCTTCTGGAGCTTATGGTGCAGTCATGGGCACCAATTACAACGGTCGCCGTCGTCCCGCAGAGGTGATGGTTGACGGCAGCGAAGCCAAGCTGATTCGTCGCCGCGAAACCTACGAGCAGCTCGTGCAGAACGAAATTTAAGAACGTGAACGTACATGGATGAAGCGGCTCAGAAGAACATTCTTGAGCCGTTTCGGCTGTTGATGAGCTGAGGCAGCCCGCTATACTTCGCCCTTTTCCCTCCGGAATTCCCTATCTTTTTTTATCGATACCCGCGTCTGTTCTAACGTTGATTTCGGAATAGCAGCGCTTGTGTTGTTATTATATATAACAAAGAACCATGCTTCAGGCTGAAAAGATGAGATATATCGCGCGAACCGTTGTTTCGATGTGCCTGTTTTTCGCGCTTATTCTGTCACACAGTTTACTGCTTGCACGATCCGATCCTGAATTTTCGACACGCGCCTTGGCTGATACCGTTGGATTTGTGCATAAGGCCTGGCAAATGGATTCGGTTATGGTGCGAATCAAGAGGTTGTATCATGACGATCTGGCTCGCACGCAGCAGCCAGCGGGAACCGTGTGGCGGGCGGCCATTTGTCCGCATGATGATTATACTTACGCGAGCTGGCTCTATCCGGCGGTGTTGAGGAATATCAAGGCAAAAACAGTCATCATCTTCGGCGTGTCGCACAAAGCATGGCGCTACAATCTCGAAAACCGGCTGGTGTTTGACAGCTTCAGCACGTGGCGCGGCCCGTATGGAAAGGTCACGGTATCGCCATTACGGGATGAAATCATCGAGCAGTTGCCCGCCGATATGGCCATTGTGCACGACCCAATGCAGAGCGAGGAATATTCCGTCGAGGCGATGATTCCGTTTCTGCAATACCAGAACAGGGATGTTGAAATTATCAGCATTCTGGTGCCGTACATGGATTTTGAAAGGATACAATCCATCAGCAAGCATTTGGCCAAGGCACTGTTTGCTGCGATGAACCAGAAGAATTTGCGCTGGGGAGAGGATGTTGCCATCCTGATTTCGTCCGACGCGGTGCATTATGGCGATGAGGAGTGGGGAGGATACAATTATGCCTATTACGGAACAGGCAGCAAGGCCAACGCGCTGGCGGTTGCTCATGACCGGGAAATCATCAGCACCTGTTTTGACTCGAAATTAACCGAAAAGAAAGTTGCCAGATTTTATGGTTACACGACACGTAAGGATAATTTCAGGGAATATCGTTGGACGTGGTGTGGCAACTATGCCATTCCCGTTGGTCTGTTGACAGCACTCGATCTCCGGGAACTCGAAAAAAGCGCTCCGTTAAAAGGCGTGCCGATTGCTTATGCTACAAGCATCAGCCAGCCGCATCTGAAAGTCGATGATCTGACAATGGGTGAGACAGCGATTGCTACGCAAAGGCATTGGGTTGGGTATGCGGCGGTGGGGTTTAGGTGATGTCGGGGCGAGCCACTTGTTTCGTTTTTTAAGTCCCATCGTATATGAAGAGTTAGCTCTTCAGTCTAGTTCTCTCCAACGTTAGGTATAATACTTGGGGTAACGGCTGATGTTCAGTGAAGCTGTCTTGAAATTCAACCTGAGATCATTTCATCTGAAGCTTTGTTTATCCCCGTTTCAAATTCCTAAATATCTTCAGTGTGGCTTCAGAGAGGTTGAGGGTGTAGAAGTGGACGCCTTTGACTTTGTGGTCGAGCAATTCCTGCACTTGATTGGTAGCCCATTCGATGCCGATTTCGGCGACCTCTTTGTCATCCTTTGCTTCGTTGACTTTGCGCAACAGGGCGGAGGGGATGCGGGAGCCGAGGGCGAGTTCGCACATGCGGGCCATGCCTTTCTTGTTCATGATGGGCATAATACCGGGGATGATCGGCACACTGATGCCCGCCAGCTCGCAGCGCTCGACGTAGTCGAAGTAGTCACGATTGTCGAAGAAGAGCTGGGTGACGATGTAGTCGGCTCCGGCGTCAATCTTCTCCTTGAGGTATTCAAGCTCCTGCATCCGGTTCGGCGTTTCTGGGTGGCCTTCGGGGAAGCCTGCCACGCCGATGCCCATTTCCGGGAAGTTCGCCTTGATGAACCGCACCAGATCGATGGCGTGAGGAAAATCCTTGGTCGCCTCGGCGAGCGTGGCCACGTCGGCGGGTTTGTCACCGCGCAGGGCCAGTACGTTGGTGATGCCGTGTTCACGGTAGAGCTTCAGGACGCTCTCGATTTCGCTCTTCTCCGCGCCGATGCAGGTCAGGTGCGAGACCACCGTCAGGCCGGTCTGTTGCTGGATTCGGGTTACCAGATTGTGCGTGCGCTCCCGCGTTGAGCCGCCCGCACCGTAGGTTACGCTGACGTACGAGGGGTCGAGCGGGGAGAGATTCGAGATGGTGGCAAAGAGTTTATCCCAGTCGTCTTGCTTTTTCGGAGGGAAAAATTCCAGGCTGAAGACAGGTTCGGTTTTGGCGTCGAGAATCTCTTTGACAAGCATCCGGGTGTTTTGTTTGGCTGGTTAACGGAAAATGACCTGAATATACTAAATTATCCTGTTGCTTAAATCCTGAAATAACCGCCATAACCCCTAGTATGAAGCGGTTTTTCCTTCCAGCTCATCCTGCACTGCGCCTGCTTGCCTGCGCCGTTTTCGGCGTTTTGGCTGCCATTGCTGTGCCGTTTTCGCCTTTTGGCTGGCTTGCCGTAGCGTTTCTCTTTTGCATCGTGACCGGCGTGTTGTTGCTTGTCAATCGCACGCGGTTTCCGGCTGGTAACGTGCCGTGGCTTTCGGTTGTGAGCTATCTTTTGATGGTGTTCGCCGGGTTTGCGTTTTACGCTTCGGCCACCTTTCGGCTCGTGCCTTCACCGTCGTTGATTTCGTGGGTCGGGCGGGAGGTGATTGTGTCAGGGATCGTGGATGCTCGCCCGGTCGTGAGCCACGGCAAGGCGCGCCTGCGCGTAAGTGCTCGCGAGGTGTTCGACGAGGGGAGAACTGTGCGGGTTGATGAGCCGGTGAAGGTGGTTATCCGCATGCCTGGCGATCAGGAGTTCGGGATTCAGCAGGGTGATTTTGTCCACGTCAAGGGCTCGGTCGGTCTGATTCCGCCAGCGTCCAACCGTGACGAGTTCGACCCTCGTTGGTTTTACAGATTGAAGGGGATGCATTGCCAGCTTTTTTGTATCGGTCCGTGGATGGTTCGCCAAGGAGCGCAGCCGACAAGCTTTCTGCCGTTCGGGCTAGTCGTCAATCCCTTGCGAAATTATCTCCAGTCGGCTATCGATCAGTGCTTTCCGGAAGGCCCTGAACAGGACTTCATCAAAGGGATGATGCTCGGCGAGCGGGAGCTGGTACAGGAGGAGGTGTATGATGCGTTCCGCCGAACCGGTACGGCGCATGTGCTGGTTGTGTCAGGGCTGCACGTTGCTCTGCTGGCCTATGTGGTCAACCTTGCCCTGCAACGCCTTAGAGTGACCCCGGCGGGCAAGTGGCTGTCGTTGTTCATTCTGGTGGTGGTGATTGCGCTGTACTGTTTTGTGACCGGCAATGCGCCTTCGACCCGACGGGCCGCGATCATGGTGTCTGTGATTATTGCGGGGAGTACGATCGGTCGGAAGAGCTATCCGCTGAACTCGCTGGCCGCAGCCGATCTCATCATTCTGCTTTTCAACCCTCTCGAACTGATGAGCCCTGGGTTTCAGATGACCAACGCCGCGGTAGTGGGTATCCTTACCATTTATCCGTGGTTTTCAAGCCTCATTCCGGACGGCGATGGAGTGTTGCGCAAAGTCGCGCATTTTTTCTGGAGCGCATTCAGCGTGAGCCTGTCGGCGATGATTGGCATCGCTCCGGTGATTGCGTGGTATTTCGGCACCTACGCACCTTCGGGCATTATCGCCAATGTGCTGGTTGTGCTCTTTTCAAGCATGGCGATGTATGCTTCGTTTCCGATGGTGCTGTTGCACGGGTTGGGTGGCGGTGTAGCTGAGCTTTTTGGGTTCAGCTCGTGGCTGTTTGCCCATGTCGCACTCTGGTTTGTCGGGCTGTTTAGCCGCCTGCCGTTTGCCAGCGTTGAGGTTCATCCGGATTTTTTCGGGTTGGTAGTGTTCTATCTGAACGTCGCGTTGGTGTTGTCTGCGATTGCCTCAAAGGCATGGGGACGGCTGGCTGTTTCCGTTCTGATCGGCTTGAACCTTTTGCTCTGGTATGAAGTGGTTCGCCCGGTTCCAGATTCCCCGCGCATGGTGACGGTCAATGCCGGACGGGATTTGGCGCTCCTGCTTTCGTCGGGGGGCGAAGCCCTGCTGGTTGAGGACGGGCGTCGCCCAGTGGATCGGGATCGTATCCGGCGCCAGGCCGGGCTTTTTGGACTTGCTGACCCGGTGGCTTCGGTGGGAATGTTTTCGGCAGATTCGGATGAGCAGCTCCAGCCTGTCAGCGTTGGACTCCTTTCAGCATCACGGCAGTTTGTCGTCCGTCGTCCGGCTGACCGCGTGCTCAGGATCGACAGCAAGCAGCATGCGTGGCTGCTTGTGTCAGGGCTTAAGCGGCTTGAACAGACTCCGGCAAATGAAGGCGATGTTGTGCTCTGGGTCGGCCGCTTTACCGAAAAGGAGTGGTCGCGGCTTGAATCGTGGGTTGCCTCGGCTCGTCCGCAGCGGATGCTGCTCGTGCCTGGTGTTGCGATGCCTTATGTTCAGCGCGGGTTACTGGAGCGGTTTGCAACGCAAAATCCGGTCATTGAGGTGCGGTCGAAAAGCGGACAGACGGTGTGGTATTGAGTGGGGTTGGTATTGAGAAAGGCGTGAAAGGGCAATCGTAAAGGCTGCCCCTACCCGTTCCGGCTGCTGAACAGGTCATTTGCCGTCAGGTCGTCGAGGATTTTGACAACGTTGGCAGAGAGTCCGGGTGGATTGAGTTGGCGCAGCACCGAGGCGAGGGTGGCGATTTTGCCTTCAATGGGCAAAAACTTGTTAACCACGACGATTTTGTTCTCCCTGACCCGGCATTCTCCGCCAACGAAACTGCCTTTTTCGTACCGGATTTTGTGACCGGTCGAGCTGGTGGCCTCTTCAAGCAGGTCGAGCTGTTTCTGTTTTTTCATCCCTTCATCCTCTTCATTGCTCAGTGCATTGATTGTTGTATCAGGTATTTGAGCACGGGCGCAGCATGTAGTGCCTGGATTATGTCGCCGTCGAAGATCAGGTTTCGTAGGTCATCCAGCGGCACCTCGTGAACGGTAATCTCTTCGGTCGGGTCGAGCTGTTGGCTTGCCGAGCACGTCACTCCTTCGGCCAGGAATGAGTAGGACAGGTTGTTCTGGAGTGCAGGGTTCGGGCTCAGCGTCATCAGGGGCGACCACGCTCCGCCGCTGTAGCCGGTCTCTTCGAGCAGCTCGCGTTGCGCGGCCTCAAGGGGCGACTCGTCGGGCTCGCAAACGCCGGCCGGCAGTTCGTAATCGACCGAGCCGATCCCATGCCGGTATTGCCGGATGAGGACAGCCTTCCGCTTTTTCGTGATGGCCAGCACATTGACCCACGGGGGAAACTCCTGCACGTAGTAGTCGTCGATGGTTCTGCCGTTGGAGAGCCTGACCTTGTCCTGTCGCAGCGTCAGCCACGGACGGCGGTACAGGTAGTGCGAATCGAGCGTCTCCCAGGCTGGTGGGTCGTTTGGTAATCGTTTGCTCATGAGCGCATCCTCGGGTCGAGCGCGTCGCGGATACCGTCGCCGATCAGGTTGAACGAGACCACCGTGGTGAGGATGGCGATGCCGGGAAAGGTCGAAATCCACCAATGGTTGAGCAGGCTGTCGCGCCCTTCGTTGATGATATTGCCCCAGCTTGGGGTTGGCGGCTGCACACCGAGGCCAAGGAAGGAGAGGCCCGCTTCGGTCAGAATGATGCTGCCGATGCGCAGCGTTGCGGCCACGATAACCGGCGTCAGGGTGTTGGGCATCACGTGGCGGAAGATGATGCGCGCGCTCGACAGGCCGAGTGATTTGGCAGCAAGGATGAACTCCTGCTCCTTGAGCGAAAGCACCTGCCCGCGCACGATTCGGGCTACGCCCATCCAGCCGGTGAACGACAAGGTGATGACGATCAGGTAGATCGAGTTGCCGAAGGTGGCGATGATGATGAGGATGAGAAACAGCGCCGGAAAGGCGATCAGCACATCGACGATGCGCATGAGCGTGCTGTCCACCCAGCCGCCGAAGTAGCCCGATGAGACGCCGATAACCGTGCCGAGTGTTACCGAAATGAGCACAACCAGAAAGCCGATAGAGAGCGAAATGCGCGAGCCGTAGAGCACGCGGCTGAAGATGTCGCGCCCGTACTGGTCGGTACCGAGCAGAAAGGTTTTTGTGACGATATAGCCCGGTTTGCTGCCGCCGTCGTGGACCGGACGAAGCTCGTTGAGCGGCATGCTTTTTTCCCTCATCCCTTGGCGGTAGAAGAGCTGGTCGCCTTCAACGCGATAGCCGTCAACAAATTTCAGTCCGTAGTCGCGGTTTCTCGATCTGAGCTTCTGGCTGTCGGTGATGAGGGCGTTGCTTAATTCCGATACCGCATCATTGCCTTGTCTTTTTGGGATGACGACGGCGCGATGTTTGTCGAGCACCAGGGCATCGATGCGGGTCAGAGGTTGCTGATAGGCGGTCACAAGAAAATCCTGCTGATCGAAAGGGCTGAAAGGGGCAAGAAACGGCGCAAGAAATGCCACCGAATAGAGCATGAAGATGACTACCGATGCGGTCACCGAAATGGTGTTGCGTTTGAAGGAGATCATACCGAGCTGCCACAGGCTCAGTTCACCTGATCCAGCAGCTTGTTGCCGTTCGAGGTGCTTGCAGTATGAGCGCCATGAAAAGTAGGTGAGCAGCGCTGGAGCCAGTAGCAGGTAGAGCGCCGCGATCCAGAATTCGAGGATTTCCTGGGTGAATATCTGTCGGAAGTTGACCGGTGAGAGCACCAGCAGGCTGAGTCCGGTTACGAGCGAACGAAGGCTGATTGTCAGCAGATCGAATCGGATCACCATCAATACGACGAATGCCGTGAACGCCAGAGCAAAAAAGAGCCCTTGGGCGGTTTTGCCGGCACTCAGCAGGCCAAGCCCTGGCACGATGCGATACCAGACAGGGACGTGCGAATCATTCGGTTGCTGTGCAGCCATTGGAAAATGAGAATAGGGCTAAGTGAAGGCAACTGTGCTCCTTCCGGACACTTCTCAAAAAAACGACACTTGCCGTTCGATTGCAAATGGCACGGCGAAAAAAAAGCTGCCTTTCCGGAGAAAGACAGCTTAAGCTTATCCTGTAATTGACCTGGTTTTGAATCAGGCCTCTTCGGTGGTTTCCTCTTCAGTTTCGGTTTCTTCCTCAACTTCAGCCTCTTTTCTGGGCGCGGCAACGGAAACGACTGCTGCATCAGCTTCGCCCATGATCTCGATGGTACCTTCCGGAACGGTGGCCTGAAGGTCGCCGATGTGAAGGCTCTGGCCGAGTTCGAGGTTGGTGACATCAACCGTGAAGTGCTCGGGCATGTTGGCCGGCTTGCCCTTCAGGGTCAGCGAGTGCATGATGATCTGGAGCTTGCCGCCGCCAAGCTTTACGCCGGTGGCTTCACCTTCCACATGAATCGGAACCTCCATTTCAAGCACTTCGTCAGCTGTGAAGCGTTTGAAGTCGGCATGAATGACGCGATCGCTGACCGGGTCGAACTGCAAATCCTTGATAAAGGCACGAACGGATTTGCCGTCAGGGTACTTCAGATCGATCATGTGCGATTCAGAAGAGTGAACGAGCTTGTCCAGAGCGATTTCATCGACGCTGATTGCAACGGTCTCTTCTCCTTTATGATACACAACGGCTGGAACCAGTCCCCGCTGGCGCAGTTTTGCTGCTTCGTTTTTCTTCACTTCGCGAAGGTTGACAGACAATGCTCTTGTTTCCATCTTCTTCCTCTATCTCCTTTAACGTTTAGCGCTGTTAGAGCTTATGATTAATGATTATTGGTGATCTTGTGTGATATGTTCTTGCTGTCGAACAGGTAGCTGACCGACTCGCCGTCATAGATTCGCTTGATGGCTTCGCCGAACAGGTTGCTGATGGTGACGATCTCGAGTTTTGGGCAGTAGTCGTGCTCGCTGACTAGCGAGTCGGTGACAATCACCTTCTCGAATACCGAGTTGTTGATGCGTTCGATGGCCGGTCCGGAAAGAATCGGGTGGGTAGCCGCAGCGTAAATTTTCAGGCCACCAGCTTTCTGGATCGCTTTGGCGGCGTTGACGATGGTGCCAGCCGTGTCGATCATGTCGTCAACCAGCAGCACGTTCTTGCCTTTCACGTCGCCGATGATGTTCATCACCTCAGCCACGTTGGCTCTCGGGCGGCGTTTGTCAACAATGACCAGCTCGGTGCCGAGTTCAGATGCAAATTTGCGAGCCAGCTTGACGCCGCCGACGTCAGGAGAGGCCACGACGAGGTTGTCGGCAATCGACATGTTCTTGACATGGTCGATCAGTACAACGCTGGAATAGAGATGGTCGAACGGGATATCGAAAAAGCCCTGAATCTGCGCTGCGTGCAGGTCCATGGTAAGAATTCTGTCGGCGCCTGCCTGCGTCAAGAGGTTGGCCACCAGTTTGGCCGTAATGGCCACGCGCGGCTTGTCTTTTCTGTCCTGACGGGCGTAGCCGTAATAGGGCATGACCGCCGTAATCCTTGCTGCCGACGAGCGTTTTGCAGCGTCGATCATGATAAGCAGTTCCAGCAGGTTGTCTCCCGGAGGATTGGTCGACTGGATGATGAACATATCCGAGCCTCTGATTGACTCGAAGTAGTTGACCGAAATTTCGCCATCGGAAAAGTTCTCCACTTTTGCGTTACACAGCGGCATCCCGAGGTAATCGGCAATCTTCTCTGCAAGTTCCGGGTTGCTGCGTCCAGCGAAAATTTTAATAGGTGTTTCCATCCTTCACTGCTTTTTCTGATGAAACGAATTATATTACGCCAGTTCCTTCGTTTATCGGATACAGGTGTACTCTGTCGCATCCGGCGCGATTTAGGATTTTGAATATAGCAAAATGGATTGAATTACTAAGTAAATTTTCTGGCTTTCACCAGCCAACCGGTACAGTATGAACATTGCAGACATCAAAGCCTTTCTCGGGCGTTATTTCAGCTCCATCGAGCTTGTCGGTTCCGGCCAGACCGAAATTACCAGTCCGGCGAAAATTGAAGAGGCCGCCGCTGGTCAGGTCAGTTTCGTGGCCAATGAAAAGTACCACCGTCATATCGCCCAAAGCGGCGCTTCGCTCCTGATTGTACACCCCAAAGCCCCGGTCGATGAGGCTCCTGAAGGGATGAGCTTCCTGATGGTCGAAGATCCTTACACCGCGTTTGTGTTTATTCTGCGGCACTTTGCAGGAGAACGCCGGATTGTGGAGTCTGGCGTAGCTGCATCGGCGTCGGTTGCTTCTTCGGCACGGCTTGGCCATAACGTTACGGTTGGCGAAAATGCCGTCATCGGCGAGCGCTGCGTGATTGGCGACGACACGGTAATCGGCCCCAATGTGGTGCTGCTCGACGAGGTGATGATCGGTTCAGAGTGCACGCTGTTTCCGCAGGTGACGATTTATGATGGCGCAGTGATTGGTGACCGGGTGACGGTTCACAGCGGCACGGTGATCGGCGCTGATGGTTTCGGGTTTGCGCCGCAGAAGGATGGCTCCTACGTGAAGATTCCCCAGATGGGTACGGTTTGCATCGAAGACGACGTCGAGATTGGTGCCAACACCACCATCGACCGCGCGACGATGGGCGAGACGGTGATCGAAAAGGGGGCCAAGATCGACAACCTTGTGCAAATTGCGCACAACTGCCGCATTGGCGGTGACACGGTGATTGCTTCGCAGGCCGGAATTTCCGGCAGCGTGAAGATCGGGCGCAATTGCCTGATCGGCGGTCAGGCGGGCTTTGCCGGGCATCTTGAACTTGCCGACAAGATTTCGGTGGCGGCCAAGGCTGGTATTTCCAAATCGTTCAAGCAGTCCGGACAAGCCATTCGCGGCGTGCCCGCCCAGCCCATGCGCGACCAGCTCCGTCAGGAGGCCCAGATCCGCTCACTCGGCGAGATGAAGTCAAAGATCGACGAGCTCGAAGCTCAATTGCGTGAGTTGAAGACCAGGCTCAACGGTTGAGCTGATGAAGGTGTCTATGTTTCACCCAGTCTGCGGTTAAGGTCCCAGTTGTAGGGCAGATAGCGTATGCGTAGTTGTTTTCTCATCGAAACAATCCGCTCGCGGAGAGAGTCATCGCAGAATTGCAGGAGATAATCGAGCACCTGATTTCGATTGTCTCCGAAATCCCGGCTATACCACTGAAATATCCTCGACAGGCGTAACTCCCTCTTCTTTTCATCCAGTTCAAGCCCGCTTCGGTTGATGAAGCTGCGCGCGGCAATATCGAGCTGATGGTCGATCTTTTCGGCATCGTAGAATTCAATGGGAGGGCAGGAACTCGATGCGCAGACCAGCGCGAAATGAATTTTCGGATCGAAGGTTTCGACCGCAAGTTGTAACCGGGGATCATTGCTGCTGAACTGCCTGACCGGAAAGGCTGGATGAGAACGATTTTTTCTCAGGATTCCGTGCTCGATGTCATCGGGTGAGTAGAAACGGTCGCCGATATCGTATCCGATCCGGCCGAAAAAGTTGACGATTTCAAGTACCGAACGCTGGATATCGAGGGCGATAACGCCGTGGATGATGAGAATGTTGTAGATGTTGATCCAGAACGCTTTTCGCTCCATGTCGGTTTGCAGGCTTCCCGGATCGAATCCGTGCAGATGCTGCGCAAGCCGCTGGTATTTCCCGAAACTTCTGGAGCGTTTCATGGCGGGGTAATCGACCCGTCTATGCCTTGAATCGAAAAATGCTCCCTGAAGTTGTCCGAGCATGACTTTTAGTCTGACGTCGATTTTTTCCGTTCCATATTCCGTTTGTTGCTGGGGTTTGTTCAGGGTATGTCTGAGAGGTAGCAGCCGCTGCATTCGCTGTATCAGAGAAAGTTCGGTATCCTGCGTTTTCGGTGGACGCTTGCCGCTGAGCAGCGCCGCTATGGCATTGATGTAGCCAATGTGGCTGAATGCCTGCGGAAAGTTGCTAAGCATCTCTTTGCTGCGCGGATCGTACTCCTCTGCAAAAAGTCCGAGATCATTGGCGGCATTCATGGTGACGCCAAGCAGCTCCTCGGCCTCGATGATTTTTCCCGACAGGGCAAGGCACTCGATCATCCAGAAGTTGCACAAAACAAAGCCGCCCTCTTCACCTTCAAGTCCGTCATCGGTAAGGTAGCGCCTGATGAAGCCGTTTTGCATGAGATGTTTCCAGCAGGCTTCGATGGTGCCCTGAATGCGTTGGTCAGATATGGGAAGAAAGTTGACCAGGGGCAGAATCAGCAGGCTTGCATCGAGAATTTCCGTGTCGAAACGCTGGACGAACGAGTTCAGCTTGTTGTTGAATCCGTGCAACAGCACCTGGCTTCTGATCTCTTCCCGTTCACGAATCCAGCGATCGAGTGGCGCATCGAATCCGAACCTTTTGGCGATGGTGATGCCGCGGTCGAGAGCTACCCAGCACATGATCTTGGAATAGACGAAATGGTGCGGCCCGTTGCGAACTTCCCAGATGCCGTCATCGGGTTTACGCCAGTTTTCGATAGCCATTTCACAAATATCCCGGAAAAAAGGCCAGAGCGTTTCATCGATTTTGCCAGCATAATCGGAAAGCCGGAGCGCGGCGTCCATCACTTCGCCGTAGATGTCCCACTGCTGCTGGCTGTGCGCGGCGTTGCCAATTCTGACCGGCTTTGAGTGCCTGTATCCGTCAAGATGGGATAGATGCTGTTCGTGAAGGGCCTGCTCTCCGTGGATCGAATACATGATCATCAGCTCTCGGCTGCCGTTGTTCCGGTAAATATCGTGCAGCCACCGGATGAAGCTGTCCGCTTCGTTGATGTGGCCGAGCGCGAAGAAGGATTTGAGCGTAAACGAGGCGTCCCGGAGCCATGTAAAACGGTAGTCCCAGTTGCGTGCTTTGCCGATGCTTTCGGGCAAAGAGGTCGTTACAGCAGCAACGATGGCTCCGGTCGGTCGGAAGGTGAGCAGCTTGAGCGTTAGCATTGAGCGGTGAACCAGCGGGGTGAACTCCCCGAGCCAGGTGCATCGCTCACCAATGCAGTAGTGCATCCACTCCTCCCACCAGCTTTTCGTTGATTCAAAAGGACAGGGGAGCTTTTTTTCGAGATTGACTGGGTCGTGCACCAGATCAAAATGCGTGGATTCTCCCTGATCTAGAGAAAACGAGAGTGTCAGCGTGTCGGTTCCTGCGCCTTCCGCACTGAAATCCTGCAACGAGTGCAGCAGGGTGACGGGCGGGTCGGTTTGACTGACGGTGAAGCCGGAGTCATCATGCAGGATAACGCTTTTGCTGCGTGCATAATCCGGACGAGGTGCCAGGGTCAGAATGAAATCCATATGCCCATAGTCCACGCGCAGACATCGATGAATACCCGGTGGCCGTTGGCTCAGACTGCTGTTTTCAACGGGCATAAAATCATAAAGTGTCGCTCTGCCATGTTTTGTCGTGAACGAGGTGGAGAGGATGCAGGTGCCGGTAAGGTATTCCCGGCTTGAAGTGAACGGTTCGGAAGGTTTGATGCTGAAAAATCCACCATTTCGGTCATCGAGCAGTGAAGCGAATACGGTAGGGGAGTCGAAATACGGCAACGAGTAATAATCGATCGATCCGTCGATTGAAACAAGTGCAGCCGTTTGCATGTTGCCAATTAACCCGTATTCCGAAATATTTCGATACATGGTGTCGGGAGAGGTTCGAAATGGAGTTTCAGGCAATAACCTCAAAACGCCCTATGTGGTTCAGTCGTGGATTTGTGATGGATTCAAAGGCGGGAAGGGGGGAATATTCTTCAGGAAACGCTCATTCATCAGGCTGGCTGGCTGATATTGAGCATGGCGGTGATTTTCTGAAGGAAGGGCTTGAGTTTTACCGGCTTCATGAGGTTATCGTTGATGCCGCTCTCAGCTGCCATTTTCAAGGACTCACTATCCACATTGCCGCTCAGGCCCAGAATGGGAATGTTGCGGTAAGCGCTCTCTTTCGAGCGGATATGCCGCGCGGTTTCAAAGCCGTCAAGTACCGGCATTCTCATATCCATAATCAACAGGTCGCAGTGCTCTTTTTCCAGAATTTTCAGGGCTTCGAGACCATTGGCTCCCTCCAAAATTCTGACCCCGAGCTTGTTGAGCATCGCTTTAATGAGCTTGCGGTTGAAATCCTGGTCATCAACAACAAGCACTGTTTTATCAGACATCGACTCCTTAATAGGTGCCCGAGTCGCTTCAATGGTGCTTTTCAGGGTTTTTAGCACTTCATGCAAGGCCAGCGGCGTAAAAAGGGCACTCTCTGACTCAAGGCTGTAGTCTAGAGGTGTTGTCCTGAAGGATGTGATACAGGTGACAACAGGAAACTCTTTGCTGGCTGTATTTAGCTTTTTGCTCAGTTCATCGGAATTGAGATGCGGAAGTTCGCTGTCGATCAGCACAAGATCGAAGCGTTCTGTCGATAGTTTTTTGAACGCATCGCGTCCATCGGTTACCGTATCCGTCCCGAGCATCAACGGCGCGATAAGGGCTTTGAACGTTTTCCTGAATTCTGGCTTGTCGCAGGCAATCAAGAGCTTTTTGCCTGTGAAGAACGGTCTGTATTCTTCATAAAGTTGTGATTCGTAGTTCCTGATTACTTTGGGGTCGACAGCGGGGAACTCGAGTACGAATTCAGTGTATCGGTCTTTTTCTGAGTTGCAGGAGATTGTGCCGTCAAAAGACGTCATGACCCGTTTACAGAAAGCAAGGCCAAGGCCGGTGCCTCCTTTTTTACCAGAAGTGAAAAAGGAATCAAAAATTCTGGGTAGAACTTCCGGTGGTATGCCAGGGCCGTTGTCTCGAACGTAAATTCTGTTTGTGGTATCACCTTGCTTTAGACTGATCACGATGCGTCCATCTGGTTTTGCCTGGAGAACCTGGAGCGCATTGACCAAGAGGTTGTAAAGTACTAGCGTGTAATTATCTTCCTCTCCGAGAAAAATAAAATCATGTCCGGGCTCGAACGTGATCATCTTTTTCTCTTGATCGGATGCATAGCCATACTCTGCTATTGCTTTGCGGGTAACGGTTGCCGCGGAAAGACAGGCCAAGGTGTTTTTCGCTATATCGGGTTTCCTGAAATTGCCCAAGATCATGGTGATAACATGGAGACCACGGTTGACAGCGCTTTGAGCTTGGATAACTCGTTTTTTGATCGCTTCTATATTTTTTTTCGGTAATGACTCGGTCTCTTTTTCAGTGTTTTTCAGCGGTAGCTCAAGCAGGATTTCATCTAAATTATGGTGTATCTGTGAAAGAGGATTGCGTAACTCATGGGCTATACTGCCTGCAAGGGCTTCAAGGGCAAGGTACTTTTCTTCAGATTTTTTCCTCTCGAGTTCTTTTATCGCATTAGCGTTACCGAAACTAAAAATATATCCAGCAATAATGGAAAAGACTATAACAATCAAATAAAGTGGAGCATTAAAACTGGGATCGAGTGGAATATTATGTGCGGAAAAATTGTAAAAGACTATAGCTCCCAGTACGCCGATCAGGAAATCGAACATGAACATAAACCAGTTCGGTATGAACATCATCAGGACAAATATCATGAATATTTCCCAGTATAGCCAAAGCTCGTGAAAATTGTTCATGAGCAAGTTGACCGTGAAGATGAATGGTAGCACGAAAATCAGAAAGGTGTGCCAATAGTAAGGGAAATAAGGGGAGAATGACTTAGGTAGGCGGTGCATGAAGATGACGCTTATGCACATGAGTGTGGCAATCAGCCGAAGCCAAAAATTTTCATAGGGAAGATGAAAGCCATACTTAAAAGTAAAATAAAAGAAAACATTAGCCAACGCACCAATAATGCCTGATACCATAGCATCTGAACGAGAAACAAATATCCCTTCTTTCATGTACTCGTTCAGGTGGGTTAGCTTTTTCCTCAAAATCAATTCCCAATTACGGTTTCCACACACTCATGAGCTGCCCTGAAACAGGCCTCGATCGAAGCTCCTCGACGATAATCCCCAGTGTATCCGAAGCCTGTAAAACTACTGATATACTTATCTATTTTTTCAAGAAGCAGATGATGCCTGGATGAGTATGCGCATAACCCTTTAGAGAAGTATCGGTACACAAAGCCCTCTTTTTTATTGTTCTGAATATTAAAGTAAGGACTTGCGAACTTTTCAGCAAGTTCAATTGCCTCCTCAGGGGACGTTTTTTCGGTGATTGCGGCTCTTGATGCTTTACCACTAAATGTATATCTGACCATATCCAGATCATGAAGTCCGTAAGCTCCCGCATTACTCAATGGTAAATTACGGCCAAAAACCATCGCTCGACGTTTTTTTTGAAATACGTCACTGCTGTATTTCACGATGGCTACGCTTACAGGATAATAGCTGATTTGACGAAGCAATTCTGCTACTTCTGGCCTTTCATTCTGGAGCAAAGCCGCCAAACTATGAGCAGGAAGGGCTGAAATGACTTTGTCATAATTCCCCGTGCCTGGAATTCCCTGGTGCAGGTAATCTATGCGAAACGTTTCCCTTTCTTTGGTTATAGCGGTAATCTGGTGCCCGGTCAGTATTCGATGTGAATCTGACTCATAATTATTTGCAAAGGTATTGAGCAGATCATGCATTCCAATGCTCAATTGTTCGAAGCTGTCCATAGCAAGGCCAAGGTTCGAACCAAAATTACCGGGATAGCATTCCTCGGGCTCAGCTCCGTTCATTCTTACCGTGATCGGCCTTATTACATTGTCGATACACTGGCGGTTGAGGTATTGGTCAAGAGTGAGATGGTCAAACTGATCGCTCAGCGATTTGAAACAATCACTGCCTAGTACTCCTTGGCTTCGGTCATTCCAGATCGCTTTGATGTGAGGGTAAAGACGAATAATTCCTTGCAAGCCGCATAGTTGAACGAGCTTGAAAACGTTAAGCAATGGATAGCCTTCACGGCTAATGGAGATGAGGCGGCCGTTAAGCAGTTGCGATGTGTTGATTCCAAAATATTCGTATTCTGGATTTCCGTATGTCTTGGCAAATTCACGGAAATGATTGTAGTAATTTCCGATATTCTTACCGCCGAAATCTACCCAGCGCCCTAGCAGTAAGTCGCTACCGACTCTACCACCTATTTGTTTTTCAGATTCAAAAAGGTCTACCCTTACTTGCCGTTTGGCAAGGTAAAATGCAGCAGCAATGCCTGATATTCCGCTACCAATAACTGCTACACGCATGGTGTTGATAACGTCGATTCATGAAATCTTTTGAGCTTCGAATAAAAATTTGACTTATGCCGTTCTGTTATTTTTTTTAGGCGTTGTTCTTTTTGCTGATATCGTTCATTGGTAATGCATGCGAATGCTTTCAGAACGGTATCTGCACAGAGTCGACCCCACTGGAAAACCTGAATATAGATCCCAGCTTCCGTATCCTTACTTGTTTCATCTACTGTAAAATCGGTGTAAGACCTACATACTATAGGTGATTCACGTTCAAGAAAAGCGTGAAAATTCGTGTTGTAGTTTAACAGGGCAAGTTTTCCATCGATTGGTAATCCTTGGTAATGAGCGCTTGCAATTGCGGCTTGCCTTAATGCTTCGAGAATGAGCATTCCCTGGAAGTGTGGTGCATCATGATCGAATTTTAGCTCGGTAGTTTCTGAAAAAATATTGAAGTAACGCAGTCCTCCAATTGCGAATGGTTCCGAGATCAAAACGTTGGCTTCGTGTTGCTTGTGAACCATGTTTTTCTCTATCGGATTGGGCAACGTATCATTTTGACCAATGGCGATCGGACTGTTGATAAGGCTTCTCAGGTCAAGCGGAAGTTTTGCCATTAGGCGGGCTGCCGTATCAATACCGAAAAGCTCATCATTGCTGAAACCTGAGCCAGCGATTGTTTCAAGTTTTTCGTAAAGACCCGGATGAAGACGACGATATTCTTTGGAAAGGAAAGGTTGACATGTATTTCCGAGAAGTCGCAGGATGTTGCATGCTTCTTCACGTGATTCGGCTCTGAGTACCAGCTGCTCTTCAGGAGAAGATGGTAGGTTGTCTCCGTCGATGAGCAGGATGTACGGGAGGGGAACCGGAACGCAGTATCGGGTGTCATTAGCCCTTTCCTGGTGATGTTTCGTTTTCTGTGTCATACAGGCGCTCATAAAAAAAACTGATTTCAGTAATTTATGGCTGTTTTTTATGTGTAAGCTCGACTTGTGCTTTTGTCAATCATGGCTGTTTTGCACTGTTTAACAGCTCTCAGCTTGTTCGCTTATGTCTTGCTTGTACCGGTATTATCTCGCACTGCTGTGCCTGAGCCTCTCTACGTTACATTAACCTCAAGTTACTATAATTTTAACTCTTGCAGGAAATGGTTCCTGATTTTTGAAAAATTAAGAACGCTGAAAGCCATCGATTGCTGGAGAGAGTGGGTTGGGTTGTTTTTATGTTTTAAATACTTCTCTATATACGACTTTTATCGGTAATTTGCTATTACTCACTGTTGTTCCGATCAATAAAGTACAGGGCATCTCTAAAAAGTCGTTAATAACATAAGATATTGAAAAATATCGGCTTAACAGCGTTTAAAACCTGCAATATTCGTATCTCGACGCAGGAGCCATCAACACGACTGTACTGCTATGAAAAACATCAACCCTCTTGGCCTGTTTGACGAACAATTTCTGCTCGAACGGCTTACCAAACTCAAGGATCCGCTTGTCAAGCTTGAAGCGCATATCGACTGGCAACTGTTTGCCCCCATCCTTGAAGTGGCTTTCAACAAGCCGTCCAACCGCAAGAGCATGGGG
>DRSQ01000128.1 GCA_011372505.1 Chlorobaculum parvum | reverse complement strand
TTAATCAGTCAATTATCGTACAGCTCGAAAAAAACTGGATTCTTCACTTCGTTCAGAATGACAAAAAAAACTGAGTCATAAAAAAACCTACTGCCGCAGCGAGTCGATCAGGCTGAAGAAGTTCGGGAACGAAACGCCAGCCACTTCGCGATCCGAGAGACGCAGCGACGCACCTGCGGCTTCGGCGGCGATGGCGAAGCTCATGGCGATGCGGTGGTCGTCGAAGCACTCGATGACAGCTTCTTCGCGGTTGATCGTCGGGCGGCCCTTCACCACGAAGCCGTCGGGGTACTGCTCACACGCAAAGCCGAGGCGCTCCAGGTTGCTCACCACCGCCTCGATGCGGTCGCTCTCCTTGGTGCGCAGCTCGGCGGCGTTGTGCAGCTCAAACTCGCCCGTGGCGAAGGCCGAAAGCACGGCGAGCATCGGCAGTTCGTCGATCACACCCGCCACCACCGCGTGGTCGCTGATGCGCAGCGGCGCCAGTCCGGAGCAGCTCCGGACGACGATGTCGCCCACCGGCTCGCCGCCCTCCGAGCGCACGTTCTCGATGCCGAGTCCCGCGCCCGCCTCCTGAAGCACGTCGATATAGGCCACGCGCGTCGGGTTGAGGCAGACGTCGCGCAGCACGACTTCCGAGCGCTCGCCGAGCAGGCCGAGGGCAATCATGAAGCAGGCTGCGGACGGATCGGCGGGCACCTTGAACGGCTTGGCCGCAATCGGCTTGCGCCCGTCGATGATGACCTCGCGCACGCCGTCGGGCCGGTCGATGGTTTCGAGGCCGAGCATCAGCTCGGTGTGGTCGCGCGAGCGGATCGGCTCGATAATCTTCGACTGGCCGTCGGCGTGCAGCGCGGCGAGCGCCACAAGCGACTTGACCTGCGCCGAGGGCACCGGCAGCAGGTACTCGATGGTTTTCAGCTCCTTCGTGCCGTTGATGACGACAGGTGCGGTTCCGGCGTCGGAGAGAGAAATGTCCGCGCCCATCATACGCAGCGGATCGGCCACGCGCTTCATCGGACGCTTCATCAGCGAGGCGTCACCGACCAGCTCGCTCCGGAAGGGCTGCGCGGCCAGAATCCCCGCCATCATGCGCATCGTGCTGCCGGAGTTGTTGCACATCAGCAGAGCCGACGGCTCGCGAAAGCTCCAGAGGCCGCTGGACTCGATGACGACATGCCGAACGATGCGTCCGTCACCGGCGGGAACCTCCTCCTGCCGGACAGAGATTCCGAGACCCTTCAGCACCGACAGGGTCGATTGGTTGTCGAATCCACCTGAAAAGTTGGTGATTTCGGTCGTTCCTTCGGCAAGCGAACCGATGATAGCGGCGCGATGCGATATCGATTTATCCGGCGGAAGGCTCAAAACTTCGCCCTGAAAAACGCTCATGGATGCGTGGATTGGGTTAATGAGACGAATAAAAAAAGCAGCCCCCGAAGGAGCTGCTTGTCAGAACTGATTGCCTGCGGGATCAGGAGTTACGCTCTTCATTCGCACGCTGTGCGCGACGCTTGCTTCTGGAACGCTTCAGGCGGTTATCGATCGAAGGCTTTACAAAGTATGCTTTTTTGCGATACTCTTTCAGAACACCTGCTCTCTCGTATTTCTTCTTGAAACGCTTGAGCATCTTGTCAATCGATTCATTCTCGTTAATCTGAACACTGACCAATGAAATTCACCCCCTTACCTGTAATCTGTGACGTCTTAGCGTCTTAATTTGTTTTTAAGAATATCTGTCAACGACTCGGAGCTTTTCCCGTTGCCCTGTTTGAGCTGCACATTCTCAAGGAGCTGCTTCCTGCCGCTTTTACAAAATTCTACAATAATGACATGCGCACCGCTTCCGGTAGCCTGTTTTTCACGAACGACCCCAACCTCGTCGAGGGATTTGTGATACACCGCATCCCCCTGAGCATAAATGCCTTGAGGAGTATACACCTGACAATATTCCGGCTTGAGCTCGTGGGGATTCAGCTCCCTGTCGATCTGGATCTGCCACTCCTTGAGCAGATGAACCTGATTGCAAGCCGTACAACGAATCCAGTACTGGTTTTCGGCAGCTGACGAGTCCTGCTCATTTACCGATTTCTTAGCCTTCGATTTTTTAGCAGATGGTACGAAAAGGGGATCCTCATCTTTGGGTTTGTCGCTCGGTTTCCATTCACCAACAAAGGTCTGCTCGGTGATGCAACCGCAACCATCACAGTAACCAGGCTTGATCTTGCCTTCGAGTATGTGCTGCCTTTTTCTGGACTCTACCTTCATAAAACGTCGCTATGGTTTGAGTGCATGGTCATGCCCTCGAACATGCGCTTGCATGAAATTCAACAGGAACCGCCGGCCTGAACAGATTCCGATAACAATTTCAGAGTTTAACTGCTGCTGTCGGCTGAATGCCGAACACATAAGAAAACAAAACCGCGTTGCTTCCGAAATGCAGGAACCGCTCATCGGGAGGGAGTACCGGAAACCTGCACGCTCAGGAGTGCTTAGATAAGTAAATCAGTCCAAAAAAACAACCATATTATTGAGCAATCGTTCACTTGTGCGTCAGTGCATCGATAAGATCAGATTTAGTAATCAGTTGCAACCTTCCGTCACTAAGGCTGATAAGCACACCTGCCGCATTGGTCTGAAGTTTTCCGGACAGTTCGCTAATGGTGGCATCCGACTGGCAAACCGGGAAAGGCTTCTCCATAAAGGCCACCACCTTGGCATTCATGGTCGAATCGTTCTCGATCAGGATGGAGAGAATCTTGTTTTCGCTGATGCTGCCGATGGGTGCGCCAAACGAGACGATAGGCATCTGCGAAACGTCGTTCTGCTTCATCATTTCGAACACGTCCGCGAGTGTCTGCTCAGGTTGGGCGAAGATCAGATCCTTGCGCGCCTTACGCAGGAGGATGTCGTCGGCAGTGATCTGGTCGAGCGCGGTCTTGGCCTTGCGGTAGAATCCCTGGCGGCGCATCCACTCGTCGTTGTACATGCGCGACAGGTCGTAGCCGCCGAAGTCGGTCATCATCACCACCACCAGCGAGTCGCTACCGAGGCTTTCGCCCTCGCGGAGCGCCGCGCACATCGCCGCGCCGGAAGCGCCGCCCGCAAACACCGCCTCGCTGCGCAGCAGCTCGCGGCCGCAATTGAAAGCGTCGGCATCGCTGACCTGCACAACCCGGTCGATCATCGACGCCTCCCAGAACGAGGTGGGCTGCACCGTGCCGATATCCTCAAGCTGGAACGGGGTGACGCCCCCCTGCGTCCGGCCTTCGTGCAGGTCGCGGTAGAGCGAGCCTTCCGGCTCCACACCGATGATTCGCACTTCGGGATTGCGCGAGCGGAAGTAGCGGCCAATACCGGAGATCATCGCGCCGGAGGCCATCGGCACGAACACGTGCGTCACCTTGCCCTCGGTCTGGCTGAAAATCTCCGGGCCGGTTTCTTTCTCGTGTACCTGACGGCTGACCGGATTTTCATACATGTTGGCGAACCAGGCATTGGGCAGCGTGCGAACAAGGTTTTCGGCCACCGCCACGCAGCCGTTCAGATTGCCATCCGTGGCCTCCGACGGGGTGAGCACCAGCTCGGCGCCAAGCGCCTTGAGCACCTCCTGCTTTTCGCGGCAGATGCTGTCGGGAGCGGCCAGTAGCACCTTGTAACCCCGGCTCACAGCCACC
>DRSQ01000127.1 GCA_011372505.1 Chlorobaculum parvum | reverse complement strand
TCGGCAGGGTGGGGGCGGGAATCGAGGCCGAAATGTCGCCGAAGCGGGTCTCGATGGTATCGACGTTGAGATGCAGTAGCTTGACGGCCAGCGTGGTGACGATGAGCGCAATCAGCGCCCCGGGGATTTTGGCAGAGACTTTCGGCCAGAGGATGATGATGAATAGCGAAACCAGGCCGATTGCGAGCGTTTCAGGACTAACGGTTGGCAGCGCGGCGAAGTAGGCTGCCCATTTGTCGATGAAGTGCGCCGGAACCGATGCCATCCGCAGGCCGAGAAAGTCTTTGACTTCGCTCGAAAAAATGATGACCGCGATGCCACTGGTGAAGCCGACCACGACCGGGTAGGGGATGAACTTGATGAGCGAACCGAGCTGCGACAGGCCCATGATGATGAGAATCACACCAGCCATGAAGGTGGCGATCATCAGTCCGTTCAGGCCGTACTGCTGCACGATGCCGTAAAGGATGACGATGAAGGCGCCGGTCGGCCCGCCGATCTGCACGCGGGTGCCGCCAAGAATCGAGATGAGGAAGCCGCCGATGACGGCGCTGATGAGCCCTTTTTCAGGCGAGACACCCGAGGCGATAGCGAAGGCGATGGCAAGCGGCAGGGCCACGATGCCGACAAGGATTCCGGACACAATGTCGCGGCCAAGCTGCTCTTTGGTCAGCTCGGGAAGAACAGTGAGAAATTTCGGTTTGAACATAAATGAACATGGGTGATGTGAAGGAACGGCAGCTCTCCACCCGGTTACGGTAAGGTTCTGTTGCGGTTGTTATAACGACGGAAGCCCGGAAGTCCAAGACGCTCCGGGATGATTCTGTTTCGTTATGTCGGTAACGCTTCGGCTTCGCAGAAAGGGCCAGAGCGTTATGGCAACAGGGCCGCCGCAATCTGGCGGGAACTGTTAACTGTACCTCAATTTACAGTTTTCATTGAAAATTTCAATGGGCTTAACCATAATCTTGCGAAGGTGTTTGTGCAATTGTGTTTCCGGTGCTAACATAAAAAGAAGAGCCTGTCGTGCTTTCTCGTCAGATCATCGGAGGCGTTTTCTCCGGTTTCGCTTTGATCGCCGATGAGGCTCTCATCGTTGTTGTTTGCTCTTCTTCAGCTTTTGACCAGGGTGCGTCATGCATCACTATGATTTTCTCGGGCAACTGGTACTGATCGGTACCCTTGCCATAGCTACCATTCTGCTGTTCCAGAGGATCCGCATTCCTCCGGTGATCGGTCTGATTTTCACGGGCATCATGCTTGGCCCTACGGGGTTCGGTGTGGTCAGCGACAGCGGATTGATTTCGATCCTCGCCGAGCTGGGTGTGGTGCTGCTGCTCTTCACCATCGGGCTGGAGTTTTCCATCGACGATATGAAGAAGCTCCAGAAGATCGTTTTTGTCGGAGGGTTCGCGCAGATTCTCTTGACGGGGCTGGTGATTGCCGGGATGGCGTTTCTGCTTATGGAGGCAATCGGTAAGGGGATCAGTACCCAGGAGGCGCTGACGCTCGGTTTCTCCTTTTCGGTGAGCAGTACGGCGCTCTGTCTGAAAATTCTTTCCGACCGGGACGAGCTTGGTCAGGAGCATGGCAAGATCGCGCTCGGCATCCTGATCTTTCAGGATATGGCCATCGTTCCGCTCATGATCGGCCTGACCTTTCTGGCTCCCGGCAAGGCGATTTCGCCCGAGGCCACTATTCAGGAGATTGTGTTGCTTCTGGTGTTCGCTGTCGGCATGTTTGGCGGGTTCCGGCTTCTGATGCCAAGGGTCGTCCGGATGATTACCGCGCTTCACGCCGGCGAGGTGCTGGTGCTCGGCGCGCTGGTGCTTTGCTTCGGGGCGGCGTGGCTCGCTTCGCTGATCGGCCTGTCACTGGCGCTCGGCGCGTTCATGGCGGGTATGGTGATCGCCAGCACTGACGAGAGCCACCGCATCAGCAAAACTATCGACCCCTTCCGCGAGGCGCTGACCAGCATCTTTTTCGTCTCGGTCGGCCTGTTGCTCGACGTGAACATGATCGAACTGCCCTGGCTGATCGGGGTGGCGCTGATCGTGCTGCTGGTGAAGGGAACGGTGATGACCGGCATTTCGATGGCGCTCGGTTTTCCGCTGAGGGTGAGTCTGATGTCGGGCATGGTGCTGGCCCAAATCGGTGAGTTTTCGTTCGTACTGGCCGGATCGGCGCGAAACACGGGGCTTCTCGACCAGCACATGTTTCAGTTGATGCTGACGATCATCGTGGTCACCATGATCGTTACGCCTGCGCTGATTGCGGCTGCTCCCGGATTTGCCGCACAGATGGCGCCGGTTTTCAGGTTCATGCCGCTCATGCCCAAGCCCGAGCCGAAGCAGCCGACCCGCGCTGCCGCTGGCCCGATTGTCTGCAAAGGCGAAATCCATGCGGCCATTATCGGGTACGGCCTGATCGGCCAGAATGTGGCCACCGTGATGAACGCCACCAACTTGCTCTACACGGTGCTCGACATCAACCGCAAGGTGGTCAGCACGATGCGCCGCAAAGGCGAGCCGCTCTTTTATGGCGACTGCACGGAGCGCAAATCGCTTTTGCGCGTCGGGGCCGACCACTGCCGCTCGGTGGTGATCTGCATTCCCGAAGTTGAGGCCGCCACGCAGTGCATCCGCCTGGTACGCTCGATCAACAGCGAGGCCTTCATCATCGTCCGCTCGCGCTCGTTTCGGTCCGCCGGGCAGTTTTACCGTGCCGGTGCCGACGCGGTCGTGACCGAGATTTTCGAGACCTCGATCCAGATGTTCTCCGAACTGCTCCGCCACTTCAAGGTCGAGCCGGAGACCATCTTCGATCAGCAGGAGATCATCCGACGCGAAGGAGGCAAGCTGTTCATGGTGCCGGCAGTCGAATTTTCCGCTTCATCCACAAAAAACGGTAAGTCCGGTTCGCGCAAATCACCTCTGCCGCGAAAGCCCGCCAGCGATCAGCCGTGGTCGTAAGAGATTTTTGCTCCCGGTTCTGAAGTTTGCTCGCGCTCGAGTGTTGATGAAAAAAGCGTGAAAACGGTGCTTTTTCTCTACATTGAGGGTATAGCGTGCTTGCAAATTTCTTGTGAACTTCACTATTCGGACCATGAGCACTCATTCTGAAACCTCCTCTGAAAAATTCAGAGTGTATCGCCAGAAGCTTTTCGACCAGCTCGAAACCTCCACGAAGGGTGAGCGGAACCGGATCGAGTACGAACTCGATCTCATGCAGAACAGCCACTTCGTCGAGGTCGGGGGGCTGTTGCACCACTATCACGATTCAGGCCCGGAGAATCCGCGTGGCACGGTGCTGCTGGTTCACGGCTGGGACTGCTGGTGGATGTGGTGGCACCGCATTATCCGGACGCTCAATGCCGAGGGGTACCGGACGATTGCCTACGACATGAAGGGGCACGGCTGGTCGGAAAACGATCCGCGGAACCGTTACCAGATCGACGATTTCGCGCGTGATCTGGACGAGCTGACCAGGGCGATCGGGATCGAGGAGTTCCACGTCGCCGCGTTTTCGTTTGGCCCGTTCGTGGCGCTCGACTACGCGCATCGCTATCCGAACAGCGTGCAGTCGATGACCTTCTTCAACTTCGGCTACCTGCCGAACAACGAGTTCATCTCGAAGGCTGCTCCCGCAACGCTTAACTTCATCTTTAACAAGATGATGCGGAAGCTCACGTGGTGGCTTCCGGCCTACATGTTCGCCCGGCTGGCGCTGGCGAAAAATTCGATCATGATGCACGACATCAACGTCGGATTCGAGAGCCTCGGCCTCTGCGCTTCGGAGGCCATCGAGCAGACAACCTGCCAGATCACGGCGCTCGAAACCACCGAGATGCTGCCCGAAAAGGTGCGCGCACTGAAGGTGCCGGTGCTCTTCGTGGCGGGGGAGGGGGATGGCATCATGACTCCGGACAACGCCCGGAAGTTGCAGGAGATGGCCGAGTTCGGCAGCTACCTCAGCGTGCCCGACTGCGGGCACCTCATCACGCTCGAACTGCCCGAAACCGCGTCGGAGATCATCCTCGGCCACATCAGCTCGAAGGGGTGAGCGAGCGGTCGGCCTTGCGCACGGCCCGGATGAAATCGGCGATTTTTTTGTGATCCTTGACCCCGGGCGCGGACTCCACGCCGCTGGCCGTATCGACGCCCCAAGGCCGCACCAGGCGCACCGCGTCGGCGACGTTTTCCGGATTCAGCCCGCCTGCCAGCAGCGCCCAGCCGAAATCGCGAGTCCGCTCGAACAGCATCGAAGCGGTCGAAGCATCGATGGTTTTGCCCGTGCCACCGGCCATTTCGGGGCTGAAGGCATCGAAGAGAAATCCCCGGCAGCCGGTCTGTTCCGCATAATTTCCGACCTCTTCGATGCTGAACTTCGGGCCGGGCCGAAACACCCGGATCACTCGAACGCCTTCGAGTCGCCGCGTTTTTTCCGCATCGTAGTCGTCCGAATGGAGTTGGGCCGTCTGCAAGCTGCAGTGGTGGCAGATGTCGTTGATCTCCGCGGGCGACTGCTCGACGAAGATGCCGACCGGCGTGACCAGCGGCGGCAATTCGGCGATGATGTCGCGAGCCGTTTCGGCATCGATGCAGCGCGGGCTTTTGCGGCTGAAGTTGAATCCGAGCGCATCAGCCCCGGCCAGGGCAGCGGCAAGCGCGTCTTCGTGGCGGGTGATGCCGCAAATCTTGATTTTCGTCATTGAGCGAGGCTGTGGGTTTGGCGGAAAAGGTCAATGCAAAAAGTAAAAAAATGTTCCGCAAAAACTCATTGGCAAGTAATGGCTCCCAAAATGCCATCTCTTCTCTTACATTGTCCGTGTCAGTCCATGTCTTCCATTCGTCCACACAGTCCACTTCGTCCATTTCCTCTTTCCCTGTGCCTTCGAGTTGTGTTTTCGCCGATTAATCCGTATAATTCAAGCCGTTTATGACGGAGCGATCCGTCAACGATGGGGCGTCGCCAAGTGGTAAGGCATCGGCCTTTGGAGCCGACATTCGCAGGTTCGAATCCTGCCGCCCCAGCAAACTCATGCGCCGGACCATGCACCGCTCAGAGCAGCGGGCAATTCGGCTCAACGACTGGATTCTGTAGCCTGCCATGCACTACCAAGCAGCTCTGTTCGCTTCGTTTTGGAAGCATTTCGGACAAAGCGCAGCGTGCTCCGTTGGAGTCGCCATCTCTCTCTTTTACCCGTACAGATTTGTCATACACAGTACTGTTGATTCATGAAAGCACTCGACCCGAACCCAATCGCCGCCGCATTTCGTGATGCCGTCCGCCGGGAGATCAGCGACGAAAAGCTGAGCATCAATATCGTTGGCATTCTGGCCTCTGATGATCCTGCATCGGCGACTTACGCAGACTACACGCGAGCCGGCTGTGAGGATGTCGGCATCCGCTTCGATTTGCGCAAAACCAGTCCCGAATCGGTCAGGGAGATGCTCGAAGAGGCCAACCGGAATTCAGAGGTGCACGGTATTTTTGTCTATTACCCGATCTGGGGCGACAGCCGGGATGCTGAACTCCGCGACATCATTTCTCCGCACAAAGATGTGGAGGGCCTCTGCCCGCACTGGATCAGCAAGCTGTACGCGAACGAGCGCTTTGATGACGAGGAGCACAAGTTCAAGGCGATTCTGCCCTGTACGCCGCTGGCGATCATCAAGCTGCTCGAAGAGACCGACTCTTATATCCCCTATGGCTTGCCATTTGCCGGTCAGCAGATTACCATTTTCAATCGTTCGGAGGTTGTTGGAAAGCCGCTTGCCTACATGCTCTCCAACGACGGCGCGCGGGTCTATTCATTTGACATCGACGGTGGATTTGTGGTTGACGTCAAGGAACCCGGTAACGAGCCTACACCCGTTACTCGCGCGGAGGTTTTGCGGCAGTCGGATATCGTCATTACCGGCGTTCCTTCAAAGCAATTCGACAAGATAAGAGCTGACGAGCTGAAGCCGGGTGCGGTCTGCCTGAACTTCTCCTCCATCCGGAACTTCGAGCCGGAGTCGAAAGAGGCTGCCGGCCTCTACATCCCGAGGGTCGGCCCGATGACCGTGGCCATGTGCATGAGAAACGCCCTCCAACTCTATCGCAACTACCACCATGAAGCCTGACAGCACGCTCGGCTCCGACACGATTTCCACTTACCTCGACCGTCTCGCCAGCGCCGATCCCACCCCCGGCGGCGGTGCAGCGGCGGCAGTCACGGCGGCCCAGGGCGTCGCTCTGCTCTCGATGGTTTGCAACCTGACGATCGGCAAGAAGAAGTTCGCCGATGTCGAAGATGAAGTGCGATCGATTCTCGAAACGTGCGAAACGGCCCGCCGCCAGCTGCTTGTTCTCGGCGACCGCGATATGGAGGTTTTCGGTATGATCATGGAGGTGTACAGAATGCCGAAAACGACGCCCGAGGAGACCGAAGCTCGTCGTGCCGCCATCCAGGCTGCGCTGAGAGCCAGCTCCGAAGTGCCGTTCGAGCTATTCAACCGGAGTACCGTTATGCTGCCTCTTGTGGACCGCCTTGAACAGATCGGCAACCCCTCTGTACTCAGCGATGTGATCGTTGGGCGTCATTTGCTGATCGCTGGTATGCTCAGCGCTAAAGCCAATGTCGAGGTGAACCTCGATGGCATCGATGATGCCGAATTCTGCGAAGAAAAACGCAAGGTCATGATGGCCGTCCTTGACACCTTCGGCGAAGGCTGGTGAGGGGATAGTCAGTCCGATTCGACTGATCTTGCAAACAAAAAAAGCAGCCTTGTCGTGGCTGCTTTTTTGCGTTGATCTGGCGGAATGCCGCAGATCAGTAGCGGTAGTGGTCCGGCTTGTAGGGGCCTTCGACCGGGATGCCGAGGTAGTCGGCCTGCTCCTGCGAGAGGGTGGTGAGGTTGACGCCGATCTGTCCGAGGTGCAGACGGGCGACCTCTTCGTCGAGCCTCTTCGGCAGGCGATAGACGTCCACTGCGTAGTCGTTGATCCAGAGTTCGATTTGGGCGAGGGTCTGGTTGGTGAACGAGTTACTCATCACGAACGACGGGTGGCCGGTGGCGCAGCCGAGGTTCACCAGGCGCCCTTCGGCGAGCAGGTACATCGAGCGGCCATCCTCGAAGACATACTTGTCAACCTGAGGCTTGATGTTGATCTTCGTGGCACCTTTGAAGTTGTTGAGCGCATCGACCTGGATTTCGTTGTCGAAGTGGCCGATGTTGCAGACGATCGCTTCGTCTTTCATCTGCTTCATGTGCTCAAGGGTGATGACATCCTTGTTGCCGGTGGTGGTGACGTAGATGTTACCCTCTTCGAGTGCTTCTTCGATCGTGGTGACCTTGAAGCCCTCCATGGCGGCCTGCAAGGCGCAGATCGGGTCGATCTCGGTGACGATCACGCGAGCACCGTAGGAGCGCATCGAGTGGGCGCAACCTTTACCCACGTCGCCGTAACCGAGCACAACAACTACTTTACCGGCGATCATGACGTCGGTGGCGCGCTTGATGCCGTCGGCCAGCGACTCGCGGCAGCCGTAGAGGTTGTCGAACTTCGACTTGGTGACCGAGTCGTTGACGTTGATGGCCGGGAAGAGCAATTCGCCTTTGTCCATCATCTGGTACAGACGGTGTACGCCGGTGGTGGTCTCCTCGGAGACGCCCTTCATCTCGGCGGCAACCTTGTGCCAGCGTTGGTTGTCCTCTGCGAACACCTCTTTGAGCTGGCTGTAGAGCGCCTTGACTTCGGCAACCGACTGCTCCTCGTCGAGCATCGAAGGATCGTTCTCGATCTTGTAGCCGAGCTGAATCATCAGGGTGGCGTCGCCGCCGTCATCGACGATGAGGTTCGGGCCTTTGCCGCCTTCGAATTCGAGGGCCTGGCGGGTGCACCACCAGTACTCGTCGAGGGTCTCGCCCTTCCATGCAAACACCGGAACACCGGCGGCTGCGATGGCTGCTGCGGCGTGATCCTGCGTCGAGAAGATGTTACAGCTCGCCCAGCGTACGTCGGCGCCGAGTTCAACCAGCGTCTCGATCAGGACGGCGGTCTGGATGGTCATGTGCAGGGAGCCGGTGATTCGCGCGCCTGCGAGCGGCTTGCTGCCTTCGTATTTCTTGCGCGTAGCCATCAGGCCCGGCATCTCTTTTTCAGCGATTTCGAGCTCTTTGCGGCCCCATCCGGCAAGCGTAATATCGGCCACTTTGTAGTCGAGCACTGCTGCTTCTGTAGTCATGTTTTCAGCGAGTTTTTCAGTTTTTTCGGAATAAGGACACCTCTAAAAACTTATTGCGAGCCCCGATTGCTGCGTTGGGTGGTGTTCAAAATCCTCACGTACTACGTGTCCGCTCCGGTTTTTGCGCTTCAGCCGCCTTGCTCTCAGGTCTCTCATGACACTTTTTAGAGGTGTCTATAAACGAAAGCCTCCGGGATGCTTGTCCACAGAGGCTTTCAGAGGTTTTGTTGGATCAGAGGTTGAACGCTGCTTTCAGCTCGTCAACTTTCTCGGTCTTTTCCCACGGGAACTGCTCTCGACCGAAGTGGCCGTAGGCTGCCGTGTCGCGGTAGCACCAGCCGTGCGGACGGTCGAGGTTGAAGCGGCGGATGATGGCCAGCGGGCGCAGATCGAAGATCGCCTCGGCTTTCTCCTGGATCTGGCTGTCGGACAGGCCGTGCTTGCCGGTGCCGTGGGTGTTGATGTAGATCGAAACCGGACGGGCCACGCCGATGGCGTAGGAGACCTGCACGGTGCACTTGTCGGCCAGACCGGCAGCGACGATGTTTTTGGCCACATGGCGAGCTGCGTATGCTGCGCTGCGGTCAACCTTCGACGGGTCTTTACCGCTGAATGCGCCGCCGCCGTGCGGAGCTGCGCCACCGTAGGTATCGACGATGATCTTGCGGCCGGTCAGACCGGTATCGCCGTGAGGGCCACCGATTTCAAAGCGACCGGTCGGGTTGATGTGGAACTTGGTGTTCTCGTCGATCAGCTCGGCAGGGATCACCTTGCGGACGACGTTCTCGATGATGTCGTTCTTGATGACCTCCTGAAACTCGGCTTCGCTCATGCCTGCCGGTTCGGGATCGTGCTGGGTGGAGACCACCACGGCATCGACGCGGAGCACCTTGTCGTTCTCGTCGTATTCGAGGGTCACCTGGCTCTTGGAGTCGGGACGGAGGTAGGTCATGATCTTGCCCTCCTTGCGGATTTCGGCAAGCAGTCTGACCAGCTCCTGGGCGTACTGGATGGCAGCAGGCATCAGCTCCGGGGTATCGGTGCAGGCGTAACCGAACATCATGCCCTGGTCGCCAGCGCCGACGCGGTCTAACTCGTCTTCGATCTCTTCCTTGCGATCCACGCCACGGTTGATGTCGGGCGACTGCGAGTGCAGGGCGGAGAGAACGCCACAGGAGTTGGCATCGAACATGTATTCGCCCTTGGTGTAGCCGATTTCAGTAATGGTCTTGCGAGCGATCGTCTGGACATCGACGATACCTTTGGTGGTTACCTCGCCGCCGACGATCACCTGACCGGTCGTAACGAAGGTTTCGCAAGCGACGCGCGAGTTGGGGTCCTGTTTGATGAACTCATCCAGCACGGCATCGGAGATCTGGTCGGCTACCTTGTCTGGATGACCTTCTGAAACTGATTCCGAGGTAAAGTAATACCTTGAATGTGACATAGTTTCCCTTTCGGTTATAGTTGAGAGAACGACAAGAACAACAGGCGTTCTGCAGGGCTGCCGAAAAGGAGAGTTCGTGAGGGGGAATGTCGAGAAACGACAGACTGGACACGGGACGCCTTCCGGCAAGCTCTGAGGACGAATCCTGCAAAAGCTTTTGGCACCGTGTCCATAGATAATGGGGATGCCGAAAAAATTAACCACAAAATGTACGCAATCGGAAAATGTCATGCAACTCAAATGTGATGTTGGAAACAAGATTGTGGCTGTTTTGTGGCATTGGTACAAAAAGAGGCATAAAAGTGGGTGAGATGAGAAAACAGGCGGATGCCGGTAGCTGGAGTTGAAAAAGTCTTAGCATGAACGTAACATTCCCGTGGCCAGGCGGTTTGATGCAATGATCTATTTTCCGGTATTCTCTTTGCATGCCAGCTTGCATCTTGTGTGATAGCTCTGTTCAGTAAATGGTGATTGTACTTATGAGTTTTGTTCGTTCCTCCGGAAGAGCCGTGATACTGCTCATGCTGTTCATGCTGCTGGGGCAGTCGGCATTGCTGGCCGAGCCCTGGAAATTTGGTGTGATGGGCGATACGCAGTGGACGACTGCTGATCCCGCGGGCGAAAATCCCTCCACGGTTGCGGAGTCGATCATCGAGCAGGTGAACCGGCAGTTTATCGACGCCGGTGTGAAATTCGTCATTCAGGTTGGCGACCTGAGCGACGACGGCGGTGAGCTTTCCCAGGAGGTGCGTCTCGAAGCCGCCCGCCCGCTGATCGATGCGGGGATCGGCTTTTTCGCTGTCCGTGGCAATCATGAGTGCAAGAGCGGCGAGAGCAACGGTTATGGCGCGACCGGCTTCGGGATGCGCTTTACACAGACCCGTGACGGCGGGTTCGAGATGCGGGAGGGGCGGCGCTACACGATCGGTTCGAATTTCAGCAGTCCGGTCGAAGTCAGCCGTGATCTCGACGGGCTGAGTTACTCGTTCGACTTTGGAGCGGGCGAGGAGCGGGCGCGTTTCGTTATCATCGACAACTGGCCGCTGCCGGGTCGGGTCGTCCCCAATTCGACGCACTACCCATCCGGCTACACCGTCGCCGATCAGCAGGCGTGGATCAGCGGGCGGCTCGATCTGACCGAGCGCGGTGCGCCACACGCTTTCGTTTTTTCGCATCAGCCTATCCTCGGCCAGAATCATCAGGACACGCTCTTCAGCGGATACGCCGACGAGCATCCAGAGTGGCAAAACGCCTTTTTCGCGAGTTTGCAACGCAACGGCGTCCGCTACTTCATCTGCGGCCACGATCATCTCCACCAGCGTTC
>DRSQ01000126.1 GCA_011372505.1 Chlorobaculum parvum | reverse complement strand
TTCATCTTCACGCACGACAGCATCGGCCTCGGCGAGGACGGCCCGACCCACCAGCCCATAGAACAGCTCGCTATGCTCCGCGCCATGCCGGGGATGGACGTCTATCGACCGGCGGACGCGAACGAAACCAAAGCCGCATGGCTGCTCGCGCTCGAACGCCGCAAACCCGCCGCGCTCGTGCTGACGCGGCAAGGCTTGCCGGTGCTCGACGACGCCGACGGACGCATCCGCGCCGAAGTGCCGAAGGGCGCTTACGTGCTCGCTGACTGGGCGGAGGGAGCCGAAGCGGAGCCGGGCAACTGCGCCATCATCGTCGCCACCGGCTCCGAAGTGCATCCGGCACTCGAAGCCAAAGAGCGGATCGAAGCCGAAGGGTACGCCGTCCGCGTGGTCTCGATGCCCTCGAAGGAGCTGTTCGCCGAACAGAGCGCGGCCTACCGCCAGAGCGTGCTGCCCGCGAGCATCACGAAGCGCGTCGTCGCCGAAGCCGCAACCAGCTTCGGCTGGCACGACGTGGCCGGAAGCGGCGGCATCGTCATCGGCCTCGACCGCTTCGGCGCGTCAGGCCCCGGCCCACAGGTGATGGAGCACTTCGGCTTCACGGCGTCGAACATCGCCGAAAAAGCGCTCGAACTGCTCAAAACGGGACAGGCATGACGAACTGGATTTCTGCGCCGCACGACGAGCTTCTCGAAAAAGCCGTCGCCTTCATCACCGACCTGGCCTACCGCGCAGTCGCCGAGCGCGGGCGCTTCACGCTCGTGCTCTCCGGCGGCAAAACCCCGGCGGCGCTCTACCTCAAGCTCGCGCGGGGCATCAAAGAGGGGCGCTATCTCGAGCTCGGCTACACCCTTCCGGACGAGGCACGCCGACCGGTGCGCGACCCCGAGTCGATCATCCTGCCCTGGCCGCAAACCCTGCTCTTCCAGGGCGACGAGCGCTACCTGCCCCTCAGCCATCCCGACAGCAACTACGGCATGGCCCGCAAAACGCTCATCCGCTATATCTGCATCAAGCCCGCCAACATCCACCGGATGTCCACCGAGTCCGGCGATCCCGAAGCCGACGCCCGCCGCTACGAAGCGCTGCTGCGCGGCCTGTTCCGCAAACGCGGAAATAGCGAAGCCCCGCCAAGCTTCGACCTCATCCTCCTCGGCCTCGGCGACGACGGCCACACCGCCTCGCTGATGCCTGACGATAAAGCGGCGCTCGCTGAAAAGGAACGCTGGGTCATCGCGGTGGATGCCCCCAACGGCAAACCACCCGGCACAAGGCTGACGTTGACGTTGCCAGCCATCAACGAAGCCAAGACGGTGCTCTTCCTCGTCCCGCCATCACGCTACGAGTTTGCCCGCTCGATCAGCAACGGCGAAAAGCCAGAGCTGCCGTCGGGGATGGTGAAGCCGAGAAGTGGGGATGTTTGGTGGTTTGTGGAGAAGGAGTAGAATTTAAAACACCCTTAATTTTCAGGCGGGATTCATCCCGCCTGATATTTCATCTTTTGCATTCATTTTGCCCCGGACTTTAGTCCGGGGAAGAGAAAGCCCCCCCATATGGGCTTCAGCCCAATTTCTTATATTTCAACATTATTGGAAGACTTCAACCCCTGCAACCTCTTCAAGCACATCGCAGAATATGCCGGGAATCAGGGCATTTTTATCGATCAGATTAACGGAAGCAATGACCATGTCCATCTCCTGATCTCTCTTGGTTCCAATCAGAATATTGCCAGAGTCATTCAGACCCTCAAGGGAGAATCGTCATGCTGGATGAACAAAAGTGGTGTGCTACCTTTCCGGTTCGGTTGGCAGGATGACTATTTCGCCGTGTCCGTCAGCGAATCACAGCTCGACGCGGTTCGTGCCTATATCGATGGTCAGATTGAACATCACAAAGTGAAAACCTTTGCTGACGAGTATCAGGAGTTCATTGAGAAGTTTGGATTTGCGGACAGGTTCTGATGATTGCGAGGTATGAAGAAATTGGGCTGAAGCCCAGTTTTTTTTGGGGGGGGCGCATGTGGACCCCGGCTTGAAAGCCGGGACAATTGAACATGGCAATGTAAGATTGAGTGTCCATGAAAGAATTTTCAACCCTCCCCAAAATTCATCTCACCCATACAAATGAGACGCATCCGGACCCCACGAGTGCGACGGATAGCATTCTGGCGTGATGCCGTCGAGCGAGTCGCGCAGGCTGTCGATGATTTGCCAGGAGGTTTCGACGCTGTCTTTGCGGATGAAGTTCATCTGGTTGCCTTCGATAGCATCGAGGAGCAGGCGGTGGTACGGGGTCAACTGCTCGCCGGGGAAGGTTTCGCGGTAGTCGAACTTCATGAAAACCGGATCGGTGACCATCTGCTCGCCGGGGCGCTTGGTGCCGAAGCGGATTGCGACGGTTTCGTCGGGCTGAATGCCGAGCACCACCTGATTCGGCGTGCTGCACGCTA
>DRSQ01000125.1 GCA_011372505.1 Chlorobaculum parvum | reverse complement strand
GATGAATTCAATGCGGACAAATCCAACCGCTATGGAGCAGGGGTCAAGCTGGATTACAGGGTGAGCGATCAACACCGTCTTTTGTTTGGTGTCGACGGCAACATCGTCGATGTCAAATCGACACAATACACGGCTGAAATTCCGGTAGATCATCCTCTTTCCGACAGCGATCTCAACTCAATACAGGAAAAAAACTTTGCAGTTTTTCTGCAGGATGAGTTCAAAATGACCGACCGTTTGACCGCGCTGCTCTCTGTTCGCTACGACTGGAGCGGCATCGATGCCGATGAAGTCAATTACCTTGATTATTCAACACTTGGGACACCGACTGTGACAAGTGATATTGAAAACCCTTCGGTTGATGCAATCAGTCCGCGTATCGCCCTGAACTACAGGGCAACCGACGACATGAGTTTCCGCGCCTCCTGGGGCAGAAGCTTCCGCGCGCCGACACTCTCTGAACGCTTCGTTCGGGATGCCGGCCTGTGGTATGGCAACCCAAACCCTGCTCTTGACAAGGAGACCATGACCGCTTACGAAATCGGCATGTACAAGGTCTTTTCCAACCAGGTATCATTCGATATTGCGGCATATCTGAACAAGTATGACAACCTCATCGAATCTGTTTTTGAGACCGGCGCTTCAGGCCCCTATTTTGTTTTTGAAAACTTCCGTAAAGCAAAAATCTGGGGTATCGAAACAAGTCTCAACATCAAGCCAACCGAAAAGATATCGCTAAACCTTGGCTACGCATACATGAACGCTAAAATCGTCGATTACGAAGTAACTGGAGCCTCGATCGACAACAACCCCGACCCGGAATGGCTCCCGATGCGCCCCGAGCATACGGCGTCGGCGAGCGTAACCTGGAATGCCACCAGAAAACTGAGCATCAACACAACGGGCCGGTATGTAAGCAAGTACAAAGCTATCAACGCTTACACGCGTCCCGATGGCGAAGGTTATCCCGGTGACTTTATCGTAATCGATACCGGAGTTAAATACAAACTCACCGACAACATTACCGGTACGCTTCTCTGCAAAAACATCACAAACAAACTGTACTCGGAGGCTGAGTGGTTTGCTGCCCCCGGTCGCAGCTTCCTGGCCGGTATCGACTTGACATACTGAGTGAAACTTTCCGCAAAGCACGCGGGTTCTTTAGCGCAAAACCCCTCCATCCGGAGGGGTTTGTTTTTTTGCTGCTGTTATTCAAAGCAGGATTTCGTACATTGCGTAGTCCTGTTAAAACCTCAGAGCTTCACGGAGCACGACTCGATCCACGACTGACAAGCCGTGACGGCTCACAAACCAAGCACATCACAGTTATCTATGGGCGACAAAATCCGAATTGCCGCGGTTGTTGGAATGGAACAGTGCAACCAGCGCGTCTGGAGAGAAGTGAAAGATTTGATCGGCCAGAACGCCGAGCTGACCCAGTGGACAGACCAGGATCTTGAACACCAGAACCCGGAGGCCGCAAAGGCTATCCAGGAAGCCGATTGCATCTTCACCACCCTGATCCAGTTCAAGAATCAGGCTGACTGGCTTCAGGAACAACTCGATCAGTCGAAGGTCCAGACGATTTTCGCCTACGAATCGATGCCCGAAGTGATGCACATGACCAGGGTCGGCAACTACGTCGTCTCCGAAGACGGCAGCGGAATGCCCGACATCGTCAAGAAGGTCGCCAAAATGCTCGTCAAGGGCCGCGACGAGGATGCCCTCTACGGCTACATGAAGCTTCTGAAGATCATGCGCACCATGCTGCCGCTGATTCCGAAGAAAGCCAAGGATTTCAAGAACTGGATGCAGGTTTATACCTACTGGATGCATCCGACCGCCGAAAACCTCGCCTCGATGTTCAACTACATCATGTCCGAGTACTTCGAGGTGAACGTGAAGGCCGCCAAGGTGCAGGAGGTTCCGACGATGGGCTTCTACCACCCGGACGCGCCGGACTACATGAAAGACCTGAACCACTACGAAAAGTGGCTGCATAAAAAGAACAAAGCCTCCAAACAGCAGAACAATATCGCCCTGCTCTTCTTCCGCAAGCACCTCTTGCAGGAGAAGGAGTACATCGACAACACCATCCGCGCCATCGAGGCCAAAGGACTCAATCCGCTACCGGTGTTCGTGATGGGCGTCGAGGGCCACGTCGCGGCGCGTGAGTGGTTCACCCACACCAAAATCGACATGCTCATTAACATGATGGGCTTCGGCTTTGTCGGCGGACCTGCCGGCGCGACCACGCCGGGCGCTTCGGCTGCCGCGCGCGAGGAGATTCTCGGCAAGCTCAATGCGCCGTACGTCGTCTCGCAGCCGCTCTTCATCCAAGACATCAACTCATGGAAAACGCAAGGCGTCGTGCCGTTGCAGTCGGCCATGACCTATGCGCTTCCCGAGATGGACGGCGCGGTCTGCCCGGTGGTGCTCGGCGCGATCAAGGATGGCCGCCTGCACACCGTGCCCGACCGCCTCGACCGCCTTTCCACGCTTGCGAAAAAGTTCTCCGAACTGCGCCACACCCCGAACCACGACAAAAAGGTCGCCTTCGTGGTCTATGACTATCCACCGGGCATGGGACGCAAAGCCAG
>DRSQ01000124.1 GCA_011372505.1 Chlorobaculum parvum | reverse complement strand
TTTTTCGGACTGAGCACGGCATTTCTCCCCGGCCTCTACGCCCGTACCCCAGCTTACGTCCAGGCCGTCTTCACCGATCCGCTTCCGACCTCGACCGTTCTGGCGATCATCCTGCACCTGCTGATCAACCTCGATCGCACCGTTCCGAAAATGCTCCAGCGCATCGGGCTTTCCACAACAGGTAGTGGCAAGTAAGCTGCGAATGTTGTGAAAAAGTTTTTGTCCCGCAGGTAAATTAAGCTTGTTCGCAGCGGTGAAAAGAGTTCGACATTTCATATTTTGCAGGTTCATGCGACCGGTTTTTCGGACGATTCGTTCGGGATGGCCAGTCCATCAATACTGCTAATGCAGAGTGCGCCCCGAGTTGCAGCGCACTCTGAAGTTCTCATCATTTACAGCTTATGAAGTCAGAGTTTGCCCTGCCTGCCCTTGTTCGGCAAGATCATCCTTTCGACGGACGCCGGAGAGTCGTAATCGACCGGGTTTTTCCTGAAATCGACGGTGGACGTTTCCCCGCAAAAAAAGTCGAGAACGACCGAATGACGGTCGAGGCCGATATTTTCACCGATGGTGCGGATACGATTGTCGCCGAACTGCTTTACCGTCGAAAAAGCGAGACGGAGTGGCGGCGGACGCCGATGACCTTTGTGGCGAACGACCGTTGGACAGCGTCGTTCGGGGTGGGCGAGCCGGGCGTAGTTGAATATACCGTCGAGGCATGGGTCGATCACTTCCAGACCTGGCGCAAGGGGTTCCAGAAGAAGCTCGACGCGGGCCAGGAGATGTCCCTCGAACTGCGTATCGGCGCGACCATCGTGGAGCTTGGCGCTGCGAGAGCGACGGGCGACGATGCAGGTACGTTGCACCACTACGTGGGGCTGCTGTCGGTTGGCAATGGCGATGCGGCTGTCGAGGCGGCGCTGAGCGAGGGGCTTGCGGCGGCGATGGAGCGCTCTCCGGAGCGCTCGATGGCGAGCCGTTACGAAAAGACTCTGCTGCTCCAGATCGATCAGAAACAAGCTGGCTTCAGCACCTGGTACGAGCTGTTTCCCCGATCCTGGGCCGGGGAGCCGGGCAAGCACGGCACCTTCCGCGACTGCATGAACCTGCTGCCGCGCATCGCCCTGATGGGTTTCGACGTGCTCTACCTGCCGCCGATCCACCCCATCGGCGTGACCAAGCGCAAGGGCAAGAACAACGCACTTGTGGCCGGGCCGGATGATCCTGGAAGCTGCTGGGCAATCGGCAGCGAGGACGGCGGCCACACCTCGGTGCATCCCGAGCTCGGCACGATGGATGAGTTCGTGGCGTTAGTGCAGGAGGCCGAAGCACAGGGCATTTCGGTGGCGCTCGACATCGCCTTCCAGTGCTCGCCCGACCATCCGTGGGTCAAGGAGCATCCGCAGTGGTTCCGCTGGCGTCCCGATGGCACTGTGCAGTTCGCCGAGAATCCGCCGAAGAAGTATGAGGACATTCTGCCCATCGACTTCGAATCGGAGGATTGGCAGAACCTCTGGATCGCCCTGCGCGACGTGTTCATCTTCTGGATCGACAAAGGGGTGAAGATTTTCCGGGTTGACAATCCGCACACCAAAGGGTTCGCCTTCTGGGAGTGGGCGCTCGGCTCCATCCTCGAAAAGCATCCCGACACGGTGTTCCTCGCCGAAGCGTTCACCCGCCCGAAGTTGATGGCGCGGCTGGCCAAAGGCGGCTACAGCCAGTCCTATACTTACTTCACCTGGCGCAATACCAAGCACGATCTTCAGGAGTACCTGACCGAGCTGACCCAGACTGAGCTGAAGGACTACATGCGCCCGAACTTCTGGCCCAACACGCCGGACATTCTGCACGAAGAGCTGCAAGGCGGCAGCCGTCCGCGCTTCATCATCCGCATGGTCCTGGCCGCCACGCTCTCGTCGAACTACGGGATGTACGGCCCGGCCTACGAGCTGCTGGAGCATGTGCCGTTCCCCGGCAAAGAGGAGTATGTCGATTCGGAGAAATACGAAATCAAGCAGTGGGACCTCGACCGGCCCGGCAACATCCGCTCCGAAATCGCCACGGTCAACCGCATCCGGAAGGAAAATCCGGCGCTTCAGCAGACCAACGACATCACCTTCGTGAAGATCGACGCCACAGAGGGCCGGGAGCACGACCAGCTCATGGGCTACGTCAAGTGCTCGCCTGACGGCTCGAACGTCATACTCACGGTGGTCACGCTCGACGACAGGAACACGCGCGGCGGCTGGCTGCGCTTCCCGCTCGAAAAGTTCGGGTGCACGCACACCGAGCGCTTCACGGTCGAGGATTTGATTACCGGGCGCACTTTTGACTGGAACGGCGAGTGGAACTACATCGAACTGAATCCGCACATCATGCCGGCACACATTTTCAGGGTTAATCTTCCCTCATGACACCTCGAAAAAGTGTCATGAGCACCCCGATTGCAAGGCGGATGGAGCGCAGAAACCGAAGCGTACTGATAGTACGTGAGGATTTCGAGTAACACCCAACGCAGCAATCAGGGCACGCAATAAGCAATAAGTTTTTAGAGGTGTCTATCATAATCAACGCACTTTTTGCAATCACCAATGCCCAAAAAACAAGCTGTAACAGGCTATCAACCGGAGCCGCTCTGGTACAAGGATGCCATCATCTACGAACTGCACGTCAAGACCTTTTGCGATAGTGACAATGATGGTATCGGAGATTTTCGCGGTCTGAAGAGCCGTCTCGATTACCTCGAACAACTCGGGGTAACGGCGATCTGGATTCTGCCGTTCTACCCTTCGCCGCTACGCGACGACGGCTATGACATTGCCGATTACAAGTCGGTCAATCCCGATTACGGCACGCTCGAGGATTTCCGCGAGTTCCTCGAAGAGGCGCATCAGCGCGGCATCAAAGTCATTACCGAGCTGGTGGTCAATCACACCTCCGATCAGCACGAGTGGTTCAAAAAGGCGCGCAAGGCCCCTAAAGGTTCACCCGAGCGTGACTTCTACGTCTGGAACGACGACGATGAAAAATATGACGAGGCCCGCATCATCTTCCAGGACTTCGAGACCTCGAACTGGACCTGGGATCCGGTAGCCGGGCAGTACTACTGGCACCGCTTCTACCACCACCAGCCCGACCTGAACTTCGAGAATCCCGCCGTGCACGAGGCATTGTTCGACGTGCTCGACTTCTGGCTCGGCATGGGTGTGGACGGCCTGCGGCTCGACGCCGTGCCCTACCTTTACGAGGAGGAGGGCAGCAACTGCGAGAACCTGCCGAAAACCTTCGAGTTCCTGAAGAAACTACGCACCTACGTGGACAAGAACTACCCGAACCGGATGCTGCTGGCCGAGGCCAACCAGTGGCCCGAGGACTCCGCGGCGTACCTCGGCGAGGGGGACATGTGCCACATGAACTTCCACTTCCCGCTCATGCCGCGCATGTACATGGCGCTGGCTGCCGAAGACCGCTTCCCGATCATCGACATTCTCGACCAGACGCCAGAGATTCCCGAAACCTGCCAGTGGGCCTCATTCCTGCGCAACCACGATGAGCTGACCCTCGAAATGGTGACCGACGAAGAGCGCGACTACATGCGCCGCGTCTATGCCAACGACTCCAGAGCGCGCATCAACCTCGGCATCCGCCGCCGCCTCGCGCCGCTGATGTCCAACGACCGGCGCCGCATCGAGCTGATGAACATCATGCTGCTCTCCCTGCCCGGCACGCCGGTACTCTACTACGGCGACGAAATCGGCATGGGTGACAACTTCTACCTCGGTGACCGCGACGGCGTGCGTACCCCGATGCAGTGGAACGGCGACCGCAACGCCGGCTTCTCGCGCGCCAATCCGCAGAAGCTGCTTCTGCCGGTGATCATCGATCCCGAGTACCACTACGAGGCTGTCAACGTCGAGGTGCAGGAGTCGAACCCAAACTCGCTGCTCTGGTGGATGCGCCACACCCTGGCCACTGCCCGTCGCTTCAAGGCCTTCAGCCGCGGCAGCATCGAGTTCCTCAACGTCAACAACCACAAGGTGCTCATGTTCACCCGCACCTTCGAGGACGAGACCATCCTCACGGTGATCAACCTCTCGCGCAACGCTCAGGCGGTCAGCGTCGATCTTTCCGAATACGCAGGTTGCGTGCCGGAGGAGATCTTCAGCATGAACCGCTTCCCGAAGGTGCGGAAATTCCCGTACATGGTGGCGCTCGCTCCGTACGGCTTCTTCTGGCTCCGACTGCTCAAGGAGGAGGCGATCGTCAGCCGGGGTGACCTGCTCGAAAAGGTCGCCATGCGCGCCGCGAAGTGGCAGGGGCTGTTTACCGGGCGCAATCTCGACAAGCTGGAAGCCGACCTCTTGCCGCTGTTCTACAAAGGCGCCCGCTGGTTTGGCGGGAAGGCCCGGAACATCATCAGGGTGCAGGTACTCGACCTGGTGCCGATCGCGGGGCTGGAAAACTCGGCCTTCGCCATCACCGAAGTGCGCTACCCGAGCGGCGAGAACGAGCGCTACCAACTTCCTCTGACCTTCGTACCGTCCGAGCGTGCCGATCTGAACGACGAGTCATTCAACCGTCACGCCATCGCTAAAATCGAACTTGGCGGCGAAGAGGGAGTGCTGATCGATGCATCCGTCGATGCCGCATTCCGCTCAAAACTACTCGATCTCATCCTGAACGCGAGGCACTGGAAGGGCTCGGCGGGCACGATTTCCGCTGAAACCGGCAAGCTCATCGATACCTTCTACCAGGAAAAAGCGGAAGATGAAGAACCGCTGACATCGCGACTAATGGGGCTGGAGCAGAGCAACACCTCCATGATGTACGGCGAAGAGCTGTGCCTGAAGCTCTACCGCAAGATCGACAGCGGCATGTCGCCGGAGGTCGAGATTGCCCGCGTGCTGAGCGAAGAGACCGACTACCGGAACATTCCGGTTTATCTCGGCTCGTTTGATTACGGCGCAAGCCGCAGGGAGCGCTACTCGCTCGGCATCCTGCAGAACTTCGTGCCGAACGAGTGCGACGGCTGGAATCTGAGCCTCGACCATGCGCAGCGCTATTTCGAGGAGGTGCTCTCCCGCCGGTCAGAAGGCTTGCTCGCACCAGCCCTGCCCTCCGCTACAGAACTGGAACAGGAGATGCCGGAGATCATGCAGGAAATGCTTGGCGGTCTATACTACCACATGGTGGGCACACTCGCCGAACGCACGGCCGGAATGCACATCGCGCTCGGCTCGATCGACACCGATCCGGTGTTTGCCCCCGAACCGTTCACGAAGCTGTACCAGCGCTCGATCTACCAGGCAATGACCGACCAGGTCAAGCGCGCAATGATCTTCCTGCGCGAATCCATGCACTCGGTTCCGAACTCCTCAAAAGCGCTCGCCAAAGAGCTGCTCGGCATGGAAAAGCAGATTCTCAAGCAGTTCGAGCCGATGCGCAAGGAGAAGATCAACACGGTTAAAATCAGAATTCACGGCGACTACCACCTCGGCCAGGTGCTCTTCACAGGCAACGACTTCATTATTCTCGACTTTGAAGGCGAACCGGCCCGTTCGCTTTCCGAGCGCAAGATCAAGCGGTCGGTCTATCGCGACCTTGCCGGAATGCTTCGCTCCTTCGACTACGCAGCCTTCAACGTGCTGATGCAGGAGCACCTCATCCGCCCTGAAGAGCGCAAGGCGATGGAACCGTGGGCCGAGCTGTGGAGCTACTACATGGGCCAGCACTTCATCGACATCTATACAAAACACACCGAAGGCCAGGGTCTGATTCCGAACGACCCTCGCCAGCGCGACTTGCTGTTGCGGAGCTACCTGATGAATAAGGCGGTTTACGAGTTGCTCTACGAACTGAACAACCGCCCCGAATGGCTGCCGATTCCGATCAACGGCATCATGCGCCTCATCAAGGAGTAATCCTTCCAGCCATCCAGCGCCGGTCTTTCACTTATCGCGGAGAGACCGGCGTTTTGTTTTTTCCCTCGGAATAATGAGCGAACACCATCTCGAAACCTCCGTCAGCGGACGCTATCTTGTTGAAGCGCCGGATGGCGAAAGCCTCTTTCCGCTGCTTGTCGGATTCCACGGCTACGGCCAGACCGCTGAAGACGAACTCGAACTGCTTCGGGAAATTTCCCGTTCAGAGCCCTTCGTACTCTGCTCTATAGAGGCACTACACCCCTTCATCAATCCGAAAGGTCAGCCCGGCGCGAGCTGGATGACCCGCCGCGACCGCAAGCTGCGCATCGCTGAAAACGTGTGCTACGTCGATGCTGTTATCGGAATTTTGATAAATAAGTTAGCGTTCGATGGCCGCCTGGTGCTGCACGGCTTCTCGCAAGGCGTGGGAATGGCCTGCCGAACCGCCGTGCTGGGACGCCACGCGGTCAGTGCGGTGATGTTCCTCGGTGGCGACATCCCGCCAGAACTCACAGACCTCGCTCTGATGCGCGCTGTTCATCTCGGTCGAGGCGACTGCGACAGCCTCTATCCGCAGAAGCGTTTCGAGGCCGATGTTGTCCGCTTGCGAGAGGGCGGGATCAAGCCAAGAGTGAGTTTGTACGACGGAGGCCACTATCCTAATGGGGAATATTTCGAGGATGCGGAAAGGTTTCTGGGGGCGATAAGGTGAAAATTCAAAAAAGAGCACCGCTAAAAAGAGAGAATTTCAATGGAATTATCCCTGCAAATTTGGAGTAATGTTCCGGATTTGCAGGGATAATTTTACGGATGGCGGAATGTCAATTGGCTCAGCTTTTTTCTTCATTTCAGAGCCCGTCCAACTCAGGTTTCCCTCCTGTTTACCGCTTGATTAACACCTGTTCGTTATTGCCCGGAAAGACCTGAAGCAGCGCAGGCGTCTCAGTCATCCGGTTCCAATCGCTCATCAACATACCTTTGCCGTTATTGCACTGAACATTGTTCGGCCTGAGCAGAACGGGAATACGAAGCGTCTGCCCCGGTTTGATCGGGGGAATGGAGATGAAATAGTTCTTCTTGTCGAACGGGAAATAGAAAACCTCTTTGCTCTGGCGGATACAGCAGCTGATCTTGTCGGTAACCTTCCCCGTCGGGTTGGAGACCTCGAACATCAGCACAGCATCGTGGTACTGGAACTTCGGGTTCAGCCTCAGCCACTTGCTGCCATCCGCTCCGTTATCGGCAGTTTTGCGTACTTCGGATTCGAGGTAGTTGACCGCTTTGCGAACATCGTCTTCGGACAGATAAGAAGAGGCTTCCGAGGCGATCTCGGCGATGATATAATCCTTGCCCATGCTCATCATCGCATCGAAATCCGGAAGCGACGGCGGCATGCCCATAGCGGCCAAGCCGTAGTCCAGCCCGAAGGTGAAGGCCTGCTGGCATGTCTCTCCGCAGCCGACGGTGTTTTTCGCAAGGGAGATCGCGAGATTGAGCGCCTTTTGCTTCAAGCTGTTGTAAGCGTTGGCAGCCCTGTTGATGCTTTCGGTGACGAATCCCACACACTACCGACCGCATCCTTGACCGCCTCCCAGGCACCTTTCGAACCGTCGCCACGCGGGAAGAAGAGCTCCTGCCCCTTTGTGTAGCCAAACATCGGCATGTCCTTGGTGACGATGTAGTTTCGGTCCCAGTCGCTCATCGCGGGCTGGAATGGCTCGTAGCTGGCGATCTTTATCGCCGGCGCATGGATTTCAGGCGTAGCCACATTGGGATTGGGGTCGCCGTACCAGACGAAGTTCGATCCACCCGGCGTGCTCAGGTGCAGCGTCGCCGCTTTCGACGGCGTGGCTCTACCGGCTTGCCCGCAGCGTTGAGGGTGATGATGCGCACATAGAAGGTAATGGCCAAAGGCTCCTTCCGGGCAAGATTGTACAGGACAGGCTTTGACGGAGCCGGCTTCAGTTCCGGGCGTTTGAGCTGAACAACTCGGCCGCTTGCCGGGCTTAGCGGCTTTGCAGCAATCGACGGAGATGCCGATGATGACGACAAACGGGATTGCAGCTTCTTTTGCGAAGAGCTCTTTTTGATCGAGGCAGAGCCGCTGCTGCCGGGCATAAGCGTAGCAAGATCGATGGAGAACAGCGGCTGGTTACCGGTTCCGCTGACCTTCTGAATGCTTCCCGTCTTGAGCAGGCCTGGAGGCGACTTCCAGTTTTCGACCGATTCAGGAAAGGGAAAAAGAGAAACCTGATAGACCGCCTTCGCAACCCCGGAATCATTCGTTGACCACTGAACCCACCACTGCTTCATCTTCTTGACCGACGGTACTGACGTGACCATATTATTGAGGCACTGGAAATGCTCCTTGCCGAGCTCTCCCCGGCCATCCCACAGGCGAACTGTTGTTGTAGAGTTCCTCATCAGTATGGATCGCGGGAAAGTTTTTTGCACCTGCGCAGGCTTTTTCACCTGTAGTATGGAGGGCCGGAAGTCAGCCCGGGCACTCTGCGCAAACAGGGTAAGGAGGATAAAGGCAAGCATACTGCACGTCAGTGCTGGAAGCGAAAAAGAAGGGACGGGCTGTCACGGATGAACGAGAGCGTTGTACCATGGCCGTGTTGATTTTGGTGAGCGAAAGGAGGATTGCTGAGAATAGCTCATCCTGCGGGAACCGGATGCAGGCTATAAAGGATTATGATGATTTTTTCGCCTCGTTCCAAAGCAAGTCCAGCTCGTCTGCTGAGAACTCCTGCCAGCTTTTGCCAGAGACCTGCACGGAGGCTTCAACCTTGCGGAAACGATCCATGAATTTGTTGGTCGCCTTGCGCAGGGCATCTTCAGGGTTGGCGTCGATGAAACGGCTGTAGTTGACAATGGTAAAGAGCAGGTCGCCAAACTCCTCCTCACGCTCGCTCTTGTCCGCCGCATTGCGCAGCTCGCCAATCTCCTCGGTGAGCTTGTCAAGCACCCCTTCATCGCTCGGCCAGTCGAAGCCAACACCCGCCACCTTTTTCTGTACACGATAGGCCCGCAGCAGTTCGGACATCGCGTTCGGAACGCCTTCCAGCAGGCTTGTGCGCCCCTCCTTCATCTTGAGGCTCTCCCAGTTGCCCAGAACATCCTGCTCAGTCTCAGCTTTCACGCCGCCGAACACGTGCGGGTGGCGGCTGATGAGCTTGTGGCAAAGCGCCTCAAAGACATCGATAAACGAAAATTTCCCCGCCTCGTCGGCCAGCAGCACCTGAAAGCAGACGTGCAGGAACAGGTCGCCCAGCTCCTTTTTCAGCTCCGGGCCATCGCCGGTGTCGATGGCGTGCACCAGCTCGTAGCTCTCTTCGAGCAAGAGATGCGCCAGCGACTCCGGCGTCTGCTTGCGATCCCACGGGCACTCCGAACGCAACACCCGCACCAGATTCACCACCCGCTCGAAATGCTCGGCAGGCGTGACGGCGTTGTGGTCGAGAACGGACTCCTTGAGGATTTCAATGGACTGGCTGGCTTCGTGCTTCATGATGTCGAGGGCTTGTTGCAATGCTGTCAAAGTTACTCTTTCGCGTGCAGAATTCTTACTATTGAAATGATTGACACGCTCATCTTGTCATTCTGAACCCGACGTAGTCGGGCGAAGAATCCAGAAGATTTTCGTAAAGCCTTTTAAACTGAGTCATTTATCGGGAGGTCTCGAAGAAGCTGGATTCTTCACTGCGTTCAGAATGACAATAAAGCGCAAGATCAAAATGCTGTTGTAAATCATTTTTGAATCAGCCTCCGGCACAACTATCACGCCACCTCATGAACCTCGCAGAAACAACCGCCGTCGTGACCGGATCGAGTTCGGGAATCGGACTCACCACTTGCCGCGCCCTGCTTGAGCCCGGGGCTACAGTGTTCGGCCTCAGCCGCCGCGAGACGCCCATCGCGCACGAGCGGTTCCGCTGGCTCAAGACTGACGTGACCATCGAGACCGAAATCGACCGCGCCTTCGAGGCAGTGTTCACCAAGACCGGGCGGGTCGATCTGCTGGTGAACAACGCCGGTTTCGGCTTTTTCCGCGACATCGAATACATCGATCCGGCGGAGTGGCGGCGGCTGATCGACACCAACCTCACCGCCATGTTTCTCTGCAAGCGCAAGGTGGTGCCGTCGATGAAAACCGACGGGCGCGGCATGATTGTCAACGTTGGCTCGGTGGCGGGCAAGCGCGGCATCAAGGGCGGCACGGCCTACTGCGCCTCGAAATTCGCGGTCAACGGCTTCTCCGAATCGCTCATGGAGGAGCTGCGCGGCTTCGGCATCCGCGTGGCGTGCCTCAACCCCGGTTCGGTCGAGACCGGATTTTTCGACCATGCCGGAATCGAGCCGAAAAAGTTCATGCAGCCGGATGAGATCGCCCAGCTGATCGTCTCGCTTGTCCAATTGCCCGACGGTATGCTTCCCGATGAAATGACCGTCCGCCCTTTGTAACTCATAATTTCATATCGACTTATGTCATCATCCGATCTTCACCTTCCCGTTCCTGGCCATCCAATCGCCGCCATCGCTACTCCGATTGGCGTCGGGGCGCTCGCCATCGTGCGCATCAGCGGCGCGGGGGTGCTCGACTTGGCCGACCGCGTGTTCCGCAAGGTGCACGGCAGCGAAAAGCTCGCCGATGCCACCGGATACACGGCGCACTTCGGGCGGCTTTACGACGGCGAGGAGATGGTCGATGAGGTGATCGCGCTGGTCTTCCGCGCGCCGCGCTCCTTTACCGCCGAGGAGATGGCAGAGTTCACCTGCCACGGTGGGCCGGTGGTTGTCGGGCGCGTGCTGCGGCTGATGCTCGATAGCGGCTGCCGCCTCGCCGAGCCGGGCGAGTTCACGCGCCGCGCCTTCCTCAACGGGCGCATCGATCTGTTGCAGGCCGAGGCGATCGGCGAAATGATCCACGCCCGCACCGAATCGGCCTATCGCACGGCGGTCAGCCAGATGAAGGGCGACCTCTCGGCGCGGCTCGGCGGCCTGCGCGAACAGCTCATCCGCTCGCGGGCGCTGATCGAGCTCGAACTCGATTTCAGCGAAGAGGAGGTCGAGTTCCAGAGCCGCGACGAACTGTCGGCGCAGATCGAAACGCTCCGCAGCGAAGTGAACCGGCTCATCGACTCCTACCAGCACGGAAGGCTCGTCAGCGAGGGGGTCTCGACGGTCATCGCCGGAAAGCCGAACGCCGGTAAGTCCACTCTGCTCAACACGTTACTCGGCCAGGAACGCGCCATTGTCAGCCACATGCCCGGCACCACCCGTGATTACATCGAGGAGTGCTTCATCCACGACAAGACCATGTTTCGCCTCACCGACACCGCCGGACTGCGCGAAGCGGGCGAAGAGATCGAGCACGAAGGCATCCGCCGCAGCCACATGAAGATGGCCGAAGCCGACCTGATTCTCTACCTGTTCGATCTCGGCACGGAGCGGCTCGACGACGAACTCACGGAAATCCGCGAGCTGAAAGCGGCCCATCCCGACGCGAAATTTCTCACCGTCGCCAACAAGCTCGACCGCGCCGCCAACGCCGACAAGCTGATCCGAACCATCGCCGACGGAAGCGGCACCGAAGTGATCGGCATCTCCGCTCTCAACGGCGACGGCATCGACACGCTAAAGCAGCACATTGGCGAGCTCACCAAAGGCCTCAACAAACTCCACGAAGCGAGCGTTCTCGTCACCAGCCTCCGCCACTACGAAGCCCTGCGCAACGCCTCCGACGCGCTGCAAAACGCCCTCGAACTCATCGAACACCAGAGCGAAACCGAGCTCATCGCCTTCGAACTCCGAGCCGCCCTCGACTACGTCGGAGAAATCACCGGAAAGGTGGTGAACGAAGAGGTGCTGAATACGATTTTTGCGCAGTTTTGTATTGGGAAATAGGGGGAAGAGATAGACACGGACTGGCACGGACGAGCACAGACACTCACGGACTGATCTGGACAAACACAAACTGCCACGGATTGAATCGCTGCCGAACCGGAAGCAACCCGGTTCGGCAGTGCTCTTTTACTTGTCGCCGAGGATGATGACTTTTGAGTTCTGTGTCTTCACAAGGTTTTGCATTACTTTGATCTGCTCGTATTTCAGGAGCCTGTCGTTCAGCG